>NZ_CP107904.1:5632000-5955500 GCF_036013975.1 Kitasatospora sp. NBC_00458
GGCCGGCCCGGTCGAATGGGTGCTGGCCCGGGTGCCGACCCCCCGGCGCAACCCCTTCGCGCTCGGCTACCTCGCGGTGGTGGCCACCACCACCACCTTCGCGGTGCTCGCCGATCCGGAGCTGGTCACCCGCCTCCAGGAGGCCTCCAGCTCGGACGGGAACAACCTGTTGCACCACCCGCTGCGGGCGCTCCTGCTCAGCGGCTTCTGGGTGGCCGGCACGGTCTGGATGCCGTACCTGTGGGCCTTCGCCCTGACCGTCGCCCCGCTGGAGCGCAGGGTCGGGGCGACCCGGGCCGCCGCGGTCTTCGCGGCCGGGCACGTCACGGCCACCCTGCTCTCCCAGGCCGTGGTGATCGTCGCGGTGGAGACCGGGCGGCTGCGGGCCTCGGCGCTCGACGACCTGGACATCGGGGTCAGCTACGGGGTGCTGGCCAGCCTCGGCGCGCTGGCCGGCCTGCTCTCCGTGCGCGGCCGGCTGCTCGGGCTGGGTCTGGCCGGGGCGCTGATCGCCGAGCAGATCGCCACCGACCGGGACCTGGTCACCGGCGTCGGCCACCCGGTGGCGCTGCTGGCCGGGGTCGCACTCTGGCGCTGGCTGCGCCGCTGGGACGGCCACGGGCCGGGGCGGGGCCGGGTCGCGGTGCCCGCCGGGGTGCCGAAGCAGGCGCCCGCGCGCGGGCGGGCCGCGGTGCTGGACCGGCTGTAGCGGCGTCCGCCGTCCGCCTCCGTTCGCCTCCGTTCGCCGCCCGTCCGCGGTCGTGGTCCGTTCCGTCCGCCGCGGTCGGTCCCGGTCGGCGGCCGGGGCTTCCGCGGATCACCGCGAGGTCTCGGCCGGCGGTTTTTGACAGCTCCGCCGGGGTCTTCCCGGGCCCGCCCGGCGTTCGCTCACGGCGAACACGGCCCGGGGAACATCCGGCGCCCGCCAAGCCTTAGTCAGGTCGACTCAAGTTCGCTGACTGGGGAGAGATCATGGCATCGACGTCCACACCGCTCACCCTGCCCGTGCTGCCCCTCGACGACGAGGTCGTGCTCCCGGGCATGGTCGTCCCGCTGGACCTGAAGGACACCGAGGTCCGCGCCGCCGTCGAGGCCGCGCGCGCCGCGGTCACCGGGACCGGCAGGCCCCAGGTGCTGCTGGTCCCGAGGGTGGACGGCTCGTACGCGGCCGTCGGCACCCTCGCCACCGTCGAGCAGGTCGGCCGGCTGGCCGACGGAGACCCGGCCGCACTGGTCCGCGCCGTGCGCCGGGTGCGGATCGGCGTCGGCACCACCGGGCCCGGCGCCGCGCTCTGGGTCGAGACCACGCCGTTCCGGGAGTCCTCGGTCGGCACCCCGGTGGCCGGGCGCGCCGCCGAGCTGCTCAAGGAGTACAAGAACCTCTCCACCCAGTGGCTGCGCAAGCGCGGCGCCTGGCAGATCGTCGACCGGGTGGCCGCCATCGAGGGCGTCGGCGAGCTCGCCGACAACATCGGCTACGCGCCCTTCGCCACCGCCGAGCAGAAGCTCAAGGTGCTGCTGGAGGCCGACCAGGTCGCCCGGCTGGAGTACGCGCTCGGCCTGCTCCGCGACCACCTCGCCGAGGAGGAGGTCAACGACACCATCCGCAAGGACGTCGAGGAGGGCGTGGCCAAGCAGCAGAAGGAGTTCCTGCTCCGCCGCCAGCTGGAGGCCGTCCGCAAGGAGCTGGCCGAGCTGAACGGCGACCCGGCCGACGAGGAGGAGGACTACCGCGCCCGGGTCGAGGCCGCCGGCCTCCCGGAGAAGGTCCGCGAGGCCGCCCTCAAGGAGGTCGACAAGCTGGAGCGGGCGAGCGACCAGTCGCCCGAGGGCTCCTGGATCCGCACCTGGCTGGACACCGTGCTGGAGCTGCCCTGGAACGAGCGGACCGAGGACGCCTACGACATCGCCGGCGCCCGCGCGGTGCTGGACGCCGACCACGCCGGCCTGGCCGACGTGAAGGACCGCATCGTCGAGTACCTCGCGGTCCGCAAGCGCCGGGCCGACCAGGGGCTCGGGCAGGTGGGCGGCCGCCGCGGCGGGGCGGTGCTGGCGCTGGTCGGCCCGCCCGGCGTCGGCAAGACCTCGCTCGGCGAGTCGGTGGCCCGCGCCATGGGCCGCAACTTCGTCCGGGTCGCGCTCGGCGGCGTCCGGGACGAGGCGGAGATCCGCGGCCACCGGCGCACCTACGTCGGCGCGCTCCCCGGGCGGCTGGTCCGCGCGATCAAGGAGGCCGGTTCGATGAACCCGGTCGTCCTGCTGGACGAGATCGACAAGGTCGGCTCCGACTACCGGGGCGACCCGGCCGCCGCCCTGCTGGAGGTGCTCGACCCGGCGCAGAACCACACCTTCCGCGACCACTACCTGGAGGTCGAGCTGGACCTCTCCGACGTGGTCTTCCTCGCCACCGCCAACGTGCTGGAGGCCATCCCCGAGCCGCTGCTCGACCGGATGGAGCTGGTCAGGCTCGACGGCTACACCGAGGACGAGAAGGTCGTCATCGCCCGCGACCACCTGCTCCCGCGCCAGCTGGAGCGGGCCGGCCTGCGGAGCGAGGAGGTCTCGGTCGACGAGACGGCGCTGCGCCGGCTGGCCGGCGAGTACACCCGCGAGGCGGGCGTCCGGAACCTCGAACGGTCGATCGCGCGGGTACTGCGCAAGGTCGCCGCGCAGAGCGAGCTCGGCGAGCGCCGGCTGCCCGCCGCGGTCGGGGCCGACGACCTGCGCGCCCTGATCGGCAGGCCGCACCACGTCCCCGAGGCGGCCCAGGAGCCGGCCGAGCGCCGCACCGCCGTCACCGGGGTCGCGACCGGCCTGGCGGTCACCGGTGCGGGCGGCGACGTCCTCTACATCGAGGCCTCGCTCGCCGACGCCGAGACCGGCGGCACCGGGCTCACGCTGACCGGCCAGCTGGGCGACGTCATGAAGGAGTCCGCCCACATCGCGCTCTCCTACCTGCGCTCGCGCGGCGCCGAACTGGAGCTGCCGGTCACCTCGCTGCGCGACCGCGGCGTGCACCTGCACGTCCCGGCCGGGGCCGTCCCCAAGGACGGGCCGAGCGCCGGCATCACCATGACCACGGCGCTGGCCTCGCTGCTCTCCGGCCGCAAGGTGCGCACCGACGTGGCGATGACCGGCGAGGTGTCGCTGACCGGGCGGGTGCTGCCGATCGGCGGGGTGAAGCAGAAGCTGCTCGCCGCCGACCGGGCCGGGGTCACCACGGTGATCATCCCCAAGCGGAACGAGGCCGACCTGGACGACGTCCCGGCCGAGGTGCTGGAGCGGCTGACCGTCCACCCGGTCTCGGACGTCCGGGAGGTGCTGGGGCTGGCCCTGGAGCCGGCCGCGGTGCTGGTCGCCGCCGCCTGACGCGGGCCCGCGGCCCGGCCTGCCCCCCCGGGGGGCCGCGCCGGGCCGCGACCGCAGGGTGAGACGACCCTTGTGAGACACCCCGTCAGCCGGGCAGGCTGGCGGGGTGGATCGCCATGCGCACCTGAGCCGTCGACTGGACGTCGACCTGGCGCACGCATGCTCCGCGATCTGTCGCCGCGCGCACTGACCAGCGCGGTGACCCACCCGGCGCCCCCCGCCGGGAACCCCCTCCCGGGTGGTGTGCACCGCCGTGCGCGGTCCGCCTGCTCACTCACCCGATGGGACGACACCCCATGCGCTTCGCGCTGCCTCCGCGTGCCGCCGTGCTCGCCGCCGCCGCCCTCCTCCTCGCCTGCGCCGCCCCGGCGCACGCCGCGACCCCGTTCGGCCCGCTGCCGCCGCACAACCCGTACGCGGGCCCGGACGGCACCGCCACCATGCACGGCGACACCGGCTCCTCGGACGCCACCCCGCTGCCCGGTCCGCCGCCCGGCCCGCTCACGTCGCACCGGGTCGCGCTCCAGTCCGCCTGCCCGACCGTGCTGGTCGGCTCCGACGGGTACCCCGTCGCCCTGTGCACCGCGATCTTCGGGCTCACCCCCACCGTCCACCTGCTCGACCCGGCCGACGGCGGCTCGCTCGCCGAGCTGCCGCTCGCCAAGGGCTCGCTGCTCGGCGGCGTGTACGCCTACCTCGACCACCAGGACCGGCTGGTGGCCGTCGACGGCGACCGCAACCTGCTGCGGATCGGCCACCGGCGCGACGCCACCGGCCGCTGGGAGCTGTACGTCGCCTCCCGGCTCCCGCTGACCGGGGCGGTGCCCGCCGGCGACGCCGTCACCGGGGTCTCGCCCGACTGGCAGGGCCGGGTCTGGTTCGCCACCGGCGGCGGGGTGGTCGGCACCGCCGACGACCGCACCGGCGCCGTCCGCGCCCTCGCGCTGCCCACCGGGGAGCGGATCGCCAACTCCATCTCCACCGCCCCCGCCGGCACCGCCGTCGCCACCACCCACGCGACCTACCTGCTCACCGCCGACGCCGACGGCACCCCGCGGATCGCCTGGCGCCGGGCCTACGACCGGGGCCCCGGCCGCAAGCCCGGCCAGCTCAGCTGGGGCACCGGCTCCACGCCGACCTTCTTCGGCCCGGGCACCGGCACCGACTACGTGACCGTCGTCGACAACGCGGCCCCCACCGTGAACCTGCTGGTCCACCGCACCTCGGACGGCTCGCAGGTCTGCTCGGTGCCGGTGCTGAAGAAGGGCGGCAGCGGCAGCGAGAACTCCCCGGTGGCGGTCGGCAACACCGTCCTGGTCGCGAGCACCTACGGCTACCCGTACCCGAAGCTGCCCGCCGACGCCGGGCCGGCCGTGCCCTCCTCGGGCCGGTTCACCGGCGGCCTGAGCCGGGTCGACGTCCGGGCCGACGGCTCCGGCTGCGACCTGGTCTGGGACACCGGGGTCCGCTCGGCCGCCGTCCCCCGGCTCTCCACCGCCGACGGGCTGATCCACACGGTGCTGCGCCGGCCGGTGATCCCGGGCACCACGGCCACCTCGGAGCTGGACCCGTACGACTACGCCGAGGTCGACCCGGCCACCGGCGCGGTGGTGCGCACCGAGTACCTCGGCGCGGGCTTCCTCTTCGACACGCTCCAGATGGTCGGCTCGATCGCCCCGGGCGGCGTGGTCTACCAGGGCACCACCACCGGCGTCCTGCGGATCACCGCCGGCTGACCCGGCGGCGCGCGGGTCCCGGGCCCGCGCGCCGCCCCGGAGGTCCCGCCGGCCCGCCCGGCCCGCCCGGCCGCCCGCCGGCCCGGCCGCCCGCCAGCCCCGCCGTCGCCAGGAGCGGCGGCGGGCCCCGTGCCAGACTGCGAGGATGGCGTCACCCACGCAGCGCGTCCTGTCCCGGGTGCCGGCCGGGCTGCGCCCGGTCCTCCTCCGGCACCGGCGGCTGGTGAAGTTCCTGCTGGTCGGCAGCTGCTGCTTCGCCCTGAGCGTGGTGATCAACTACTCGCTGCGGCTCACCCTGCTGGCGCACAAACCGGTGGTGGCGCTCACCGTGGCGACCGTGGTGGCCACCACGGTCTCCTACGTGCTCAACCGCCGGTGGGCCTTCCGGGCCAACGGCCGGCAGCGCGAGGCGCTGCTCTACCTCGTGGTCAGCGTGGCGGCGGTCTGCGTCAACGACCTCCCGCTGATCGTCTCCCGGTACGTGCTGAACCTGCGCGAGCCCTGGATCAGCCCGTTCGCCCAGGAGCTGGCCGACTTCCTCAGCGGGATGGTGCTGGGCACCTTCGTGGCGATGCTGTTCCGGTTCTGGGCCATGCAGCGCTGGGTCTTCACCCGGCTCGCCGAGCCCGTCGCCACCCGGGCGGAGCAGCCCTGACGGGATCCCGGCAGCGTCGCGCGCGCCGGCCCCGGGCCCTTCCCCGGGCCGTCCCCCGACCGGCCGAGGACCGGCCGAGGACCGGCCGAGGGCGGGCGGGAACGGACGGCGAAACCGGGCTACGCTGCAGACGAGTGTGCGGAAGCCGAGCGGGGTGAGGGCGATGCGCGAGACGGACGGTCTCCGGTCCGGGCCCGCCAGCCAGCAGGGCATGCGCCGGGCCAACCTGGCGCTGGTGCTCGGGGTCATCGCGCGCGCCCCGCGCTCCCGGGCCGAGGTGGCCGCGGACACCGGGCTGACCCGTGCGGCCGTCTCCTCGCTGGCCGAGGAGCTGATCGCGGCCGGCCTGGTCGCCGAGGAGGGCCCGGCCGCCCCCAGCGGCAAGGTCGGCCGGCCCGGCACCGCGCTCGGCCTCGCCCCGGACGGCCCCGGCGGCCTCGGTGCCGAGATCGGCGTCGAGCACCTGGGCGCCTGCGTGGTCGACCTGCGCGGCGAGGTCCGGTCCTGGCGCCGGCAGGAGATTCGCAACCGGGACCGGCGGCCCGCCGCCGTCCTGGCCGACCTGGCCGAACTGCTCCGCCGGGCCGTCGCCGAGGCCGGACTGCGCCCGGCCGGGCTGGTCCTGGCGGTGCCCGGACTGGTCGGCTCCGACGGCGCGGTGCTCCAGCGGGCCGCCAACCTCGGCTGGCGGGACGTCCCGGTCACCGCCGAGCTGCGGCTCGCGCTGCGCGCCGCCAACGCCGAGGAGCTGGCCGAGCTGCCGATCCGGGCCGACAACGAGGCCAACCTCGGCGGGCTGGCCGAGCTCTGGCTCGGCGGCGGGCCCGACCACTTCCTGCACGTCTCCGCCGAGGCCGGGGTCGGCTCGGCGATCGTGGTCGGCGGACGGCTGCTGCGCGGGGCCCGCGGCTACGCGGGCGAGCTGGGCCACGTGCCCGTCCACCCGGACGGGCCGCGCTGCGCCTGCGGGGCGCACGGCTGTCTGGAGCAGTACGCGGGGGAGACGGCGGTGCTGCGCGAGGCCGGACTGGAGGGGATCCGCGGCGACTGGGTGGCGCTGCTCGCCGAGCGCGCGGAGGCGGGGGACGAGGAGGTGCGGGCGGCGCTGGCCGGGGCCGGGACCGCCCTGGGCATCGCCTCGGCGGGCGCGGTCAACCTGCTCGACCCGGCCGAGGTGGTGCTCGGCGGCGGCTACGCCCAGCTGGCGCCCTGGCTGCTGCCGGCCATGCGGGCCGAGCTGGCCGTCCGGGTGACCGTCCGGCCGTGGACGGGCGACCGGCTGACGGTCTCCCGGCTGGGCCGCCGCGGCCCCCTGCTGGGGGCCGCGGTCGGCGTGGTCCGGTCGGTCATCGCCGATCCGGGGCGCCCGGAGGACTGAGACCGGCCCGCCGGCGGGCCGGTCCCCGCCCCACCGGTGTCAGTCGTTGACCAGCTCGCGGGTGAGGTGCCGCGGCCGGCGGAGCACCGCGGCGAAGGTGACGGCGACGCCGACCGCGGCCCAGACCAGCAGGACCACCAGCGGCACCGCGAGGTCCGAGCCGTCGAAGTAGGCGATCGAGCGGACCGCGTCGGTGCCGGCGCCGTTCGGGAACCAGGCGCCGATGGCCCGCCAGAACGCCGGCATCATCGGCGGCGGGAAGACGCCGCCGGCGCTCGGGTTGCCGAGCACCACGAAGAGCAGCACCGCGATCCCGATGCCGATGATGTCGAACAGGCACTGCAGCGCCATGGTCACCGCGCCGACCGCGAAGACCACCAGGGCACCGACCGCCGACAGGCCCCAGAACGAGCCCGGCAGCGCGTCCAGCACCGGCTGGACGATGATCGTGCCGCCGATGCCGGCCGCGATCGAGTACAGCGCCAGGGTGCCGAGCCGGATCAGCGCCCGGTCGGCGTTGGCGGGCTTCGCCCCGGCGCTGACGCCGAGGATCGAGGCGACCAGGTAGCCGCCGACGCACCAGCCGATCACCAGGTAGAAGGAGGAGAGCCCGTTGGCGTCCCCCTTGGCCAGCGGGACGACGTCCTCGACCTTGACCGTCCGGCCCTGGGCCTTCTCCAGCCCGGTGACGATGGTCTCGGCGGCCCGGGCGGCGGACGGCCCGCGCGCGTTGGCGACCAGCAGCACGTCCTCGGTGGAGGCCGGGTTCACCACCAGCGCGGCGTAGATCCGCTGGTCCTTGATCTGGGCGGTGGCGGTCTCCGCGTCCGGCGCGGTGACGGCCTTCACGGCCTCGTCGGGGACCGACTCCAGGCCCGCCACCAGCTGGGGCGCGACCTGCGGCGGGGCGACCACCGCGATCGACAGCTCGTGCGGGGTCGGGTGGTGCAGCGCACCGACGTACGAGGTGATGAAGCCGAGCTGGAGGAGGAGCACGGCGATCACCAGCAGCGCCGCGCGCGGGGTGACCGCGCCCTTCAGTTCGGCGGCGAGGCCCTGCTTCGGGGCGGGCTGCGGCGCCTGCTCCGGTGCCGCGGCCTGCCCTGGTCCCTGCCCTGGGGCGGTCATCCACATCTCCTTGCGTATCGGGGGAAACCGGATACTTAATAGCATGAACTAGTTTCGCCGAGGTTTCTCCCGCGCCGTGTCCGGCCTCCGCGGCTGCGGGATACTGGCGCGGTGACTGCGGAGAACGAGCGTGAAGCGCCCCTGCTGGCGGTGGAGCGCGAGGTGGGGGTGCTGTTCCGGCGCGGCCGGGCGAGGGTGGCGGAGCTGTCCCGGCGGGTCCACCCGCAGCTGGAGGGCACGGCGTACAGCATGCTCGGGTACATCGAGCAGGCCGGGTCGGTGCGGGTGACCGACGTGGGCGTGCACTTCGCCGTGGGGAAGGCCACCGTCAGCCGGCAGATCCGGGCGCTGGAGGAGCTGGGGCTGGTGGACCGCGAGGCGGACCCGCTGGACCGCCGCTCGGCGCTGGTCTCGCTCACCGAGGACGGCCGGCGGCGGTACCTGGCGGCGCGGGACGCCCGGATGGCGCGGGTCCGCGAGCTGATGGGCAGCTGGTCCGGTGACGACGTGGTCCGTTTCGCGGAGCTGCTGCACCGCTTCAACGACGTGGTCGGTGAGTCTGCGGTGCACTAGCCGCCGTGCGGCGGCGGTCGTGCGGCGGTGGCCGTGCATCGGTGGTCGAGGGAGCCCGGGCCGGGATCGGTCCGGGCTTTACTTGCCCTTGACGAATGTTGCCCAAGTCAACCAACGGTCTTATGGTTGCTTCAGGCAACTATTCTAAGGACCTCGATGACCGTCACCACCCCTGCCTCGACCGGAGCCGCCGCCGCTGCTGCCACCGACCGACCGATGACGCACCGGCAGGTGATGGAGGCGCTGTCCGGCCTGCTGCTCGGCCTCTTCGTGGCCGTGCTCTCGTCGACCGTCGTCTCCAACGCACTCCCGCGCATCCTCACCGACCTGCACGGCGGCCAGTCCGCCTACACCTGGGTGATCACCGCGACCCTGCTCACCCTCACCGCCTCCACCCCGATCTGGGGCAAGCTCTCCGACCTCGCGAGCAAGAAGCTGCTGCTCCAGATCGCCCTGGTGATCTACATCGCCTCCTCCGCCCTGGCCGGGCTCTCCCAGAACACCGGCCAGCTGATCGCCTGCCGCGCCCTCCAGGGCATCGGCGCCGGCGGCGTCACGGCACTCGCCCAGATCTGCCTCGCCGCGATGGTCCCGCCGCGCGAGCGCGGCCGGTACAGCGGCTACTTCGGCGCGGTCTTCGCGCTGGCCACCATCGGCGGCCCGCTGATCGGCGGCGTCATCGTCGACACCTCCTGGCTCGGCTGGCGCTGGTGCTTCTACGTCGGCATCCCGTTCGCGCTGGCCGCGATCCTGGTGCTGCAGCGCACCCTCAAGCTGCCGGTGGTCAAGCGCAAGGTGAAGATCGACTACCTGGGCGCCGCGGTCATCACCGCCGCCGTCAGCCTGCTGATGATCTGGATCACCCTGGCCGGCAAGAACTACGCCTGGCTCTCCTGGCAGACCGCGGCCATGGTCGGCGGCGGACTGCTGCTGGGCGCGCTCGCCGTGGCGGTCGAGCGCCGCGCCGCCGAGCCGGTCATCCCGCCGGGCCTCTTCCGCTACCGCACCGTGACCCTCTCCGCGCTGGCCAGCGTGCTGGTCGGCATCGGGATGTACGGCGCGACCACCTTCCTCAGCCAGTACTTCCAGCTGGCCCGGGAGAAGTCCCCGACCATCGCCGGACTGATGACGCTGCCGATGATCCTCGGCCTGGCCGTCTCCTCCACCGTCGCGGGCAAGCTCATCACCAAGTACGGCAGGTGGAAGGCCTACCTGGTCGCCGGGACGCTGCTGCTGGCCGTCGGCTTCGGCCTGCTCGGCACCGCCCGGGCCGACACCGACTACGGCCTGCTGTCCGTCTACATGGCGATCACCGGGATCGGCCTCGGGCTGACCATGCAGAACCTCGTCCTCGCGGTGCAGAACACCGTGCCGCGCAGCGAGCTCGGCGCGGCCAGCTCGGTGGTCACCTTCTTCCGCACCATGGGCGGCGCGATGGGCGTCTCCGCGCTGGGCGCGCTGATGAACAACCGGGTCGGCCACTACCTGACGGAGAACCTGGCCGCCGCGCACGTCCCGGCGGCCGGCGGCGGACTCGGCGGCGGCATCCCGGACCTGCACAAGCTGCCCGCCCCGCTGGTGCCGCTGGTGACCGACGCCTTCGGGCACGGCGTGGGCGTGGTCTTCCTGGTCGCGGCGCCGTTCGCGCTGCTGGCCTTCGTCACGGTGCTGTTCATCCGCGAGACGGTGCTGCGCACCGGCCGGGAGTGAGCCGGCGGGGGCCGCTCCGGCGGGGCTGAGCCCCGGCGGGAGCCCCTGGCCGGGAGCGGGTCGGGACCGGGGTCGCAGGGGCCTGCTCCCGACCGCCGGCCGGGGTGCTCGGGAACGGCGTGAGGGCCGGGAGTGGTGATCCACTCCCGGCCCTCACGCCGTTCCCGAGCGTCCGTCGGGCGACTCCGTCGGGCGACTCCGTCGGGCGACTCCGTCGGGCGACTCCGTCGCGCCGGTCGCCCGGCTGCGGCCGCCCGCGCCGCTACTTGCCCGCGATCAGCGTCAGCCCGTAGAGGACGGCCGCGCCGCAGACGGCGAAGCAGGCGTACGCGCCGGCCAGGGCCAGTCGGCCGCCGGCCACCGGGGCGTCCGACGGGCCGGCCGCCTCACGGCGTGCGGCGAGCGCGGCCTCGTGGCGCGACAGCGCCAGGATGCCGAGGGCGAAGACGGTGACCACCGCGACGGTGATGCCGAAGCTGAAGCCCGCGGTCTGGGCCAGGGCGTTCCACTTGATGTGCATGGTGTTGAGCTCCTCAGCCTGCGGCGGTCAGGCCGCGACCGTGGTCGAGGCGGGGGTCGGGGTGGCGGGCGCGGCGGCCGGGCCGACCTCGACCGGGGTGACGTCCTGGACGTCCCGGTGGTCGTTGACGTTGTCCGCGCCGACCGGCTGGCGGCGGGAGACGGCCCACATGGCACCGGAGCCGGCCACCAGGGCGGCGCCGACGAGGACCACGCCCCAGGTGCCCTGCTCGGCGAGGAAGGCCGCGAGGCCGGCCACCGTGGCGGCGGCGGGCAGGGTCAGGCCCCAGGTGTAGACCATGCGGCGGACCAGGCTCCAGCGCAGCTCGGCCTTCGGGCCGCCGAGACCGGCACCCATGATGCCGCCGGAGCAGACCTGGGTGGTGGAGAGGCCGAAGCCCATGTGCGAGGAGGTCAGGATGACGGTCGCGGCGGCGGACTCGGAGGCGAAGCCCTGTCGCGGCGTGATGTCCGCGAGGCCCTTGCCCATCGAGCGGATGATCCGCCAGCCGCCCATGTAGGTGCCGATCGCGATGGCCGCGCCGGCCGAGATGATCACCCAGGTGGGGGGCAGCGCGCCCTTCGGCAGGGCGCCGACCGAGACCAGGGTCAGGGTGATGATGCCCATCGTCTTCTGGGCGTCGTTGGTGCCGTGGGCCAGCGAGATCAGCGAGGAGGAGAAGATCTGGCCGGTCTTGAAGCCCTTGGAGACGGTCTCGCCGTTGCTCTTGCGGGTGATCGCGAACGCCAGCTTGGTGGCGCCCCAGGCCGCGAGTCCCGCGACCAGCGGGGAGGCGACCGCCGGGATCAGGATCTTGGAGACGACGGTGTCGAAGTTGACGCCGTTGACACCGACGCCGACCACGGTGGCGCCGATCAGGCCGCCGTAGAGGGCGTGCGAGGAACTCGACGGCAGGCCGCGCAGCCAGGTCAGCAGGTTCCAGAGGATGGCACCGACCAGGGCCGCGAAGATGATCTCCGGATGGATGCCGGCCTTCTCGTTGACGATGCCGCCGGAGATGGTGGTGGCGACCTTCACGGACAGGAACGCGCCCGCGAAGTTGAGGACGGCCGCGATGGTGACCGCGACCTTGGGCCGAAGGGCTCCCGTGGCGATGGAGGTGGCCATCGCGTTGGCGGTGTCGTGGAACCCGTTGGTGAAGTCGAAGGCGAGCGCCGTGATGATCACAACGGCCACCAGGAACGAGATGTGTTCCATACCCAAACAATCGTCGTAGTTGTCGCACTGACGTTGGTGTCGTGCGCGACGCTAGGGACGCTTGGTGAACGGAAGGTGAACTGGCATCGGACTCACGGTTCCGAGGGTGTCCCCGAGGTTGCCGTGACCTTGCCGTCGCGTGTCGCCCACTGCGCTGAGCTGGACGTTAGCGAGGAATCGCCCGCTTCATCCGTTTTGTTGAGAGCTGTCTCACAGCCCGACCGTAGAATTCACCGAGCCGTACGGGTGCGGTCTGTTTCCGGCGAGTAACCCGTGGCAGGATCGGCGGAGATCCGGGGACCCCGGAGCACGGGCAGGCGGGGAGGGCGAGACCCATGGGCGGGGCAGGCCAGCACACGGAGCGGGCGGGCACACGGCCGGCGACCGGCAGACGACCCTGGGTGCGGGCCGCCCTGCGCTGCGGAGCCGTCCTCGCGGCCGCCGCGCTGGCCCTGCCGCTGGCCGGACAGGCCTACGCGGACCCGGTGCCCCCGGCCCCCGGCAGCACCGCCCCCGCCGTCCCGGGGGCCGACCCGCTCGCCGAGGCCAGGGCCACCCTGAGCCCGCTCCTCGACCAGCTGCACACGCTCTACCAGGGCGCCGAGGCGGCCACCGAGCAGTACAACGCCGCGGTCGCCAAGGTCGTCGAGCAGCAGGCCGCGCTGGCCGAGCTCAAGAGCAAGCTGGAGCGCCAGCAGAAGCAGGTCGACGCGGGCACCGACATCGCCGCCCAGCTCGCCGCCGCCCAGTACCGCAACGGCGCCGTCTCGGCCTACGCCGAACTGCTGCTCTCGAAGGACCCGTACGAGGCGGTCACCATCGCCGAGCTGCTGTCCGCCGCCAGCCGCTCGCAGTCCGAGTTCCTCAACAAGCTGACCGTCGACCGCGACGCGCTCGCCGGACTGCAGAAGCAGAACGAGGAGGCGCTGGCCACCTCGCAGACCCTGGTCACCCAGCAGGACGCGGCCAAGGCCAAGATGGCCACCGACCTCGCCACCGTCGAGCAGCTGGTCTCCTCGCTCACCGGTGCCCAGCGCGCCGATCTGGAGAAGCTGGAGAAGGCCAAGGCCGACGAGGCCCAGATCGCCTTCCTCGCCACCGGCGTCCTCGGCCAGGGCGAGCGCACCCCCTCGCAGGCCGGCCGGGCCGCCGTCGCCTACGCGCTCGCCCAGCTGGGCAAGCCGTACGTCTGGGGCGGCGCCGGGCCGGACGTCTTCGACTGCTCCGGTCTCACCTCGCAGGCGTGGCTGCACGCCGGCAAGCCGATCCCGCGCACCAGCCAGGAGCAGTGGGCCCAGCTGCGGCACATCCCGCTCAACCAGCTGCGGGCCGGCGACCTGATCATCTACTTCGAGGGCGCCACGCACGTCGGGATGTACATCGGCGGCGGCCTGGTCGTCCACGCGCCCCGGCCGGGCTCGTACGTCAAGGTGGCGCCGATCGGCGGCAACCCGATCCTCGGCGCCGTCCGGCCCGACCCGGACGGTGCGGCCGACGAGGCCGGCGGCGCCTGGAAGGTCCCGGACCTGCCGGCGGGCTGGGACACGGTCACCGCGATCGCGCCGAGCCCGCTCAACCAGGTGCCGGGCACCCCCGTCCCGCCGACGCCCGTGCCGGCCACGCCGCCGACGCCGACGGGCACCCCGACCGACCCGGGGACGGGCGCGCCGACCACGCCCACCGGGACGCCGACCGACCCGGGGACGGGGACGCCGACCACGCCCACGGGCACCCCGACCGACCCGGCGACGGGGACCCCGACCGGCACCCCGACGGGCACGCCCACCGGGACGCCGACCGGCACCCCCACCGGGACTCCGACGGGCACCCCGACCGACACGCCCACGGGGACGCCGACCGGCACCCCGACGGGTACGCCGACCGACTCGCCGAGCGGCACGCCCACCGGCACCCCGACGGGCACGCCCACGGGCACGCCGACCGAGACCGGGACGCCCTCCTCGTCCGGCTCGGCGAAGGCCACCGGCACCGCCTCGGCCTCCGGAACCCTCCCGCCCGGCCAGAACTGACCGGACCCGCCCGAACGCGGACGTGCCCGCCGGACCGATCCGGCGGGCACGTCCGCGTCCGCGCCCGGCGCCGTCCCGCGTCGGGCCCCGCGCGCCGCGGGGGCCCGGCCGGCGGGGTCAGGCCCCCGCGCCGCTGTCGGGTTCGAAGCGGATGACGACGGCCTTCGAGGTGGGGGTGTTGCTGATGTCCGCCGTGGAGTCGAGCGGGACCAGGACGTTCGTCTCGGGGTAGTACGCGGCGGCGCCACCGCGCGCGACCGGGTAGTGGACCACCCGGAAATGCGGGGCGCGGCGCTCCACGCCGTCCTTCCACTCGCCCACCAGGTCGACGTACGCGCCGTCGGCCAGGCCGAGCTCCGCGGCGTCCCCGGGGTTGACCAGGACCACCCGGCGGCCGCCGCGGATGCCGCGGTAGCGGTCGTCGAGGCCGTAGATCGTGGTGTTGTACTGGTCGTGCGAGCGGAGCGTCTGCAGCAGCAGGCGGCCGGGCGGCACCTCGGGGGCGGTCAGCGGGTTGACCGTGAAGTTGGCCTTCCCGGTGGCGGTCGGGAAGGTGCGGGTGTCGCGCGGGCCGTGCGGCAGGGTGAAGCCGCCGGGCCGGCGGACCCGGTCGTTGTAGTCCTCGAAGCCCGGCACCACGCGGGCGATCCGCTCGCGCACCGTGTCGTAGTCGGCGGCGAAGTCCTCCCAGGGCACGGTGTCCTGCGGGCCGAGCGTCGCCCGGGCGAGCCGGCAGACGATGGCGACCTCGGAGAGCAGTCCCGGCGCCGGCGGGCGCAGGCCGCCGCGCGAGGAGTGCACCTGGCCCATCGAGTCCTCGACGCTGACGAACTGGGCGCCGCGCGCGGTGACGTCCCGGTCGGTGCGGCCGAGGGTGGGCAGGATCAGCGCGCGGGCGCCGGTGACCACGTGCGACCGGTTGAGCTTGGTGGAGACGTGCACGGTCAGCCGGCAGCGGCGCATGGCCGCCTCGGTGACGCCGGTGTCCGGGGTGGCGGCGACGAAGTTGCCGCCCATCGCGAAGAACACCCCGACCCTGCCGTCCCGCATGGCGCGGATGGTGTCCACCGCGTCGAGGCCGTGCTCGCGCGGCGGCTCGAAGCCGAACTCCCGGCCGAGCGAGTCCAGGAAGGCCGCCGAGGGGCGCTCGAAGATGCCCATCGTGCGGTCGCCCTGCACGTTGCTGTGGCCGCGGACCGGGCAGACCCCGGCGCCGGGGCGGCCGACGTTGCCGCGCAGCAGCAGGAAGTTGACCACCTCGCGGATGGTCGGGACGGAGTGCTTGTGCTGGGTGAGGCCCATCGCCCAGCAGACGATGACCTTCTCCGAGGCGAGGACGAGCCGGCCGAGCTCCTCGATCTGCTCCCACGGCAGGCCGGTGGCGGCGAGCACCTCCTCGCGGCTGGTGCCGCGGGCCTCGGCGGCGAACTCCTCGAAGCCGTGGCAGTGCTCCTCGACGAAGGCCCGGTCGACGCCGTCCTTCTCCAGGACCAGCTGGTTGAGCGCCCGGAACAGGGCGAGGTCGCCGCCGAGCCGGATCTGCAGGAAGAGGTCGGTCAGCTTGGTGCCGTGGCCCACCAGGCCGCGCGCCTGCTGCGGGTTCTTGAACCGCTCCAGACCGGCCTCCGGCAGCGGGTTGACGCTGACGACGGTCGCGCCGGCCCGCTTGGCCCGCTCCAGCGCGGAGAGCATCCGCGGGTGGTTGGTGCCCGGGTTCTGGCCGGCCACGATGATCAGGTCGGCCTGGTAGAGGTCCTTGAGGCTGACGCTGCCCTTGCCAACGCCGAGCGTCTCGGTGAGCGCCGAGCCGGAGGACTCGTGGCACATGTTGGAGCAGTCCGGCAGGTTGTTGGTGCCGAGCCGGCGGGCGAACAGCTGGTAGGCGAACGCGGCCTCGTTGCTGGTCCGGCCCGAGGTGTAGAACGCGGCGCCGTCCGGGGTGTCCAGGGCGCGCAGCTCCTCGGCGATCAGCGCGAACGCGTCGTCCCAGGAGACCGGGGTGTAGTGGGTGGCGCCCTCGTCCAGCAGCATCGGCCGGGTCAGCCGGCCCTGCTGGCCGAGCCAGTACCCGGAGCGCTCGGCCAGCTCGGCGACCGGGTGGGCGGCGAAGAACTCGGCGCGGATCCGGCGCTCGGTGGCCTCCTCGGCGACGGCCTTCGCGCCGTTCTCGCAGAACTCGGCGGTGTGCGTCTTGCCCGGCTCGGGCCAGGCGCAGCCGGGGCAGTCGAAGCCGTCGGGCTGGTTGACCTTGAGCAGGGTGGCCATGGTCCGGCGGGCGCCCATCTGCTCGGCGGCCATCCGCAGGCTGTGGCCGACGGCGGGCAGGCCGGCCGCGGCGTGCTGGGGCGCCGACACCCGGGGGGCGTCCTGCGCCGGATCGCTCTGCGGGGCCTGCTTGGCCATGACTGCGCTCCTCGGATCGTCCGGCCCGCAGCGCCGTCGCGGGGGCCTGCCCCCATCCTTCCATCCGTTCGGGTGACGGGGCAGGGGCGAGGGCCGTCGTGGCGGCGGGGCGGGGGCGGCCGGGGAGCGGGGGAGCGCAGGTGGCGGGCGGTGCGGACGGCCGGGACGGCGGCGGGTGGTGGCCGGTGCGGGTCCGGTCCGCCGGGGCACGGGGCACGGGACGCGCGCCCCGTGCCCCGTGCCCCGGCGGGGGCGGCTCAGACCGCGACGGCCGACCCGGTCCGGGCCAGCGCGCAGAGCAGGGCCCGTGCGGCGGCGTCGTTCTGGCGGAAGCCCGGCGAGTCGGTGCGCGGCCGGGCGAAGGCGGCGGCCGCCCGCAGGCTGGTGTGCGGGCCGAGGGCGGTGCGCCGGGGGTGCGGTCCGTCGTCGAGGGCCGGGTCGAGGAGCCGGCTGTCACCCGGCCGGATGGTGACCAGTCCGGAGCGGTGGGTGTACTCCTCGTCGGTGACGACCTCCTCGACGATGCGGCCGGTGCGGTGCAGGTCGCGCAGGAGCGGGTCCCGGGTGCGGGACAGGGCGTGCCGGGGCAGGTAGGCCTCGACCAGCGCGGTGGCGGTCACGGTGTGGCCGGGCACGGTGGCGCCGGAGGCCCGCCAGGTGCCGGTGGCCTCGTCCCGTTCGACCTTGACGCCGGCGCCGAGGAAGCGGACCACCCCGGCCTCGGAGAGCGCGAGCAGCTGGCGCAGCCGGAAGCCGGGCGGGCCGGAGGCGAGGTAGCTGAAGTAGCCGAAGAACCACTCGTCGACGTCCTCGGCGACCGAGCGGGCGGTGAGCCGTCCGGAGCCGAGCACCCGGGGCAGCTGGGCGAACAGCGAGAGCAGGGCGAGGAAGGCGCCGAGGTCGGCGCTGTACGCGGGGTCGGCGCGGCGGTCGGCGTCCTCGGTGATGTAGCGGCGCAGGTGGTCCTGGAGTTCCCCGGTGCTGCCGAGTTCGACGCCGGCCAGCGGGAAGTCGAGGCGTTCGAGGTCGAGCCGGTCGGCCGGGTCGGGGACGGCCCGTTCGACGAGCGCGTCCAGTTCGGGGGAGTACCAGTCGTGGGCGTCGTAGCCGGCCAGGAACTCCGTCCAGGGCAGCGCGGTGCGCTCCGGGTGGGCGTGGAACAGCTCGTGGTAGTGGCCGAAGCCGATGTCCTTGGCCATCAACGGCCAGACGTCGCGCCGTAGTTCGATCGGGTCGGGCCGGTCCAGCAGGGCGTCGACGGCGGTCGCGTCGAAGTAGCGGGGGAGCGGTGCGCGCGGGCCCTGGAGCCGGTAGTCGGTCTTGGAGTGGTACGGCACCCCGCGCCGTGAGCCGACGTGGATCACCGGCTCCCGGCCGGAGGGGTGGTAGACCAGACCGGCGCCGCCCTGTTCGAAGCGGCCGCCGCGGCCCTCGGTGAGCAGGGCGACGAGGTCGACGAAGGCCAGTCCGAAGCCGCGCAGCACGGTGTGCTCGCCGGGGGCGATGCCCTCCAGGTCGGCGTCGGCGGAGAAGGCGGGCGCCAGGTGGTAGCGGCCGTGCCGGGCGGCGAACCCGGCGTCGGCGGCGTACCGGGGGTCCGGGGCGGAGTCGAGGTGGCCGAGGGTGAGGACGACGTGGTCGGCGGTGAGCACCCGGTCGGTGAGGTGGACCAGCTGCGGGCCGTCGGCGGGGCCCTCGACGCGGTGCGCGGTGTCCCGGTGGACGGTGACGGTGACGTGCGGCGGCAGGTCGGCGACGGCGCGGCGGAACACCCAGTCGAGGTAGGCGCTCTGGGCGCGCCGGGTGGGGAAGTCGGTGGGGGCCAGGGTGCGCAGTTCGGCCAGTACGGCGGGGTCGGATATCTCCTGGTGGGGCTCGAACTCCTCGATGTGGGCGGCCCATTCGGCGAGCGAGGGGCCGGGGCGGACCGGCCCGTCGATGGTGGAGCGCTCGTCGGTGAACATCGTGACGTCCTCGGCCATCGAGTTCATCCGCAGCAGCGGTGACTGCTCGTGGCGCCAGATCCGGCCGGCGCCGGGCGGGTACGGGTCGACCAGGTGGATGTGCAGCGGGCGTTCGGCGGGCAGCAGCTCGGTGGCGTTGGCGGCGATCCGCTCCAGCAGTCCGGTGCCGCGCGGGCCGGCGCCGACGATGACCAGGGTGCTCGCGGCGGTCATCGGACCGTCTCCTTCGCCGGGGTGCGGCCGGGGCCGGACCGGGTGTCGGCGGTGTCGGCGTCCGCGGCGGTGCGCAGCCGCCGGTACGCGGCCCGGGCCTTCTGCAGCGGGGTGGGCGGCAGCCCCTCGCGGGTGGCGCCCCTGGCGTAGTGCCGCTCGACGTAGTACTGGCCGACGGACAGCACGGTGGTGATCACGATGTACCAGATGGTGGCGACCATCAGCATCGGGATGACCTGGTAGGACTGCAGGTAGACCAGCTGGACCGAGTACAGCAGGTCGGAGACGGCCAGCACGCTGATGATGCTGGTCCCCTTGAGCGCGCTGATCAGCATGTTCCCCGCGGTGGGCACGATGGAGCGCATCGCCTGCGGGACGACGATCCGCAGCAGCACCCGGCGGCGGCCGATGCCGAGCGCCGCGGCGGCCTCCAGCTGGCCGCGGTCCACGGAGAGGATCCCGCCGCGGACCACCTCGGCGGCGTACGCGGCCTCCAGCAGGGTGAGCCCGACGACGGCGGTGAGGGTGGGGCCGAAGAGGTTGACGGTCTTGACGGTGAGGAACTCCGGGCCGAACGGGATGCCGATGCCGAGGGTCGGGTAGAGCGCGCCGATGTTGAAGAACAGCAGCAGCTGGACCAGGGCGGGGGTGGAGCGGAAGATCCAGATGTAGACCCAGCTGAGCGTGCGCAGCACCGGGTTGGAGGAGAGCCGCATGGTGGCGAGGACGGTGCCGAGCACGAAGCCGAGGGCGAGGGTGACGGCGGTCAGCCACAGCGTCAGGGTGAGCCCGTTCAGCACCGAGGTGGCGGTGAACCAGTCGGCGACCACACCCCACTGGAACGCCTGGTTGCGGACGAGTGAGTTGGCGACCATCACGAAGACGAGCAGGGCGACGGCGGCGGAGACCCACTGGCCGGGGCGGCGGCGGGCGACGATCCGGGCGTCGGCCGCCGCCGCGTCGGGGGCGGTGGCGGGTGGCGGTCCGGCGGTCTTGGTGAGGGCGGGGGCGGGGAGGACGTCCTGCGGGGTGGCCATGCGGAGGCTCCAGGCGGGAGGGCGGAGATGCGGGCAGGCGGGGGTACGGCGTGGTCACGTACGGCGGTCGCGGCCGGCCCGCGTCCCTCAACACGGCCGGCCCTGCACTGCACTCCTTTTCGATCGTACGCATGCGCGATCGGCGCCTGTCAAGGGTGGTGAGCCAGGGTCCCGGAGTGTGTCGCGGGGCGACAGGAGATCGCAACAGAGCGGTAATGGAGGGTGGTTGACGCCGTGCGTGGTTCACTGCTCAACTTGAGCCCATGTACGCCGAGCAGCCCCTGGTCACCCGCGACCACATCGACTTCGGTCGAGTGTGGTCCGCGGCGTGTCGCGGCTGACCCGGCAGCGGGCCGTCCAGCCGGCCCCGTCCTCCTCCGGAGGGCCCTCCCTCGGTGCCCCGTCGCCCTCGACGGCGCGGGCCGGGAGAGCCGTCAGTCACTGACGGTTCGTCAGACGCGCGCTGCCGCCGCCCCCTTCCTCCCCAGCTCTGCGCTCCGGCAGTCCCCCGTCCCGTCCGGTCACTCCAGCCACCCCGGCCGTCCAGGCCACGACGGCCGCCCCGGTCACCCGGCCGTCCCGGCCACCGCCGCCACCGCACCGTCCCGCACCCGCTCCTCCGGCACCACGGCCTGGCCCCGCCACGGCCCTCTCCGGCCTGCCCACCCGCAGCCCACCGGACTGCGCACGACCCGAAAGGTTCCACCACCATGCCCGTCGAATTCCTCGGCATAGCCGCCACCGGCGACGGTTCGGAGACCACCGCCCGCACCACCGCCGCGTTCGACCGCGACTACACCCTCCGGCTGGCCCGGGCCCACGAGGACCACGGCTGGGACCGCGTGCTGTTCGCCTACGGCGCCGGCGCCCCCGACCCCGCGCCCGCCGCGGCCTTCCTCGCCGCACACCTCGACAAGCTGCAGATCCTGCTCGCCCACCGGCCGAACGTCTCCTACCCGACCTTCGCCGCCAAGACCTTCGCGACCCTCGACCGGATCAGCAACGGCCGGCTCACCGTCCACTTCATCACCGGCGGCAACGACCACGAGCAGCAGCGCGAGGGCGACTTCCTCACCAAGGACGAGCGGTACGCCCGCACCCGGGAGTACATCGGCATCGTCAAGAAGGCGTGGACCAGCCGGGAGCCCTTCGACCACGAGGGCGAGCACTACCGGTTCAACGACTTCGTCTCGGACGTCTTCCCGGTGCAGCAGCCGCGCCCGGGCGTCTCCTTCGGCGGCTCCTCGGAGGCGGCCTACGCCGCCGGCGGCGCCGAGGCGGACGTCTACTGCCTCTGGGGCGAGCCGCTGGCCCGGACCGCCGAGCAGATCGAGCGGGTGAAGGAGGCGGCGCGGGCCGCCGGGCGCACCGACGTGCCGCGGATCCAGGTGGCGTTCCGGCCGATCATCGCGCCGACCGAGGAGCTGGCCTGGGAGAAGGCGTACCGGACGGTCGACGCGATCAAGGCCCGCCGGGAGAGCGGCGAGCTGATCCGCCGGGGCCGCCCGCAGGGCGCCGTACCGGAGAACACCGGTTCGCAGCGGCTGCTGGAGATCGCCGAGGCGGGCGAGCGCTACGACCGCGCGCTCTGGACCCCGACCGCCGCCGCCACCGGCGGGGCCGGCAACTCCAACGCGCTGGTCGGCACCCCGGAGACGGTCGCCCAGGCGCTGCTCGACTACTACGACCTCGGCGTGGACATCCTCTCGGCGCGCGGCTACGACCTGGTCGGCGACACCATCGACTTCGGCCGCCACGTGATCCCGATCGTCCGCGAGGAGGTGGCCAAGCGGGACGCCGAGAAGGCGGCCCGGGCCGACCGGGCGGAGCGCGACCGGCAGCAGCTGATCGCGGTGCAGGCGTGAGCGGCGCCCGGCCAGGGACCGGCCTCGACGTCGAGGTCCGCCGGGTCACCGTCGACGACCCGCTCGTCGAACCGCTGCTGCGCGAACTCACCGAGGAGTACGTCAACCGGTACGGGCCGTCCGCGCACAGCGAGATGACCCGCTTCCCGCCCGACAGCTGGACCGAGCCGCACGGCGTGCTGCTGCTCCTGCTGGAGAACGGCGAGCCGGTGGCCGGCGGCGCGTACAAGCGCTACGACGAGCGGACCGCCGAGGTGAAGCGGATGTGGACGCACTCCGCGCACCGGCGGCGCGGTCTGGCCCGCCGGGTGCTGACCGAGCTGGAGCAGGCCGCCGCGGCGGTCGGCTACCGCCGGATCTACCTCACCACCGGGCCGCTCCAGCCGGAGGCCAAGGGCCTCTACCTGGCCACCGGCTACACCCCGCTGTTCGACGTCACCGCCGATCCGCTGACCATCGGGCCGCTGCCGTTCGAGAAGCACCTGAAGTGACCGTGACCGTCTCCGCCGGACCCGGCCGCACCCCGCCCCGCACCCCGCACCCGCGCCGCACCCCGCACCTCCCGAAAGGCACCGCACCCGTGAGAACCACCACCGCCCGCCGCCTCCTGCTCGCGACGACCGCCCTCCTCCCGGTCCTGGCGCTGGCCGCGTGCGGGTCGGACCCGAAGGCCGCCTCGCCGGGCGCCGGCCAGCAGGCCGCCTCCGCCGCCGCCGAGGACCTGGTCTCCGGCATCAAGAAGTCGGACACCGCGGCCGCACTGCTGCCCGCCGACGTCCGCTCCGCCGGGACGGTGAAGTTCGGCTCCTCGATCGGTGCCCCGCCCACCGCGTTCTACGTCGACCAGGCCACCAAGAAGGCGGCCGGGGTGGACATCGACTTCACCGACGCGGTGGCCAAGGTGCTCGGCCTGACGGTGCAGCGCGAGGAGGCCGCCTTCGAGACCATCCTGCCCGCGCTGGGCAGCGGCAAGTACGACGTCGGCACCGGCAACTTCGGGGTCACCACGACCCGGCTGAAGACCATCGACTTCGTCACCTACATCGACGACGGCCAGGGCTTCGCGGTCAAGAAGGACAACAACTCCATCGAGCCGGTGACCGACCTGGTGCAGCTGTGCGGGCGCACCATCGGCACCGGCGCCGGCACCACCTTCGAGACCACGCTCAACGCCAAGAAGAGCGTCTGCACCGACGCCGGCAAGCCGCCCTTCGAGGTGAAGGCGTTCAGCGACACCGGCGCGGTGCTGACCAGCCTCCAGCAGGGCCGGGTCGACCTCGTGATGTCCACCATCAACGGCCTGCGCTACCAGGCCGCCCAGGAGGCCTCGGGGACCAGGTTCCTCGGCGAGTTCCACCGCCTCGACGTCGGCTTCGCGTTCAAGAAGGGCTCCCCGCTCACCCCCGCGTTCCAGGCGGCGGTCAACCAGCTGATCAAGGACGGCAGCTACGAGCGGATCCTGAAGAAGTGGGGGGTGGCCGACTCGGCCATCAAGGAGTCCCAGATCAGCCCGCCCGAGCACGCGTGACCCCCTGTCCGGGCCCCGGGCCCCTTGGAGGAATCCCACCATGACCGTCACCACCACCCCGGCCGTCCTCGGCAAGTCCGCGGACAGACCGGCCACCGCCCCGCTCGACATCGGCGAACTCGCCGGACTGCGCACCGTCCGCGCCCGGCACCCCTGGCGCTGGGCGGCCGGCCTCGGCGCCCTCGTCGTCCTCGCCCAGTTCACCCACGGACTGGTCACCAACCCCGGCTGGGACTGGGCGACCTTCCGCGTCTACTTCTCCGCCGAGACCATCCTGCGCGCGGTCGGCCGGACCGTCGAACTCACCGCCTACGGCACCCTGCTGGGCTTCCTGCTGGGCGCCGTGGTGGCCGCGATGCGGCTCTCCCGCAGCGCGATCCTGCAGTCCATCGCCTGGGCCTACGTCTGGGCGTTCCGCTCGATCCCGCTGATCGTCCAGCTGGTCTTCTGGTTCAACCTGTCGTACCTCTACAAGCGGTTCGGCGTCGGCATCCCGTTCGGCCCGACCTTCGGCGACTTCGAGACGGTCGGCGTCCTCGGCGCGCTCGGCGCGGCCGTGCTCGGCCTCGGCCTGCACCAGGCCGCGTTCGCCGCCGAGATCATCCGCGGCGGCATCATCGCCGTCGACGCCGGCCAGCGCGAGGCCGCCGCCGCGCTGGGCGTGCCGCGCTGGCGCCAGGCCTGGCGGATCGTGCTGCCGCAGGCGATGCGCAGCATCCTGCCGTCCGCCGCCAACGAGGTGATCTCGCTCTTCAAGGGCACCTCGGTGGTCTACGTGATGGCCATCGGCGAGCTCTTCTACCAGGTGCAGGTGGTCTACGGCCGCACCGGCCGGGTGGTGCCGATGCTGATGGTCGCCACCGTCTGGTACGTGCTGCTCACCACCGTGCTGTCGATCGGCCAGTACTACGTCGAGCGCTACTTCGCCCGGGGCGCCGACCGCAACCCGCCGCCCACCCCGCTCCAGCGGGCCCGGGCCTTCGCCCGGGGCCTGCGCGACCGCACCGGCCCGCCGAAGACCGGCCCCGTGACCGTCGGCCCCGTGACCGCCGGCCCCGACAAGACCGCCCCCGGAGGACGCTCGTGACCACCACCGTCAAGGAACCCGCCACCGCCGGGGGGCCCATGGTGCAGGTCCGCGGCCTGCACAAGAGCTTCGGCCCGCAGGCCGTGCTGCGCGGCGTCGACCTCGACGTCCCGGTCGGCTCGGTGACCGTGGTGCTCGGCCCGTCCGGCTCCGGCAAGTCCACCCTGCTGCGCTCGATCAACCACCTGGAGAAGGTCGACAGGGGCTTCGTCGCGATCGACGGCGAGCTGATCGGCTACCGCCGCTCCGGGGACCGGCTGCACGAGCTGAAGGAGCGCGAGGTCCTCCGGCAGCGGACCAACATCGGCTTCGTCTTCCAGAACTTCAACCTCTTCCCGCACCTGACCGTGCTGGAGAACATCGTCGAGGCGCCGGTCAGCGCGCTGCGCCGGTCCAAGGCCGAGGCCAGGGCGCGGGCGCTGGAGCTGCTCGGCCGGGTCGGGCTGGCCGACCGGGCGGACGCCTACCCGCGCCAGCTCTCCGGCGGCCAGCAGCAGCGGGTGGCGATCGCCCGGGCGCTGGCGCTGGACCCGAAGGTGCTGCTCTTCGACGAGCCGACCTCGGCCCTCGACCCGGAGCTGGTCGGCGAGGTGCTCGACGTCATCAAGGACCTCGCGCTGGGCGGCACCACGATGATCGTGGTGACCCACGAGATCGGCTTCGCCCGCGAGGTCGCCGACACCGTGGTCTTCATGGACGACGGCGTGGTGGTCGAGCAGGGCCCGCCGGCGGCCGTCCTCGACGACCCGCAGCACGAGCGGACCAAGGCCTTCCTGGCCAAGGTCCTCTGACCCACCCTCCCGTACGACCCCCTCCCATCCCGCAGGAGTTCCGCCATGTCCCTACCCCGTCGCGCCCTCGTGACCGCCGCCGCCGCGCTCGCCGCCGCCCTCACCCTGGCCGCCTGCGGAAGCTCCTCGGACGCCGCGGCGGACCTCGCCCCCGCGAAGGGCAGCACCGCGCCGAACGGCACCACGGTGAACCTGACCCCGAACCAGAACCGGGTGACCACGCCGAAGGTCGACGCCCTCGCGGCGCTGCTACCGGAGGAGGTCAGAAAGCGGGGCACACTGACCGTCGTCGACTCGCTCGGCACCACCCCGCCGCTGGACTTCTACGCCAACGACGACAAGACCATCATCGGCGTCGAGCCCGACATCGCCGTGCTGATCGGCAACGTGCTCGGCCTCAAGGTCGAGTTCAACCCGGTCTCCTGGGAGAACATCTTCGTCGGCCTGGACAGCGGCAAGTACGACGTCGGCATCTCCAACATCACCGTCACCGAGGCCCGCAAGGA
Source organism: Kitasatospora sp. NBC_00458 (assembly GCF_036013975.1). Lineage (NCBI taxonomy): Bacteria > Bacillati > Actinomycetota > Actinomycetes > Kitasatosporales > Streptomycetaceae > Kitasatospora > Kitasatospora sp. NBC_00458. The sequence goes on from NZ_CP107904.1 coordinate 5,657,712, forward strand.
GAAGTACGACTTCGCCACCTACCGCCTGGACATCCTCGGCTTCGAGGCGAAGAAGGGCAGCGGCTGGAAGGTCACCGGGCCCAAGGACATCGCCGGCAAGACCATCGCCGTCTCCTCCGGCACCAACCAGGAGAAGCTGCTGATCTCCTGGAACGAGGAGAACGCCAAGAACGGCCTGAAGGCCGCCGACATCAAGTACTTCCAGAGCTCCTCCGACTACTACCTGGCGCTCTCCTCCGGCCGGATCGACGCCTATGTCGGCCCCAACCCGGTGGCCGCCTTCCACGGCGTGCAGACCGGCGAGACCGAGGTGATCGGCACCTACTCGGGCGGCGGGGCGGACGTCCTCGGCAAGATCGGGGCCACCACGAAGAAGGACAGCGGCCTGGTCCAGGCGCTCAACGGCGCGATCAACGAGATCATCAAGAACGGCACCTACGGCCAGGTGCTGAAGCGCTGGGGGCTGGAGGCGGAGGCCGTCCAGACGTCCGAGATCAACCCGGTCGGCCTGCCCAAGCCCAAGCCCTGACCCGTTCACCTCCAGGCCTTCCCCCACCGCTATCGTGACCCGGTCAGGATGAACGGCGTTCGGATCCGGCGGACTTGGGGGAAGGCATGAAGGCGGACGATGTCGTGGGCGGCCGCTACCGGCTGGACCGGGAGCTCGGGCAGGGCGGCTTCGGTGTGGTGTGGGCCGCCTACGACGAGACCATCGGCCGGCCGGTCGCGCTCAAGGTGCTCTCCGAGGAGAAGGCCAGCGACGAGGAGGCGGTCAGCAGGTTCATCCGCGAGGCCAAGACCGTCGGCGGCCTCTCCAACCCGCACATCGTCACCCTGCACGACTACGGCCGGGTGCAGGACGGCCCCCGCTGGACCCACTACCTGGTGATGGAGCTGGTCCGGGGCCGTCCGCTCTCCGCGCTGCTCCGCGACGGCACCCCCGACCTGACGGTCTCCCTCAAGTGGACGCGGCAGGTCTGCAAGGCCCTGGACGCCGCGCACCGCTCGGGCGTGGTGCACCGGGACATCAAGCCCGAGAACATCATGATCGCCGACACCGGCGAGGCCAAGGTGCTGGACTTCGGCATCGCCCGGCTGCTCACCCAGTCCGGCAGCGGGCTCACCTCCACCGGCGTGGTCATCGGCACCCCGCCGTACCTGGCGCCCGAGTGCTGGGCCGGCGGGCGGATCGACGGCCGGGCCGACCTGTACGCGCTCGGCGTGCTGCTCTACCAGCTCTGCACCGGCCGCCGCCCGTTCAACGCGGGCTCGGCGGTCACCATGATGTACCAGCACCTCAACGAGGCGCCGCCGCCGCCGCGCACCGCCGACCCGGCGCTCGACCGGCTGGTCCTGCAGCTGCTCGCCAAGGACCCGGCCGACCGGCCCGCCGACGCCGCCGAGGTCCGCAGGCGGCTGCGGGACGTCAGGCTCGGCCCGGACCCGGAGCAGCTGCGGACCAGGGCGGACGACGCCTGGCGGCGCGGCGCGGCCGGCTCGCCGGAGCGGGCCGTGGAGCAGCTGACCGCGCTGATACCGGAGTTCGCCCGGGCCTTCGGGCCGGCCGACCCGCGGACCCTGCGGACCTGCCACGACCTGGCGCTCTGGCTGGCCCGCTCGGGCAGTCCGGGGGCGGCCGTCGCGCTGCTGCGCGAACTGGTCCCGGCCCTGGACGGCCACGAGCGGGCCCGCACCGACGTCGAACGCGACCTGGACCGCTGGGAGCGCGAGACGGTCCTCGCGGGCCCCGGCCCGGTCCGGCCGCTAGTGCTGGCCGAGCTGCTCGACGGCACGCCGCAGCACGGCTGAGCCGTCCTCGACGACCGGGTCGCCGTGGCCGAACAGCACCGTCCGGGACTCCAGCGCGGCCAGTCGGCGGAACGACTCGACGGCCAGCGCCGGATCGGTGTTGAAGACGCCGGGCATGGTCCGGCCGTCCACGTTGGCCGCGATGTCCCCGGTGAACAGCACCCCGGGGCCGGGCAGGTGCAGCGCGATCGAGCCGTCGGTGTGCCCCGGCACGTGCACCACCACCGCGCCGCCGCCGAAGCCGAGCACGTCGCCGTCCCCGACCTCGCGGTGCACCTCGCACGGCGGGGCCGGGGGCCGCGGCGGCAGGCTGTCCCAGATCTGCTGCTCGAAGGGGCTCAGCACGAACGGCGCGGGCTCCTGCTCGCCCCGGATCACCGGGGCCTCCAGCCGGTGCGCCACGACCTCGGCGCCCAGCCGCTTCGCCAGTTCGGCCGCCGAGCCGGTGTGGTCCTCGTGGTGGTGGGTGAGCACGATGGTGCGCAGCGCGGCCGGGTCGGCGCCGACGGCGCGGATCGCCGCCTCGATCGCGTCGGCCTGTCCGGCGATGCCGGTGTCGACCAGGGTGAGCGTGCCGTCCTCGTCGCGCCAGAGGTAGACGGTGCCGAAGTCGAGGGTGATCAGGGTCAGTTCGGGGCGTATCCGGGTGGTCTCCATGCTCGGATCCTGGACCGGCGGGTGACCGTTCACTCCTCCTGTTCGCCCTGGGCGTGGGGTGTTCGCCGTCGGCGTGACGGCGGCCCCGGCCCTGCCGGCGGGGCGCGGACGGCGTGCGGCGGCGTACCCGCGAGGTGCGGGCTGCGTGCGGCGGGGCGCGGGCTGCGTGCGGCGGGGCGCGGGCGGGGTGTCAACCGTGCGGGCACCCGAGAATCGGCCGCCCGGACTGTGCGGGTTGGGAGGATTTCGCCGACCGGGACGGTCTGGTCCCGGGGCGCGGGCCGTTGATATACCTCGCAGACAAGAGGCCGGCGCGGTCCGAGACCGCCCCGGTGAGCTGCGACGAACTTGATGGTGAGGCTCAGATGAAGCTCCTCCGTGTCGGCCCGCCGGGCGCCGAACGCCCGGTCGTGCTGGGCCAGGACGGCACCGCGTACGACCTCTCCGGGGTGACCCCGGACATCGACGGCGGGTTCCTCGCCGGGCTGGACGCCACCGCGCTGGCCGAACTGGCCGGAGCGGCCGCCGCCGGGCGGCTGCCGGTCGCCGACATCGCGGGCCGGCGGGTCGGCGCGCCGGTCGCCCGGCCGGGCAAGGTGGTGGGGATCGGCCTCAACTACCGCGACCACGCGGCCGAGGCCGGTGCGGCGATCCCGGACGAGCCGGTGATCTTCCTCAAGCCGAGCTCGACCGTGGTCGGCCCGTACGACGAGGTGCTGGTGCCGCGCGGCGGCGAGAAGACCGACTACGAGGCCGAACTGGCCGTGGTGATCGGCCGCACCGGCCGCTACCTGGAGGACCACGCGGCCGCGGCCGCGGTGATCGCCGGGTACACGATCGCCAACGACGTGACCGAGCGGGCGTTCCAGTTCGAGCGCGGCGGCCAGTGGGACAAGGGCAAGTCGGCGGAGACCTTCACCCCGCTCGGGCCCTGGCTGGTCACCGCGGACGAGGTGGCGGACCCGCAGCGGCTGCCGCTGCGGCTCTGGGTCAACGGCGAGCTGCGGCAGGACGGCTCCACCGGGCAGATGGTCTTCCCGGTGCTGGAGCTGGTCCGGTACGCGAGCTGGTTCATGGTGCTGGAACCGGGCGACGTGATCGTCACCGGGACCCCGGCCGGCGTCACCCTCGGCCGCCCGGGCACGCCCTTCCTGGCGCCGGGCGACGTCGTCGAGATCGAGATCGACGGGCTCGGCCGCCAGCGCCAGGTGCTCGGCAAGGCCTGACCGCCCGCGCCCGGCCCCGGGCACGGGGGTCGGGCCCCACGGCGCGGGCACCGCGGGCAGCCGCTGCGGCGCGGGCACCGCGGGAACCGCGTGCACCGCTAAGGCGCGAGCACCGCCCGCAGCCGCGCCGTCCGCGGCGAGTCCGTGCCCTCCAGGACCAGCAGCGAGGACAGCACCCCGGCGGTCTGCGGATCGTGCAGCGCCGTCGCCGCGGCCATCGCCACGAACTGGTCCACCAGCCACTCCCGCAGCTCGGTGACCGGCAGCGCCCGCCCCTCGTCCAGCCAGCTCAGCGAGGCGCCCTCGACCACCGCGATCCACGAGCGCACCAGCAGGGTGAGCCGCGGCCCCGCCTCGCGCACCCCGAGGTGGCGCAGCGTCCGCTTCAGCGCGGCCCGCCGGACGTCGTCCACGATCGCCGAGGTCCGGGCCGTCTCGACCACCGAACCGCCGCGCAGCAGCGCCGAGTAGCCGGCGCCGTGCTCCTCGACGAACGCGAAGTACCGCTCCAGCACGGCGGCCAGCTGCTCGGTCGGCGTGCCCGCGAGCGGTACCGCGAACCGGCCGGTCAGCTCCTCGGCCGCGCTGCGCAGCGCGGCCTCGTACAGCTGCTGCTTGCCGCCCGCGAAGTAGCGGTACACCAGCGGCCGGGAGGCCCCGGCGGCCTCCGCGACGTCGTCCAGCCCGACCTCCTCGGGAGGGCGGGTGGCGAACAGCTCCAGCGCCACCGCGATCAGCTGCTCACGCCGCTGCTGCACCGGCAGCCGCCGGTATCCGGCGCGCCGCGGCCGGGCCGGCTCGGGGGCGGGCGGGACGGGCGCTGAGCTGGCTTCCATGGCGGCCAGCGTAACCGCCGCGGGCCGGATCGGATCCGGGCGTGCACCGATCTTCCGAACGAACGTTTGCGGACGTCCCGGGCCTGCGCGCCCGCGCGCCCGCGCACTCGGCGGCCCCGCGCGCCCGCACTTCGGCCCGCCCCGCGCGCCCCGTTCACCCGGATGTCCCAGCCGGCCCCGGGCCGTAGGACACGCGCGGGCCCGCCGCCCCCGGCCGCGGCCCGAACGGGCCCGCCAGGGCCGTTCGGCACCCGTCCGCCGCGTCGGCCTCAGCCGTGCACCGGCCCCGCCCTGGGCCCCACAGCACCCGCCCGCCCCGCCGACCTCGGCCACGCACCGGACCCGCCCCGAGCCGAAGGGCCGCGCCGGTGCCGAAAGCGAGAGCGCGAGGAGGCCGCGAGGAACGAGCGGCATCGGAGCGCCGACCGTCGGCACCGGATCAAAGCGGCCTGGAGGCGAGCGGGCGAAGATGGAGCCCGGAGGCGAGCGGGCGAAGATGGGAGAGCCTGATCGTCCGCCGTACCGAGGAGGGCCCGCCGGATGGCGCAGACGCTGGAGCGGCCGAGCCGGGTCCGCAGACTGCTCGGGCTGCCGCGCGCCGTGTGGCGGTGGGTCCGTTCGGCGCCCGGGACGTACCTGTGGCTGCTGGTCCTCGGGGTCACCAGCTTCGTGGTGGCACGGATGGACCCGGCGAGCCTGGACTGGTTCCTGGCGGCCCGCTCGACCAACCTCGACCAGCTGAGTTCGCGCCCGGTGCACGCCCTGGTGGCCAGTGCGCTCTGGACCGAGCAGGCGAGCTGGCCGCTGTACCTCGTCCTCTTCACCGTCTTCCACGCCAATGCCGAGCGCTGGCTGGGCACCGTGCGCTGGTTCACGGTGGCCGCCGCCTCGCACGTGCTGGCCACCCTGGTGAGCGAGGGCCTGGTCGCCTGGGGGATCGTCCGGGGCAGTCTGCAGCGGAGCATGGCGGACACCGTGGACGTCGGGGTCTCGTACGCGCTGGCCGGGGTGGTCGCGGTGCTCACCTACCGGTTCGCCGGCGGCTGGCGCCTGCTGTACGGGGGAGGGGTGCTGCTGTTCTACTCGGTACCGCTGGCCGTCTCGCACACGTTCACGGATCTCGGGCACTTCAGCGCCGTCCTGATCGGCCTCTGCTTCTTCCGCTTCGGGCGCGGACGGCCGCTCTGGGATCCGGGTCCGGCGCTGCGGCGGTGGTGGTCCCGCCGCCTGCCGGGCTGAACGTTCCGGCGAAAACCGGGCGTTCGTCCGAATTGGCCGGTCCATGCCACCAGTGGGGGGCTTGCAAACGGCCCGGGCCGCGAAATGATGTCCGGATGGCTGAACTGATCACCTCCGACGGCACCACCCCGCGCCGTATCGCCGACGACCACGTGCGGGAGCTCGCGGAGCTCGACCCGCTGACCGCGGTGTACCTGGGCCTCAATCCCGAGGACGACCGCCTTCCCGACCTCTCCCCGGCCGGTACCGGGGCGATCGCCGCGCTCGGCCGCCGAACCCTCGCCCGGCTCGGCGAGGCCGAAGCCGCACTCGACGCGGCCGAGGCGTCCGGTGCCCCCCGGGACGAGGCCGAACGGCGCTGCGCCCGGCTGCTGCGCGAGCGGCTCACCGCCGAGCTCGCCGTGCACGACGCGGGGGAGGAGTACCGGGCGGTCCGCAACCTGGGCTCGCCGGTGCACAACGTGCGCGAGGTCTTCACCCTCATGCCCACCGACACCGAGGAGCAGTGGCAGCTGCTCGGCCGCCGCATCGCCCGGGTGCCGGCCGCCCTGACCGGGTACCGCGAGACGCTGGCCGAGGGCATCGAGCGCGGTCTGCTGTCCGGCCCCCGGCAGGTGGCCACCGTGATCGGCCAGCTGGGCGAGTGGCTGGAGGGCGAGGTGCCGGGCGGCTGGTTCGGCGAGCTGGTCCGGGAGGCCCCCGAGCCGCTGCGCGCGGGCCTCGCCGAGCACGCCGTGGCCGCCGCCGGGGCGCTCGCCGAGCTGCGCGACTACCTGCGCGACCACTACGGTCCGGCCGCCGCGGGCGGGCCCGACGCGGTCGGCCGCGAGCGCTACACCCGGTGGGTCCGCTACTGGACCGGCGCCGACCTCGACATCGACGAGGCCTACGCGTGGGCCTGGCGGGAGTTCCACGACCTCGACGCCCAGATGCGGGTCGAGGCCGAGAAGGTGCGTCCCGGGGCGGCCCCGATGGAGGCGATGAAGTGGCTGGAGAGCGACGGCCCGGCGCAGCACGGCGCCGAGGCCGCCCGCGGCTACCTCCAGGGCCTGATGGACCGGGCGATCTCCGACCTCCAGGGCACCCACTTCGACCTGGCCGAGCCGCTCACCCGGGTCGAGTCGATGATCGCGCCGGCCGGCAGCGCCGCCGCGCCGTACTACACCGCACCCTCGCTGGACTTCACCCGCCCCGGCCGCACCTGGCTGCCCACCCTCGGCCGTGACCGCTTCCCGGAGTGGGACCTGGTCTCGACCTGGTACCACGAGGGCGTCCCCGGCCACCACCTGCAGCTCGCGCAGTGGAACTACGTCGCGGACCGGCTCTCCACCTACCAGGTCAGCGTCGGCGGGGTGAGCGCCAACCTGGAGGGCTGGGCGCTGTACGCCGAGCGCCTGATGGACGAACTCGGCTACCTGACCGACCCGGGCCACCGGCTCGGCTACCTCAACGCCCAGATGATGCGGGCGCTGCGGGTCATCGTCGACATCGGCATGCACGCCGGCCTGGACTTCCCGGCGGACTCGCCGTACCGGCCGGGCGAGCCGGTCCTGCCGGACACCGCGCGCGAGTTCTTCGGCCTGTACTGCGGGCTGTCGGCGGACTTCCTGGACAGCGAGCTGGTGCGCTACCTGGGGATGCCGGGCCAGGCGATCGGCTACAAGCTGGGCGAGCGCGCCTGGCTGCGCGGGCGGGCGGCCGCCCGGGCGGCGCACGAGGCGCGCGGCGAGGACTTCGACCTCAAGGCCTGGCACATGGCGGCGCTGTCGCAGGGCTCGCTGGGGCTGGACGACCTGGTCGCGGAGCTGTCGGCGCTGTAGCCGCCGCACCTCGGGCGCGGGGACCGTCCGGCGGGCCCCCGGGGACACCTCCCCGGGGGCCCGCCCGGTTTCGCCCGCCCGGTTCCGGGCCGCCTGCGCCCCGCCCGCCCGGGCCCGGTTCGCCTGGGCCCGGATCCGGGGGGCCCGCCCTCCGGGCCGGGGCATCCTTCCTCCGGTCCGGGACCGCTCGGCCTCCGGTCCCGGACCTCTTGGTTCGTTGGTCCCATTTCACCCGATTTGGTGATGTTTTTCCTTGCCATCCGCTCTGGCGCGAGTTTGGCTTGAAGACGACTGCGTGACCTCTCCGCACCTCTCCGGAAAGGCTCCCCGTGTCTTCCACAGCTGCCACCCGTCACGAGACGCCGGACCCCCGCCGTTGGTGGGCCCTGGCGGTCATCGCCATCGCCCAGCTGATGATCGTCCTCGACATCACCATCGTGAACATCGCCCTGCCATCGGCCCAGAAGGACCTCGGCATATCCGACGCCGACCGGCAGTGGGTGATCACCGCCTACACCCTGGCGTTCGGCGGCCTGCTGCTGCTCGGCGGCCGGCTCGGCGACCTCTACGGCCGCAAGCGCGTCTTCACCATCGGCCTGCTCGGCTTCGCCCTCGCCTCCGCGATCGGCGGCGCCGCGAGCGGCCCGGAGATGCTGTTCGCGGCCCGGGCCCTCCAGGGCGCCTTCGGCGCGCTGCTCGCGCCCTCGGCCCTGGGGCTGCTCTCCACCACCTTCTCCGACCCGAAGGAGCGGAGCACCGCCTTCGGGATCTTCGGCGCGATCGCCGGCGGCGGCGCCGCGATCGGGCTGCTCCTCGGCGGACTCCTCACGGAGTACCTGAACTGGCGCTGGTGCCTCTTCGTCAACACCCCGATCGCGATCGCGACGGCCTTCGCCGCCTTCTCCGTCCTGTCCCGCGACCACATCGGCAAGGGGAAGCGGGTCAAGCTGGACCTGCCGGGCGCGGTGCTCGGCTGCGGCGGCCTGCTCGCCATCGTGTTCGGCATGTCCGAGGCGGTGAGCCGGGGCTGGGGCGACTGGCTGGTCCTGGGCTCGCTGGTGCTCGGCGTCGCCCTGCTCGCCGTGTTCGTGCTGGTCGAGAAGCGGACCCCGCACGCGCTGCTGCCGCTGCACATCGTCGCCGAGCGGAACCGCGGCGGCGGCGCCCTGTCGGTCGGCCTGGCCATGGTCGGCATGTTCGGCCTGTTCCTGTTCCTGACCTACTACCTCCAGGTCATCAAGGGCTTCTCGCCGGTGATGTCGGGCGTCTCCTTCCTGCCGATGACCGCCGCCATCGTGATCGCCTCCACCGCCATCTCGGCCAGGCTGATGACCAGGGTGCCGTCCCGCAACCTGATCGGCCCCGGGCTGCTGCTCGCGGCCGCGGGCATGGCGTGGCTGACCCAGATGAAGGTGGACAGCCCCTGGGTCGGCATGGTGCTGCCCGCCGAGCTCCTGCTGGGCTTCGGCATGGGCCTGGTCTTCATGCCGTCGATGAGCCTGGCCACCCTCGGGGTCGCGCCCAACGAGGCCGGCGCGGCCTCGGCCACCATCAACTCGGCCCAGCAGGTGGGCGGCTCCTTCGGCACCGCACTGCTCAACACCATCGCGGCGAGTGCCACCGCCAGCTACCTCGCGACCCGGATCGGCGCCGATCCGGGGGTCCAGGCCCAGGGCGCGGTGCACGGCTACGTGGTGGCCACCTGGGTGGCGATGGGCATCCTGCTGGTGGCCGCACTGATCGCGTTCGTGATGATCGACCACCGGCCGGCACCGGGTGAGGCCACCGGTGCGACGGGCGACGCCGCCGGGGCCCCCGCCACGGCGGGCGCCCAGGCGCCGGGACCGCGGCAGCGCGCCTCCTGAGGCCGTCGCCCGTCGCCGCCGGGGCCCGCCGCGAGGCCACGCAGTCATCCTCCGGCCCGCCCCGCGTCCCCGCCGGCTCCCGCCCCGTTCCCGCCCCGTCCCGATCCGGCCCCGACCGGGCGGGACGGGCCGGGGCCGGGGCGACCGACGGGGTCGACCGGCTGAATTCTCATCCGCCTCCCAGCCGCGCATCACGGCCCTCCCAGCTCCGACCGCCATAGTCGGAGCGTCCTCACACCGACGCCGACCAGGGCAGGAGCCGACCGGGCATGGGCCAGCACCGCCGCCGCAGACCACGACGCCGCCTCCCGGCCCGCACCGCCCTGACCCGCGCCACCCTGCTCGGCACGGCCCTGTCCGTCCTCACCGCCGCCGCCGTCCTGGCCGGCAGCCACGGCGCGACCTCGGAGGCGACCGGTGCCCGGCCGTCCGGCCCCGCGGTCCGGTCCTCCGCCCCGGTCGCCCCGGCCGCGCCGGCGCAGCCCGAGAGCCCCGCCGGCGCGGGCACCCCCTCGCCCGCGCCGACGGCCGCCTCCGTCACCGACCCGCCCTCCCCGGACGAAGCCTCCCCGTCCGCCGCCTCCCCGTCCGCCGCCTCCCCGTCCGCCGCCACGCCGTCCGTCACCGCCCTGGGCACCACCGCGGTGGCACCCGCGACACCCGAGGCGGCCACCGTCGGCGCGCTGTTCACCGGCAGCGTCCGCCCCGGCAACCACTTCTGCACCGCCAGCGTGCTGCACAGCACCACCGGGAACCTGCTGCTCACCGCCGCCCACTGCCTGGACGACCCGGACGGCGTCACCTTCGTCCCCGGCTACCGCGACGGCCGGGCCCCGTACGGCACCTGGCGCGTCACCGCCGTGCACACCACCGACGGCTGGTCCCGGGACGGCGACCCGGACGAGGACTTCGCCGTCCTGGAGACCGCCGCCGACGCCACCGGCCGCCGGATCGAGGACGTGGTCGGCGCCAACCCGCTCGGCACCGACGAGCCCTTCGACGCCACCGTCCGCCTCTACGGCTACCCCTCCGGCGGCGAGGACCCGATCCTCTGCACCAACACCACCGGACGGCAGAGCGCCTACCAGCGCGTAGTCGACTGCCCCGACTACCCGGGCGGCACCAGCGGGGGCCCCTGGATCTCCGCGGCCACCGGCCACGTGGTCGGCGCCATCGGCGGCTACCAGGAGGGCGGCGACACCCCGGACGTCTCGTACAGCGCCTACTTCGACCACACCGTCGCGGCGCTCTACGCCGAGGCGGCCGCCGCGGCGGCGCCCTGACCGCCGTAGCGGTTCCGGTGCCGTTCGAGGGAGCGCACCCGGGGGACGGCGGCCGGTACCGCCGCCGGTCCGCAACAGCCGACGGCCCGGAACCAGGCCGCGCGCCAGGCGGCGATCCGGTCCCCGGGGATGCCGCAGCAGCGGACGTAGGTGACCAGCAGCGGCTCCGAGGGCATCCGTAACCCGGCCAGCACGTCCGCCAGGGTGCTGCGCGGCAGCACCCCGAAGCCGCCCGTCCGGGCCCGCTCCTGGAGCTCGCGCAGCGAGGGCTGCCCGGCGGCCAGCCGGAGCCGGAGCATGGCCTCCAGCAGGTGGGCCGGTTCGTAGACCAGCTCCAGTCTTCGGGCCCTCCCGCCCGGTGGCGCCGCACCGGGCCGCCGTTCGGCCCTGGCGGCGGCCGTGCCCGCCCCGGCGGCGGCCCGCTCCCAGCGCTGCCGCGCCTCGCGGACCGACGCCCCGCAGGCCGCCGCGTACGCCTCGACCACCCCCAGCCGGGGCAGTGCGGAGCCGCTGTCGGCCCGCGACAGGGTGGCCGGCGAGCACCCGGACCGGGTGATCCGGCCGGCCATCTGCCGGTAGGTGAGGCCCGCCTCCGCGCGCAGGGCGCGCAGCCAATGGGCCAGTTCGTGGTGCGGTGCCGCCGGGGGCACCGCGTTCTTGCGTCGCGCCATTGCCGCCCTCCCCACGGCGTGCCGCCCGGTCGGCCGTCGTTCCCGGTAACGGCCGGAACCTGGTCCGACCGGTTCGGCCAGCCGACTGCGGTGCGATGTCGTGAATCGCCTCGAATGACGTTCCGGGTGGTACACGTATGGGTGCGACCACGGTAGTCATCGGGTTCTACCAAGGTCAATGCCCTTTGCCTCTTCTTTGCATCATCCGGTGTTGTAGAAGTTACCGCGGCAGGGTCTTGCCGGGGCCGGTTGATTCAATTCGTCCGGAATGCGGCGGAACGGATTCCGCCGCTCTGGCCTGGTCGAAGACGGTCCGGCCGGCCCCCGGTCGAGGCGACTGTCCGGCGCCGGCGGGTCGAGTGGCCCTTGCGGCGGGCTTTACCGGTCTGTTGGCATTGGCGGCGTCCGCAGCGGTATTTCGGAACTCTCGAAGGAGACATTATGTCGCCCACGGAAAACGCTGATTTCGCCGTCCTGGTCGAGCTGCTCAAGGACGTCAAATCCGGTCTGGAAGGCGAGTCGATCACCCCGGCCGACTCGGTGGTGGAGGACCTCGGGCTGGATTCCCTGGACCTTCTCCAGCTGGCCCGGAAAATCAACCGCCGGCTCGGCGTCGACTTCGACCTCGACAGCTGGAACGAGACCGCGGCCGAGCACCGCCGCACGGTCGGCTCGATCCTGGCCGTGGTCGCGGCGGCCCAGCGTGTCTGAGCGGCCCGGGACCAAGCCCGGCACCGGTCGGGTCGCCCTGGTGACCGGCGGCTCGCGGGGGATCGGCGCGGCCGTCGTGCACCGCCTGGCGGCCGAGGGGCTGACCGTGCACCTGGTCTACCGCGAGGCCGAGGAGGCCGCCCGGAACGTCGTCGCCGCCGTCGCGGCGGCCGGCGGCCGGGCGGTCGCCCACCGCGCCGACGTCGCGGACGAGAAGCAGGTCGTCGACCTGGTCGAGCGGATCGCCGACACGGAGGGCGCGCTGCACGTCCTGGTCAACAACGCGGCCGTGATCGACGACCGGCTGGTCGCCGCCACCCCGACCGCGCACTGGGAGCGGGTGCTCCGGATCAACCTGACCGGCCCCTTCCTGGCCTGCCGGGAGGTCCTCCCCGTCATGCTCGACCAGGGCTGGGGCCGGATCGTCAACATCTCGTCCAACTCGGTGCGGATCCCCGGCCCCGGCCAGAGCGCCTACGCCGCCGCGAAGGGCGGACTGGAGGCGCTCACCCGGACGCTGGCCGTCGAGGTCGGCCGCAAGGGCATCCGGATCAACACCGTCGCCCCCGGCAAGGTGCGCACCGAGATGACCGACGCCGTCGCCGAACGGCTCGGCTCGGACGGCGCCGGCACCCGCTGGGGCCTGCCCGAGGACATCTCCGGCCTGGTCGCCTTCCTGTCCGGCGACGAGTCCGACTACATCCAGGGCCAGACCTTCACGGTGGACGGCGGCCGGCTCGTGATGCGGGCCGCCGCCGGGGCCCGGCCGCGCCGGGCGGGGGTGCCGGCGTGAAGTACTGGGAGGACCTGGTGGGCGCGCCCGACCACCGGTTCGGTCCGCTGGTCTTCGGCGGCGACCTGCTCGACCGGCTGCTCGACCTGATGGGCGAGAAGCACCCCGTCCACGACGACGACGCCTTCGCCCGCGCCCTCGACCGCAGCAGGCGGATCGTGCCCGGCGGCTTCATCCACTCGATCACCTCCGGCTGGGTGGTCCAGCACGGCTCGCCGGCCGCGGTGGTCGGCCTGCGGACCCTGGCCTGGGACTTCGTCCGCCCGCTCTACCCCGACACCCCGTTCTGGTTCACCACCCGCACCGGCCGGTCCGTCGAGATCGACGACCGGCTCGGGCTGGTCGAGTCCACCCGGCGGGTGCACGACGACAACGACCGGACCTACGCGATCGGCCGGATGAGCGTGGTGGTGCTGCGCCGCGCCGCGGCCGTCGCGCTCACCCCCGGACCGGACCCGGCCGCCCCGGGACCCGCCACCGAACCGGCGCGGGCGGCCACCGCCCCCGCCCGGACCAGCGAGAGGACAGAACGATGACCGACGACTCCGCGAACAACCCGCCGGCCGCCCCGCTGCCCGGCCCGCTCGCACCCCGGCCGCTGGAGGGCCGGGTGGCCCTGGTCACCGGCGGCTCGCGCGGCATCGGCGCGGGCATCAGCCGCAAGCTCGCCGCCTGGGGCGCCACCGTGGCGATCAACTACGTCGACCGGGGAGGGCCCGCGAAGGAGCTCGCGGCCGAACTCACCGACTCCGGCGCCACGGTGAGCCTGCACCGGGCCGACCTGTCCGAGGCGACGGCCGCCGAGGAGCTGCTCGCCGAGGTCGGCGAGGCCCACGGAGGGGACCTGCACATCCTGGTCCAGAACGCGGCGGCCACGAAGTTCTCCCTGCTGGAGAACGCCACGCTCAGCCAGTGGCAGTTCGTCCAGGACACCAACGCCCGCGCCACCTGGCTGCTCGCCAAGCACGCGGTGCCGCTGATGAAGGGCCGCCCCGGCGCCCGGTTCATCACCATCACCAACTCGACCACCACCCGGATCGTGCCGCGCGCCGGGCTGCTCGGCGCCGCCAAGGCCGCCCTGGAGAACCTCACCCAGTTCCTGTCCTACGAGCTGGCGCCGCACGGCATCGTCGCCAACTGCGTCCGCCCGGGCCTGGTGCAGACCGGCGTCTTCAGCGTCCGGCCCGACTTCAACCACGGGGTGCGGCACGAGCTCGCGGTCTCCCCGTGGACGGACGGCCAGATGACCACCCCCGAGAACAGCGCCGACGTGGTCGCCATGCTCTGCCTCGACGAGGCCTCCTGGATCGTCGGCCAGACCATCACGGTGGACGGCGGCTACGCGGTCTGGGGCAACCTGAACAGCCCGCTCCGGGTCGGCGAGTGACGCGGGGAAGGGGGACCGCGCCATGTCCGACGTGATCGTGACCGGCACCGGGGTGGTCTCCCCGGCCGGTCTTGGCACCGAACCGCTCTGGTCCGCGATGGCCGCCGGCCGGTCGTTCTTCGACCCGGCCGGGCCGCTGCCCTGGCCGGTGGCCGCGGTCGACCGCGGCTCCGTGCAGTGGCCGCCCGGCAAGCCCTGGATCGACAACCGCAAGTACGCCAACCTGGCCGCCTACTGGGCGGTCGAGGCGGCCAGGCTCGCGCTGCGGCAGGCCGGCCGCGACCCGGACGCCCCGGACGGCCCCGGCTGGGGCGACCCGGAACGCGGCGGCACCGTGATGGCCGTCGGCAGCACCGGCGACGAGCTGGGCGACGTGATGCCCCGGCTCGCCGGGATGGCCCTGGACGACCCGCGCCCGCTCGCCACCCTGCTCTACGAGGAGGTGCCGGACTACTCCTACATCCGCGGCATCCCCTCCCAGCTCGGCCAGTTCGTCTGTATGACGACGGGCTTCCGGGGCTCCAACGTCGCCGCCTACGGCGAGGTGGCGGCCGGCGGCCTGGGCGCGCTGGCGCTCGCGCTGCGGCTGCTGGAGAGCGGCGAACTGGACCGGGTGCTGGTGGTCGGGGTGGCCCCGCCGTCCTCGGTCTCCGCACTTGCGTCCTTCGACCGGGACGAGCCGATCGGCACCGAGGCCGCCCCGGGGCGCGGCCCGTTCGACGAGGAACGGGCCGGGCCGCTGCTCGGCCAGGGCGCCGCAGCCGTCCTGCTGGAGCGGGCCGCCCCGGCGGACGCCCCGGCACCCCGGGCACTGGCCCGGCTGCTCGCCTGCGAGACGGTGGTCGCCGCCGACCGGGCGAGCGCGACCGGCCTGGCGGTGCGGGCGGCGCTCCGCCGGGCCGGCGGCCGGCCGGACCTCTGGTGGGCGCACGGCTCGGGTTCGCCGGCCGCCGACCGGGAGGAGTGCTCGGCCGTCCTGCCCCAGGTCGGCGCGGTGCCCGTGACCAGCAGCAAGGGCACCCTGGGCCTCGCCCTGGAGTGCTCGGCGCTGATCGACACCGCCCTCGCGGTCGAGTCGCTGCGCCGCGGCCAGCTGCCGCCGGTCGGTCTGCTGCGGCGCCCCGACCCCCGGCTCGGCGGCCCGGACACCGTGACCGGGGCGGCCCGGCCGGTACCGGGCCTGGGCACCGCCCTGGTCACCGGGATCGACCACGGCCGGGGCACCGCCTCGGCAGGCGCCCTGGTGCTCGGCGGTGTCACCGGTGACCCGCGCGACCACCACGCACGGCGGGAGGAGGAGCTGTGACGGACGACGACATCCTGATCACCGGCATGGGCGTGGTCACGCCGATCGGCGCGACCGTGGAGGACTTCTGGGAGGCCAACCTGGCCGGCCGGTCGGGCGTGGTCGCCGAGGACCGGATGGACCTCAGCGGGCTGCCCTGCGGCTGGGCGGCCGGCCTCATCCCCGAGGACATCAGGAAGGAGGTGTCCGAACGCTGGGGCGACCCGGACCGCACCTGGGGGGACACCCTGCTGCACTGCGTCGTGGACCAGGCGCTCACCGACGCGGGCATCACCGGCCCGGTCGGCGGCGACGTCGCCGGACTGGTCTGGTCCCGGGTCTGGCCGGGGCCGAGCGGCTCCTTCCCGCAGGACTACGCGGTCCACTTCCGCGAGCTCGGCCAGCGCTACCGGCGGATCGGCAACGACCCGGCGGCCGTGCTGGAGAGCCTGCGGAGCCGTCGGCTGTCGGCGGAGGCCTCGGACCACTCGGCCTTCCCGGTCGAACTGGCCGGACGCCTCGGCGTACCGCTGATCGCCTCCCGGGTGGAGGCCACCTGTTCCGGCGGCCTGCGCTCGATCGCCGAGGCGGTCCGGCTGCTGCGCCTCGGGCGGGTGGAGGTCGCCGTGGTCGCGGTCTCGGTCTCCCGCAACACCCAGTACGTGCTCTCCCAGTACGGGCAGCTGATGGCGCTGTCCCGCTGGAAGGGCGATCCGGCCCACTCGTCGATGCCGTTCGACCGGCGCCGCTCCGGCATGGTGATCAACGAGTCGGCCGGGGCGCTGGTGCTGGAGACCGCGGGCCACGCCGCCCGGCGCGGAGCGTCGGCGCACGCCGTGGTCGGCGGCTGGGGCCTGGCGGTGGACACCACCCACATCACCGCGCCGCAGGTCGGCATGGTCGAGCGGGTGATGCGCACCGCGATCGCCGGCTCCGGGCTCACCCCGGACGACATCGACACCGTCAACGCGCACGGCACCTCCACCAAGCTCAACGACATCACCGAGGCCCGGGCCCTGCACCGGGTGTTCGGGGAGCGGACGGCGGAACTCGACGTCTGCGCGGTGAAGTCGCTCACCGGGCACGGCTCGGCCGCGTCCGGGGTGGTGGAGACGGTGGCGGCGGCGCTCACCCTCGGCCGGGGCGTCATCCCGCCGGTGGTGACCACCACCGAACCGGACCCGGCCTGCGCGGTGAAGACCTCGCTCACGCCGGTGGAGCGCCCGGTCTCCACGGTGCTGAAGAACTCCTTCGGCTTCGGCGGGCAGTACGCGTCCATGGTGTTCAAGCGCCCGGCGCAGCCCCGTCAGGCCCCGGTCCGGTGAGCGGGGGGAAGTCCGTGGGCACCGCCGAGCTGCCGGTCGACGTGGTCGAACCGGTCGGCGGGCACCGCGCCACCGTCCTCTGGCTGCACGGCCTCGGTCAGGGCCCGGAGAGCCTGGTCGAGGTCTCCGACCGGATGGGGCTGGCCCGGGCGGGCGTCCGCGGGGTCTTCCCGCAGGCGCCGCTGCGGCCGATCGGCCGGGTCTCCGGCGACCCGGTGCGGGCCTGGTTCGAACAGGACGTCTTCGCCCTGGAGAACCCCGGCCCGGCGTCGCTGCCCAGCGTGCTCGCCATCGAGCGGCGGCTGCGTGCCGTGCTGGACGAGGAGACCGCGCGGGTGGGAGCCGGGCGGACGGTGATCGCCGGGTTCTCGCAGGGGGCGCTGATGGCGCTGGTGCTGGCGCTGCGGTACCCGCAGCGGCTGGCCGGGCTGGCGCTGTACGCGCCGTTCCTCCCGGACGAGGCGATCCCGCTGCTGGCCTCGCGCAGGTCGGCCGTCGCGGCGGACCTGCCGGTCTGGATCGGCCACGGTGCGTTCGACTGGATCATCCCGGAGCAGAGCGGGCAGAAGGTGCGGGACGTGCTGGCGGACTGGGGGCACCCGGTGCGCTGGCAGCGCTACCGGGCCGGCCACGAGGCGTTCGGCGGCGTGAAGCGCGGGCTGCCGGCCTTCCTGGACCGGGTCCTCGCCCCCGCCGGGGGCTGACCGGCCGATCCGAACGGGGGCCGGGCTTCGAGACCCCTCTCGAAGCCCGGCCCCGCAGCGCGCCCTCGCGCAGGAAGTCGGCCGGTCCGACTTCCTGCGCGGGGGGTGGTGCTGGTGGTCACGTGCCGAGGACGCCCGCACGTCCCGGGACCGGACGGCCGCCCGCGTAAGGGGGCCATGGGCCTTCTCGGCACGTTGTACGGAGGAGTGGGGCGAGGACATCAGTCGGGCTGGTAGTCCTCATGACGGACGGCACGGTCCCAGACGGCTTCGAACGCCGTGGCGCACAGCTTGATCGTGGGTTGATCGGTGACGAGCTCGGAGTCCGTCCAGTCGCCGCTTCCGCTGAAGTGGTTGACCAGCAGGACGCTGTCGTCGAAGAGCCAGAAGTCGTTGCCGGGCAGGGCCAGATCGGTCGCGCTCCGCCGGGGCAGCCAACGGACCTGCTCGCCCGCTGTGATGTTGTGCTCCTCGGTGATGGCGTGTTCGAAGCGGGTGTAGTCGCTCAGCGGCTCCGACACGATGCGGGCTCGGCGTACCGCCACACCCCGGTCGGTCGCGGCGCGGACCAGTCCCCGCCAGTTCACCTCGTCAGCGCCGTCGAGCACGATCCGGCCGTCCTGCCAGGCGATGTACGACGGGTCGTCGAGCATGTAGGCGTCACGCATCTCAAGGTGCACCGCCGAACGCTCCGTCGCTTGGAACAGTCGTTCAAACAGAGCTGCCACCGTTCACCTCCGGGAAGAACCGAAGCATCCGGTGGGGGAACTCGATCACGGTCTCGTGCTCCGGGAGGTCCAGCTGGGCCAGCCGTTCGGTGTCCAGTACCTTCCAGCCCTGGAGGAGGTAGTTGCCGGTCTCGTCATCCAGGTAGACCGTGGGGGAGTGCCCGTTCGGGGACTCGGGGTCCTTGCCGAGCTTGTGCAGCGCCATGCCGGCTTCCCTCTCGCTCGTAGCCGAAGCGGATCGCTGCGAAGAAGCATGCAGCACCGGGCAGTTCCTACGCCTCGGACTTGCGCGAACTTGCACGGGTGGGGGAGGACGGACCTGCTCTCTCTTCCCGCGCAGGAAGTCGGACCGGCCGACTTCCTGCGCGGGGAGAGGCGCTGGTGGTCACGTGCTCACCCCCGGCGGCCCCTCGCGGGCGCGAGGGGCCGCCGGAACGACCCGTTAGGTGCTGCTGCCGAGGTGGTCGAGTTCGCCGGACTTGATGGTGCGGAGGAGGTCGGCGAAGGCGGCGGGGGTGGTGCGGAGGATGACGTCGCTGTCATCGGATTCCCGGAGTTCGACCAGGCCGTTCAGCAGCCGGACCTCCACGCACGTGTCATTGGCGCCGGAGTAGCTGGACCTCTGCCAGTCAGTGGTGACCATGGGTTGTCTCCGCGACTTGGGCGGGGTGGGTGGTTGCTGTTGTGGCGCCTCGCTCGGTTCGAGCGAGGCGCCACATGGGTCAGGCGCGGTGGTCGAGTTCGCCGGCCTTGATGGTGCGGAGGAGGTCGGCGAAGGCGGCGGGGGTGGTGCGGAGGATGACGTCCCCCTCGTCGGACTCACGGAGTTCGACCAGCCCATTCACAGTGCGCACCTCGACGCAGTCACCACCTGAACCGCTGAACGATGACTTCTGCCAGTTGTTATCAGGCATCCTGGGCCTCTCACAGGGTTCGTGCAATCTTGTGGATCAGCTCGCGCGAGTCATTCTCGCTCAGTGCTGACTCCTCGGTGCGACTGAAGATCGTTCGGTAGCTTGTCAGTTCGCTCACAGCATCGAGGTAGATGGAGCCTCGGGACGACTCAAGCTCGACGGTGTCCAGCTCTGGTATGGCGCCGAACGCGTAGGTGAGGTTTTCGACCGCTCCAGGAAACGTGCTGACATCGAACGGCACCACTCTGATCGTCATCCACGGTTGCTCGGAGTCCTCAAGGAGCGACTGAAGCTGCTCCTTCAGGACCGGGGAGCCGCCGAACCTCGTCCACAGTGCCGACTCGTAGATGAAGGCGGTCAGGGGCTTCCGGTCTCGCCGGAGGTCGTTCTTGCGTTGCACTCTGAAGGCCGTGCGGGCCTCCAGTTCATGTCGCGGCAGAGGCGGAATCAAGCGGCCGAAGACCGCAGACGCGTAGCTGATGGTTTGGCATGGTCCGGGGATGTGGGTGAGGACCCAGATCATGAGCTCGCGCGAACTCTTCTCCAGTTCGGCGTTTTCGAGGAAGCCGTCCGGGATCGTCCCCCGGTACTCCTCCCACCAGCCTCTCGACCGGTCTTGGAGCATGTCCTCAAGCGCGTCGACAAGAGGCCCATTCATGCACTTGCAGGCGGCGGCGAACGACTTCAACCGCTCGGGACTCACGCCGACTTTTCCGGACTCCATCTGGCTGACCTGAGTCCTGTCGATCCCCAGCGCCGTGCAGAGTTGCGGTGCGGTGAGTCCGGCAGCCTCACGCATTCTCCGCAGCTCGGCACCGATGCGGCGCTGACGGAGGGTTGGGTTGCGTCGGGGCGGCATGGGTTCCTTCCTTGCCTTGGGTGATCCAAGTGTGCAGTGCGGCCCGCAGGCGGGTCCACCTGCACACCCAAGGGTGAACCTAGCCCGAATGTGTATCACAGGTGATTCGGCTGCTGTAGCGTCATCTCATCGACTCACCGATGGTGCGTCAGTAACGCCAGCTTCCGAGGCAGTAGGCGCCTGCTGCCCTTTTGCACCGCAGAGCAACCGGCTTCGGCCTGGCCTGGCTCACGGTGACGTTCCGCCGGTGATCTCCTTCCCTCTCGCACGACCTCACTCGGAGGTTTCTCATGCGTGCCTGTAACCCGCCCGACTGGTCGGCCGCCCGCGAGGAGCTGCGTGCCGCGCTCGCCCTCGCCGCCTGGCCCGACGACCTCATCTCCGACGCCGAGCTCGCCCTCCACGAGCTGTACGTCAACGCCTGGCGCCACGCCGGCTGCCAGGCGCCGACCGTCGTGGTCGTCCTCCTGCCCACCCGCACCGTCCGCGTCTCCGTCGCCGACGACAGCCCGACGCTGCCGGAGCCCCGGATCTCCGCCGACCCGTACGAGGTGTCGGGGCGCGGGCTGCACCTCGTCCGCTCGCTCACCCACCGCTTCGGTGCCGACCCCGCCAAGAACGGCAAGCGCGTCTGGTTCGAGCTGGACGCCGCCGCGTGAACCACGACGACACCCCCATCGCCCCCGACGACCCCGTCATCCGCACCTACACCGACCCCCAGGTCACCGCCCTGCTGCGCGAACTCCACGAAGCGGGCCGCCCGTTCGGCATCCAGTGGGGATCCGCCGCCACCCTCCCCGGCACCGTCGACGGCCGCATCCTCGTCGACTTCGGCAACGCCCCGGTCGCGACCGTCCTCAACCTCCTGAACCTCCTGCGGGAAGGAGGAAACCGGCCGTGGGAGTCGTGATCCCCATCCCCCGCCCCCACACCGAGCGCACCACCGTCCCCCACCTCACCGTCGAGACCGCCCCCGACGCCGACCTCCAGCTCCGCTTCCCCGTCGACCTCGCCGTCAACGCCGCCCCCGGCGACCACCTCGCCATCCCCCTCACCCGCACCCAGGCCCGCGACCTCCTCGAAGACCTCGCCAACCACCTCGGATACCTCCGATGACCGACTACCTCATCGGCACCGCCTTCGCCGTCCTCCTCGCCCTCGCCCTCACCACCGTCGCCATCGGCGTCGTCACCAGCCTGCGCATCGGCGACACCCCGCCCCCGCCCCCCATCACCCGCCACGGCCGCTGGGAACTGCGCCACCTCCCCGACGGCACCACCGAATACACCTGGATCGCCCGCCAGGCCGGCCACTTCAGCCCCGAAACCAACCCCACCCCCGACAACCGCCGACCCCACGGCCGCCACCGCATACCCCACTGACCCGCACCCCTCCTCGCCCCGTCGGAGTCCTCCGGCGGGGTGGAGTGCTTGAAGGGCTCGTCGCGGCTTCCGGGGTCGGGCAGGACGGGTGGCAGGCCGCCGACGGTGAGCAGCACCGTAGGCATCCCCGGCTGCTCCGGCTGGGCGGAGCAGCCGGAAGTCCCGTAGCCGTAGCCGTCCCCGGCGCCGGGCGGGAGCGGCGGTGGGTCGCCGAGCACCGCGGCCTGGGCGCTGGGCGCGTTGCCGACGGTGAGCGGTGTGGTCGGTATCCCCGGCGGCATCAACAGGGTGGAGCGCTGGCGGCCCCAACCCGTCCCCACCGCCGGGCGGGACCGGCGGTGGGTCGCCCCGAACGCCTCCGCCGTGCTGCCGAGCGCTAGGAGGACCCCGACCCGCCCCCATCCCCGCCGCCCCCGTCCGAGGGCGGGGCCGGTGGCGGGTCGCCGAACACCGCGGCCATCATCCCGAGCGCGTCGTCCACGGCCAGCAGCGCTGCCAGCATCCGCAGCTGCTCCGGCGGCCCGCTCGGCCCGGCTCCCGACTGCTTGGGGATCCGTGCCCGGACCCCCTGGTACGCGGGCCCCGGCCGCCCGCCGATCGCGCGGCGGACGGCCGCGCTGTTCGCGGCCACCGCCCGGTTGAGCCGGGTCACCCGGGGGTCGGTCCAGAGCGCGGGGTCGGCCACGGCTCCGTCCACCAGCACACCCAGCGGGGCCTCGCAGGCGGTGACGGCGTCCACGACATCGGCTCGGCACGGCCGGGTGGACGGAGCCCGGCCGGGCAGCCGCCCGGCCACTCCGAGCGCGCGCCGTTCGGCCCGCAGCGGCCGGGCCAGCAGCCCGAGCTGCGCGGCGCCGTACGCGAACCGGGCCCGGCCGCGCAGCAGGGCCCGCCGGTCAGGGTCGGGGAGGCCCAGCAGCTCGTTCAGCGCGGCCAGCGTGTCGGCGGTGCGCCGACGCAGCACGTCCCTGGTCCGGACGGGGAGGATCAGCCAGGCGGCCGCGATGCCGACGGCCGCGCCGAGGCCGATCGCCGCGAGCCGGGTGCGCAACAGGTCGTCCGAGCTCTGCCCGAACCAGCCGTACAGCAGGGAGAGCACGGCGGTGACGCACCCGGCCCAGTAGGCGTAGCTGAGTTCGCGCAGCCAGGTCGCGAGTGCGAGCACCGCGAAGATCAGGACGACGGCGGCGTCCTCGTGCGGTCCGAAGGCGCCCGCGACGGCGGTCGCGACGATCGTGCCCGCGGCCGCGCCGAGTGCCCGCAGCAGGCCCTTGAACAGGACGTCGCCCCGGCCGCGGGCGCCGCTGCAGACGATGAACGCGGTGAGCACCACCCAGGCCCAGTGGTCCGGCCAGACGGCGCGTCCGGCGAGGAAGGCCCCGCCGACCGCGCCCGCCATCTGGAGGGCCATCCGGGTGTGGACGAGCGGCCGCCGCCGGGCCTCCGGTTCCGCAGCCGTCGCCGGTGCCGGTGCTGGTGCCGGGTCGGGGGCCTCCGGCGCGGGCGCGGGAGCCCGCACCGGTGCCGGGATCAGCCCGGTCCGTACCGCGGCGGCCTGGGCCAGGGCCACCCAGGCGCCGGAGACGACGGCGATCAGTGCGACCCACAGGGTGTGGTCGTGGCCGGGGAGCGGTCCGGCGTCCGGCGGCATGACCAGCAGCGCCACCAGCGGCAGCGCCAGCAGTCCGCCGGCCCGGGCCGCCCGGGGGCCGAACCGGCGCACCCAGACCGGCAGGGCCATCCCGAGGGTGAAGAGGGCGTCGGCGACGTTCGGGTGGAGGGTCATCAGCCGCCCGACCTCGGCGGCGCCCGCGGCGGCCGCGGGGAGGACGGCGAGTCCGAGCAGCCGGTCGTACCGGTCGGCGGTGAGCTGGACCCGCGCGGCGGTGGCGGCCAGCACGACGGCCTGGACGACCACGTCGACCCGCAGGTGCGCGAGGTGCTCGACCAGCAGCGCAGAGCCGTACGCGGCCAGCATGGCGGCCGTGGTGACGGCGGTCCCGCGGAGCAGCAGGAGCCCGGGGTCGAAGCGCACGGCCCGGCGGAGCCAGGAGAAAGACCTACTCATCACGTACGGATTTCTCCCTTGCCTGCTCACGCTGACCGAGGAAGTGCCGGAGTTCTGCCAAGCAAACGGTAAGTGTTAGCGTAGCAATATGGAGATCGAGCAGCCATGGCTTCCGGAGGCGGCGGAGATCCGCCAGGGCACCGTCCGGCTGGCCCGCCGACTGCGGGCCGAGCGCGCGGGGGAGGGCCTCAGCCTCAACAAGCTGAGCGTGCTCGGGCACCTGCTCCGGCACGGTCCGATGTCCCCGGGGGCGCTGGCCGCCGCCGACCACCAGCAGCCGCAGTCGCTGACCCGGGTGTTCGCCGAACTGGAGCGGGACGGCCTGCTCCGTCGGGTGCCGGACGAGCGGGACCGCCGGCAGTCCGTCCTCCACCTCACCGCGGACGGCGGCACCGCGCTGGCCCGTGACATGGCCGGGCGGGACGCCTGGCTGGCGGAGGCGCTGGACGCGCTCTCCGAGACGGAGCGCGAGGTGCTCCGCCTCGCGGCCCGCCTGATGGACCGCCTGGCCGACACCCCCGACCGACACGCCTGACCGGACCCGGCCGGACCCGATCCGACCGGACCTGACCGCGCACCCGGAGCCGGCCCGCCCCCTACCGGGAGAGCTATCGCCGCAGGGCCCGGTACCGCTTGAGCAGGGCGGTGAGCCGGGCCGGGTCCGCGGCGCCGTTCAGCTCGGTGAGCAGGTCGTCCGGGCAGAGCTCGTAGTGGTCGCCCCACCAGCGCTGCACTTTGCCGTCCCAGATCCGGTAGCCGCCCGGCACGCCCCTGGCCACGTAGCGGCGCCTGCCCATGAAGTCCCCGCCCCGTCACGCGCCCTGAAAACGAATCAGGCCCAGTCCCGCGGTAACTTACCGCTGGCCTGGGCCTGTTCAGCACTTCTTGCGAAGTGCCCCCGGCAGGATTCGAACCTGCGCACCCGCCTCCGGAGGGCGGTGCTCTATCCCCTGAGCTACGGGGGCCTGCTTGGTGTCGTCGTCGCGTTCGCTTCGACGTGGAGAACATTACCAGGCTCCGGGCGTGCTCCGTGCACGGGTTTTGCGGGAGGTCGGACGGGCGGTCGGACGGCCGCCGGGGGAGGCCCGGCAGCCCTCCGGCGGACGGGCCGCCACCCGACCGGAGCGGAAGTGCGGAAAGGCCGGACGGGGCGGCGGGCCCGCCGATACCCTCGGTGAGGTGTCGGGAGTGTCCGGGCGGGTCCTCGTGGTGGACGACAGCGAGGTGATCCGTCAGCTGATCAGGGTCAACCTGGAGCTTGAGGGCTTCGAGGTGGTGACCGCCGCCGACGGTGCCGAGTGCCTGGAGGTGGTCCGCCGGGTGAAGCCCGACGTGGTGACGCTGGACGTGGTGATGCCGAGGCTGGACGGCCTGCGGACGGCGGCCCGGCTCCGGGCGGCGCCGGGGACGCGGCGGCTGCCGATCGCGATCGTGAGCGCCTGCACGCCGGCCGACCTGGACCTGGGGGAGTCGGTCGGGGTGGACGGCTACCTGGGCAAGCCCTTCGACCCGGCGGACCTGGTGGCGCTGGTGCGGCGGCTGATGGTGCCGGTCCGCGACGACGGGGAGGCGGACGGGTTTCGCTCTCAGCGAACAGATGGGATCGATCGCGGCTGAGCACGGCTCCCGGACGTCTCAACCGGCAAACCGAGTGGCGGGCGCCCACCCCACCTCGCCTACGCTTGGCGTCGTGACCCCCGCAGAGCTTTCCCAGGCAGTCCAGGCCGCAGTGAGCGCCGCCGTCGAGGCGGGCGAGCTGGCCGTCGCCGTGCCCGAGCACGTGAC
Source organism: Kitasatospora sp. NBC_00458 (assembly GCF_036013975.1). Lineage (NCBI taxonomy): Bacteria > Bacillati > Actinomycetota > Actinomycetes > Kitasatosporales > Streptomycetaceae > Kitasatospora > Kitasatospora sp. NBC_00458. Next base: position 5,683,059 of record NZ_CP107904.1, read on the forward strand.
GGTCGAGCGACCCAAGAACAGGGACCACGGCGACTACGCGACGAACGTGGCCCTCCAGCTCGCGAAGTCGGCCGGCAAGCCGCCGCGAGCCGTGGCCGACCTGGTGGCCGCCCGCCTGCGAGAGCTGCCCGGGGTCGCCAAGGTCGACATCGCCGGGCCCGGCTTCCTGAACATCACCTTCGACGCCGCCACCCAGGGCGAGCTGGCCCGCACCATCGTCGAGGCCGGTGCCACGTTCGGGCACAACGACGCCCACAAGGGTCTGAAGATCAACCTGGAGTTCGTCTCCGCCAACCCGACCGGCCCGATCCACATCGGCGGCGTCCGCTGGGCCGCCGTCGGCGACTCGCTCGCCCGGGTGCTGCGCGCGACCGGTGCCGACGTCACCACCGAGTACTACCTCAACGACGCAGGCGTGCAGATCTCCAAGTTCGCCAAGTCGCTCCAGGCCTCGGCCAACGGCAAGCCCGTCCCGGAGGACGGCTACGTCGGCGAGTACATCGCGGACATCGCCAAGGCGATCACCGACGCCGTGCCCGGCGTGCTCGACCTGCCCGAGGACGAGCAGCTGCAGCTCTTCCGCACCGAGGGCCTCAAGCTCATGGTCGCCGAGATCCAGCGCTCGATGGAGGAGTTCGGCACCCACTTCGACGTCTGGTTCTCGGAGAAGTCGCTGCACGACTCCGGCGCCATCGAGCAGGCCATCGACCGGCTGCGCGAGCAGGGCCACGTCTTCGAGCAGGACGGCGCGATCTGGCTGCGCACCACCGACTTCGGCGACGACAAGGACCGCGTCCTGGTCAAGGCCGACGGCGAGACCACCTACTTCGCCGCCGACGCCGCCTACTACCTCTCGAAGCGGGACCGCGGCTCCGAGGTCTCGGTCTACATGCTGGGCGCGGACCACCACGGCTACGTGAACCGCCTCCGGGCCATCGCCGCCTGCGCGGGCGACGACATGGACCGCAACATCGAGGTCAAGATCGGCCAGTTCGTGAAGATGATTCGCGACGGCGAAGAGGTCCGCATGTCCAAGCGGGCCGGCAACATCATCACGATCGACGACGTCGTCGACTGGATCGGCGTGGACGCCGCCCGCTACACCCTGGGCCGCACCCCCACCGACTCCACCATCACGCTCGACATCAACGTGCTGACCAGCCAGACCAACGAGAACCCGGTCTACTACGTCCAGTACGCCCACACCCGGATGTGCGGCGTCGCGCGCAAGGCCGCCGAGCTCGGTGTCGACAAGGGCGCGGCCGCCGACTTCAAACCCGAGCTGCTCGCCACCCAGTGGGAGAACGACATCCTCGGCGTCCTCGGCGAGTTCCCGAAGGTCCTGGCCACGGCCGGCGAGCTGCGCGAGCCGCACCGGGTCGCGCGCTACCTGGAGGTCCTCGCGGGCAAGTACCACCGCCTGTACGAGAACTGCATGTTCCTGCCCAAGGGCGACGAGGAGCTCAACGACACGCACCGGGCCCGGCTCTGGCTGGTCGAGGCCACACGCACGGTCATGGCCAACGGCCTCACGCTCCTGGGCGTGACGGCGCCCGAGCGGATGTAGCACCACCCCCAAGCGCACAGCGGGGGCGGCGGACGGTCAACGGGGACCGTCGCCGCCCCTCGCCATAGGTCAAGGACGAGAGACACCGATGAGTCGCTCCGCACACCCCGCAGGTCCCCGCCACGGCGACGTGCTCCCCGAGGGCCACTACCAGGCCCCGCCGGCCGACCTGAACGCGCTCGACCCCAAGGTCTGGTCACAGACGGTGGCCCGCGGCGCCGACGGCGTCGTCACCGTCGGCGGCCTCGACGTGAACCGGATCGCCGCCGAGTACGGCACCCCCGTCTACGTCATGGACGAGGCGGACTTCCGCGCCCGGGCCGGTGCCTGGCGGGACGCCTTCGGCGGCGACGCGGACGTCTACTACGCCGGCAAGGCGTTCCTCTCCAAGGCGGTCGTGCGCTGGCTGCACGAGGAGGGGCTGAACCTCGACGTCTGCAGCCCGGGCGAGCTGGCGGTGGCGCTGGCCGCCGGGATGCCGGCCGAGCGGATCGCGCTGCACGGCAACAACAAGTCCGTCCACGAGCTGGAGCAGGCCGTGAAGGCGGGCGTCGGCCACGTCGTAGTCGACTCCTACGAGGAGATCGAGCGCCTCGCCGCGATCGCCGCCCGCCAGGGCGTGCGCCAGCAGGTCCTGATCCGGGTCACCGTCGGCGTCGAGGCGCACACCCACGAGTTCATCGCCACCGCGCACGAGGACCAGAAGTTCGGCCTCTCGCTGAACGGCGGCGCGGCCGCCGAGGCGGTCCGCCGGGTCCTCGCCCACGGCGCGGCCCTGGAGCTGCGCGGCATCCACTCGCACATCGGCTCGCAGATCTTCGACACCGCCGGCTTCGAGGTGGCCGCCCGCCGGGTGGTCGGCCTGCTGGCGGAGATCCGCGACGAGCACGGGGTCGAGCTGCCCGAGATCGACCTCGGCGGCGGCCTCGGCATCGCCTACACCAGCGACGACGACCCGCGCGAGGCGGCCGAGATCGCGACCGCGCTGGCCGACATCGTCCGCCGCGAGTGCGTCGCCTCCGGTCTGCGGGTGCCCCGGCTGTCGGTCGAGCCAGGCCGGGCGATCGTCGGCCCGACCGCCTTCACGCTGTACGAGGTGGGGACCGTCAAGCCGCTGGAGGGCCTGCGGACGTACGTCAGCGTGGACGGCGGCATGTCCGACAACATCCGCACCGCGCTGTACGACGCCGAGTACTCGGTGGCCCTGGTGTCGCGCACCAGCGACGCGGAGCCGATGCTGGTCCGGGTGGTCGGCAAGCACTGCGAGTCGGGCGACATCGTCGTCCGGGACGCCTTCCTGCCGGCCGACCTGACCCCGGGCGACCTGATCGCGGTGCCCGCCACCGGCGCCTACTGCCGTTCGATGGCGAGCAACTACAACCACGCCCTGAAGCCCCCGGTGCTGGCCGTCAAGGACGGTGCGGCCCGGGTGATCGTCCGGCGCGAGACGGAGGAGGATCTCCTGCGTCTCGATATCGGATGACGAAATCCTCGTCTCAGATCATGGAACGACCGTAGATCCGTACGGGAAGTCCCGGAGACTGGTAGGGACCGAAGCTCCGGCGGGCTCGTGGAAGCCCGCCGGAATTACCGAAGCACGATGAATGCAGAGCGGAGTCGGATGATGCGTACGCGGCCGCTGAAGGTGGCGTTGCTGGGCTGTGGTGTGGTGGGCTCCGAGGTGGCGCGCATCATGACGACAGACGCCGCCGACCTCGCCGCGCGCATCGGCGCGCCGGTCGAGCTCGTCGGTGTCGCGGTCCGCCGGGCCGGTCGCCCCCGGCCGGGCGTGCCCGAGCACCTGATCACCACCGATGCCGAGTCCCTGGTCAACCGGGGCGACATCGACGTGGTGATCGAGGTGGTGGGCGGCATCGAGCCGTCCAAACACCTCATCCTGTCGGCGTTCCGGAAGGGCGCCTCGGTGGTCAGCGCCAACAAGGCGCTGCTCGCCAAGGACGGCACCGAACTGCACGCGGCGGCCGCCGAGGCCGGCGTGGACCTCTACTACGAGGCCGCGGTGGCCGGGGCGATCCCGCTGATCCGCCCGCTGCGCGAGTCGCTGGCCGGTGACCGGGTGAACCGGGTGCTGGGCATCGTCAACGGCACCACCAACTTCATCCTCGACAAGATGGACACCACCGGCGCCGGCTACTCGGAGGCGCTGGAGGAGGCCACCGCGCTCGGTTACGCCGAGGCCGACCCGACCGCCGACGTGGAGGGCTTCGACGCCGCCGCGAAGGCCGCGATCCTGGCCGGCATCGCCTTCCACACCAAGGTGACCGCGGCGGACGTCTACCGCGAGGGCCTGACCGAGGTGACCGCCGCCGACATCGCCTCCGCCAAGCAGATGGGCTGCGTGGTCAAGCTGCTGGCGATCTGCGAGCGGGCGGCCGACGGCGAGTCGGTCACCGCGCGCGTCCACCCGGCGATGATCCCGCTGTCGCACCCGCTGGCCTCCGTCCGCGAGGCGTACAACGCGGTGTTCGTCGAGGCCGAGGCGGCCGGGCGGCTGATGTTCTACGGCCCGGGCGCGGGCGGCGCGCCGACCGCCTCGGCGGTCCTCGGCGACCTGGTCGCGGTCTGTCGCAACAAGCTCGCCGGCGCCACCGGCCCCGGCGACTCGGTGTACACGCAGCTGCCGGCGAAGCCGATGGACGAGGTGATCACCCGCTACCACGTCAGCCTGGACGTGGACGACCGCGCGGGCGTGCTCGCCCAGGTCGCGTCCGTCTTCGCCGAGCACGGGGTCTCCATCGACACCGTGCGCCAGCAGGGCCGCGACGGCGACGCGTCGCTCGTCGTGGTCACCCACCGCGCCACCGACGCCGCCCTGTCGGCGACGGTGGACAAGCTCCGCGCACTGGACAGCGTGCGCGACGTGGCCAGCATCATGCGGGTCGAAGGGGAGTAGGAACAGATGATGAGCGGCGTTGCCGAGAACGCGGCCAGAGGTACCCACACCCACCAGTGGCGAGGCCTGATCGAGGAGTACCGGGACCGTCTGCCGGTCAGCGAGGCGACCCCCGTGGTCACCCTGCTGGAGGGCGGAACCCCGCTGGTCCCCGCCCAGGTGCTCTCCGAGCGCACCGGCTGCGAGGTCTACCTCAAGGTCGAGGGCGCCAACCCGACCGGGTCCTTCAAGGACCGCGGTATGACGATGGCCATCTCCAAGGCGAAGGAGGACGGCGCCCAGGCCGTCATCTGCGCCTCCACCGGCAACACCTCGGCCTCCGCCGCCGCGTACGCGGTGCGGGCCGGGATGGTGTCGGCGGTGCTGGTCCCGCAGGGCAAGATCGCCCTCGGCAAGATGGGCCAGGCGCTGGTGCACGGCGCCAAGATCCTTCAGGTGGACGGGAACTTCGACGACTGCCTCACCCTTGCGCGTGAACTGTCCGAGAAGTACCCGGTTGCCCTGGTCAACTCGGTGAACCCGGTTCGCATCGAGGGCCAGAAGACCGCCGCCTTCGAGATCGTCGACATGCTCGGCGACGCGCCGGACATCCACGTCCTGCCGGTCGGCAACGCGGGCAACATCACCGCGTACTGGAAGGGCTACCGCGAGTACGCGGCGGACGGCCTGGCCGCCCGCACCCCGCGGATGTGGGGCTTCCAGGCCTCCGGCTCGGCCCCGATCGTGGACGGCGCGCCGGTGCTCAAGCCGCAGACCATCGCCACCGCGATCCGGATCGGCAACCCGGCCTCCTGGGACTACGCGCTCGCCGCGCGGGACGAGTCGGGCGGCCTGATCGACAAGGTGACCGACCGTCAGATCCTGTCCGCCTACCGGCTGCTGGCGTCCCAGGAGGGCGTCTTCGTGGAGCCCGCCTCGGCCGCCTCGGTGGCCGGCCTGCTGGCGAAGGCGGAGGCCGGCCTGGTCGACCCGGGCCAGCGGATCGTCTGCACCGTGACCGGCAACGGCCTCAAGGACCCGGACTGGGCGGTGGCCGGCGCGCCGCAGCCGCAGGTGGTCCCGATCGACCCGGAGACGGCCGCGCAGCGCCTCGGGCTGCTGGACTGATCCCGGCCCCGGCCGGAGGGGCGGGCCGCCCCTCCGGCCGGGGCCGATCGCACACCGGGCCGACCCTTTCGGGGGTCGGCCCGCCGTCGTTCCCGAGTGACACTTTTGTGTCAATTCAGCGGCGCATTCCGATCCGAATCCGGCATGAATTCCGGCCAGAACCGGCAACACACCAGACCGAAGGCCCACGGGGTGTACCGCTGTGGAACCTCTCTTCGATACTCTGGGTTCGGCCGTGTGGCACATGCCCCCGGGTCCGGCCCCACTTCGGGCCGCACCACCGACTGTGACCGACCGCCCCGGCCGGGGCCCGCAGCCCCCTCCCACCCTCGCACCGACGCGCTTCGCGCCGCCCGATTTCCCCAGGAGAGTCCACCGCATGGCCGGTCCTGCGTTCCGTGCCGCCGCCGTCCGGGTCCGGGTCCCCGCGACCAGTGCCAACCTCGGCCCCGGCTTCGACGCCTTCGGACTCGCGCTGGGTCTGTACGACGACGTGGTCGTCCGGGTCTCCGACTCCGGGCTCTCCGTCGACATCGCCGGTGAGGGTGCCGACAGCCTGGCCCGCGACGAGCGCCACCTGGTGGTCCGCTCGATGCGCGCCGCCTTCGACCGCCTCGGCGGCCAGCCGCGCGGCCTCGAAGTGGTCTGCGCCAACCGCATACCGCACGGCCGCGGCCTGGGCTCCTCGTCGGCCGCGATCTGCGCCGGCATCGTGGCCGCCCGCGCCGTGACCATCGGCGGCCCGTCCGCCCTGGACGACGACGCCCTGCTGGCCCTCGCCTCCGAGCTGGAGGGCCACCCGGACAACGTCGCGGCCTGTCTGCGCGGCAACTTCACGGTCGCCTGGACCGAGGAGGACACCGCCCGCGCGGTCGCCCTGGAGCCCTCCGGCCAGGTCGTCCCGGTGGTCTTCGTACCGGCCACCGAGGTGCTCACCGAGACCGCCCGCGGCCTCCTGCCGAGGACCGTCCCGCTGGCCGACGCCGCCGTCAACGCGGGCCGTGCCGCGCTGCTGGTCGAGGCCCTGACCCGGCGGCCCGAGCTGCTGCTCGCCGCCACCGAGGACCGGCTCCACCAGGACTACCGGGCCTCCGCGATGCCGGACAGCGCCGCGCTGGTGGGCGCGCTCCGTGCGGAGGGCGTCCCGGCGGTCATCTCCGGCGCCGGCCCGACCGTCCTCGCGCTCACCGACGAGGCGGGCGTGCAGAAGGTGCTGTCGTTCGCCGAGGACCACGGCGCCGGCGGCCCGGTGTTCGCCGCGCACCGGCTGGAGCTCGACCGGACCGGCGCCACGGTGCTCCCGCTCGACGTCTGAGCACCCGTCCGGAGCGGCCCGCGCCGGTGCGCCGGGGTCGGGCCGTCCGGACACGATTGGCAAGCGCAAGGCTGGGGAATGTCTGAGGGGGTCGGTAGTGTTAACCTCATTGCTGCACCAGGTGCCCTCCGGGGCTAGGTGCGCCGCGTCCCGATCCCAGCACTCCGCACCAGCGGAGTCCCGGCGATATACGGGGCGACGATTCTCCGGGAGCCCACCGCAGCGCGTACGCAGCCTGCCTGCGCGACTTGCGGCCGCATCCCGAAGCCGTGACGGCACCTGACTCCCACCCGCAGCCTCCCCCTTGAGGCCAGGACGGGCGGAGCGCGGGCCACCGTCACGCGACGGGGGCCCGGGATTCGCAGGCAGCGTGGGGATACCTCCCGGCCGAGGCCGGGGTGGGGGTATCTCCCGACCGAAGGCCGGGGTGGCGGTACCACCCTGCCGAAGGCCGGGGGCGGGTCGGCGAACCGACCGTTCCACCACACCACTCAGCACCACCGTGCTTCACGCACCGCACCTCGCAGCTCTCCCCCGACCGGCACACCGCCATCCGGGGGATCACCGCCTCGGACCGACGCAGACGAGCGTCGGTCAGGACAGCACAACCGGTCGCCGAGCCAGACAGGCCGACGTCCGCTCCAGGGAAGGACCCTTAGTGAGCGACACCACCGATCTGATGGGCGCACGCCCGGACGCCGAGGCGTCGGACGCAGCCGCCGCCCCCGCGGCCCCGGCGCGGCGCCGTCGTACCGCCGCCGCGGGGCTGGACGGCATGGTCCTGGCCGAGCTGCAGAAGCTCGCCGCGGACCTGGGCATCACCGGTACCGGGCGCATGCGCAAGAGCCAGCTGATCGAGACCATCAAGGAGAAGAGCGGCGGCGACCCGCTGCTCGCCGGTGCCGCGTCCGCGCCGGCGGCCGCTCCGGCCGCCAAGCGCGCCGCGAAGGCCGAGACCGCGGAGCCGGCCGAGAAGCCCGCCCGCCGTACCAAGGCCGCCGCTGCCGCCGCCGCGGCCGAGGCCGACGCCCCCGCCGCCGAGGCGCAGGCCCAGATCGAGATCCCGGTCCAGGCCGCCGCCGAGACCGCCGCCGCGCCCGCCCGGGCCGAGCGGACCCGCCGCCGGGCCACCTCGGCCGCCGGCGCCCCGGTCGCCGAGACCACCGAGGCGCCCGCAGCCGTGGTGACCGAGGCCAAGCAGGCCGAGGCCCGCCCCGAGGGCGCCCGCGCCTTCGACAACCGCGAGGAGGGCCGCAGCGAGACCCGCCGCGACCGCCGGGACCGCCGCGGCGGCCGCGAGGGCGGCGAGCGCGAGGGCCGCCAGGAGTCCGGCGAGGCCCAGGCCGGCCAGGACGGCGACAGCCGCGAGTCGCGCCGCGACCGCCGCAACCGCCGGGACCGCACCGACCGCCCGGAGCGCACCGAGCGCACCGAGCGCCAGACCCAGCAGCAGGGTGCCCAGGGCGAGGGCCAGCAGAGCCGCCAGGGCGGCGGCCAGCAGGCCCAGCCGCAGGCGCAGCAGCCGCAGGGCGGCTTCGACGACGACGAGTTCGGCGACGGACGGCGCGGCCGCCGCGGCCGTTACCGCGACCGCCGGGGCCGTGGCCGCCGCGAGGGCTTCGAGGCCGGCGTGGCCGAGCCGCAGGTCGGCGAGGACGACGTCCTGATCCCGGTCGCGGGCATCCTCGACATCCTCGACAACTACGCGTTCGTCCGGACCTCCGGCTACCTGCCGGGCCAGAACGACGTCTACGTCTCGCTCGCCCAGGTCCGCAAGAACGGCCTGCGCAAGGGTGACGCCATCACCGGTGCGGTGCGCCAGCCCCGCGACGGCGAGCGCCGCGAGAAGTTCAACGCCATGGTGCGGCTGGACTCCGTCAACGGCATGGACCCGGAGAGCGGCCGCGGCCGTCCCGAGTTCAACAAGCTGACCCCGCTGTACCCGCAGGAGCGGCTGCGCCTGGAGACCGACCCGGGCGTGCTGACCACCCGGATCATCGACCTGGTGTCGCCGATCGGCAAGGGCCAGCGCGGTCTGATCGTCGCGCCGCCGAAGACCGGCAAGACCATGGTGCTGCAGGCGGTCGCCAACGCGATCACCCACAACAACCCCGAGTGCCACCTGATGGTCGTCCTGGTCGACGAGCGTCCGGAGGAGGTCACCGACATGCAGCGGTCGGTGAAGGGCGAGGTCATCTCCTCGACCTTCGACCGCCCGGCGGAGGACCACACCACCGTCGCGGAGCTGGCCATCGAGCGCGCCAAGCGCCTGGTGGAGCTGGGCCACGACGTGGTGATCCTGCTGGACTCGATCACCCGCCTCGGCCGCGCCTACAACCTGGCGGCGCCGGCCTCCGGCCGCATCCTGTCCGGTGGTGTCGACTCGACCGCGCTGTACCCGCCGAAGAAGTTCTTCGGTGCCGCGCGCAACATCGAGAACGGCGGCTCGCTGACCATCCTGGCCACCGCGCTGGTCGAGACCGGCTCGCGGATGGACGAGGTGATCTTCGAGGAGTTCAAGGGCACCGGCAACATGGAGCTCAAGCTCGACCGGAAGCTCTCGGACAAGCGCATCTTCCCGGCCGTCGACGTGGACGCCTCCAGCACCCGCAAGGAGGAGATCCTGCTCGGCAGCGAGGAGTTGGCGATCGTCTGGAAGCTGCGCCGGGTGCTGCACGCGCTCGACTCGCAGCAGGCGATCGAGCTGCTGCTGGACAAGATGAAGCAGACCAAGTCCAACGCCGAGTTCCTGATGCAGATCGCCAAGACGACCCCCGGGTCCGGCGACTGACCGTCGCGAGACGGTTCGGCGACACGGAACCCCGGCCCGCGCGAGCGGGCCGGGGTTCGTCGTTCCCGGAGGTCCTCCGAGGTTTGGCGGGGAGGGCCGTTCCGGAGGTTTGTTCCAGAGTCGGGACACTTTGGGGTCTTTGAAGCATCTTGTCCGATTTATTCTGGATCGTATGGCCGAGCACAAGAGGGTTACCAGCCGCCGCCGCAGGATCCTGCGCGCGGCCGCGTGCGCGCTGGCCGCCCTCGTCGTCCTCGGCGCCGGCGCGGCCGGTTACGCGTACTACCGGCTGAACGGGAACATCAAGAGCGTCGACATCGACGCCAGGCTCGGCACCTCCCGGCCGCCGACGGCCACCGACGGCTCGTTCAACCTGCTGGTGCTGGGCTCGGACTCGCGCGCCGGCGGCAACGGCGACCTGGCCGGCGGGGACACCGGCGGCACCTCCCGCTCGGACACCGCGATGGTCGTGCACGTCAGCCAGGACCACTCGCGCGCCGACGTGGTCTCGATCCCCCGCGACACCCTCGTGCCGCGCCCCGAGTGCACCGACGCCGCGGGGAGGGTCACCCCGGCCGCGAAGCGCGCGATGTTCAACAGCGCGTACGAGACCGGCGGCGCGGCGTGCGCGGTCAAGACCGTGGAACAGCTCAGCGGGCTGCGGATGGACCACTACGTCGAGGTGGACTTCGAGGGCTTCGCCCGGGTCGTCGACGCGATAGGCGGGGTCACCGTGACCACCACGGTGGCCATCCACGACAAGGACAGCGGACTGGACCTCCAGCCCGGCGAGCACCGCCTCGACGGCCGGCAGGCCCTGGCCTTCGTCCGCACCCGGCACGGGGTCGGCGACGGCAGCGACCTCGGCCGGATCGAGCTGCAGAAGCAGATGGTGCGCTCGCTGCTCAAGCAGGCCGGCGGGGCGGGGCTGTTCGCCAACCCGGCCAAGCTCTGGTCGGCCGGCGACACCCTGACCCGCAGCATCACCACCGACTCCGGGCTCGCCTCGGTCAACTCGCTGGTCGGGCTGGCCGAGGAGCTCAAGGGGATCGGGCCGGACCAGCTCGCCATGGTCACCCTGCCGGTGGTGACCGCGCCCACCGACCCGGACCGGGTGGTCCAGCAGCAGCCGCAGGCGGACCAGGTCTGGGCGGCGCTGAAGGCCGACCGGCCGCTGCCGTCGGCGGTGGTCGTGGCGCAGCCGGAGAACCCCGCCCAGGCGACCCCCACGGCCGCCCCCACGGCCCCGGTCAGGGCCCCCGCCCGGGTCGCCCCCGGCGTCCCCGCCAAGACCACCCCCGGTGCCCCCGCCAAGGCCACCCCCAGTGCCCCCGCCAGTGCCCCCGAGGCGCACGCCGGGGCCGCCGGGACGCCTCGCGCGGGCGCTCCCGCGACGGCCCCGGCGACGCCTCCCGCCCGGCGCTGAGCCCGCCCGCCGGGCACCCCGGCCCGGGCCCGGAATATCCCGGATCGCGCCCCGGTTTGGGAAGAAGCGGCCGGTCCTGGCAGACTGGTCCGTCGGTCCCGGTTCACGTGCGGCATTCCAGCCGCCGACCCGGTGCCCTCCCGAGCACTAGGAGATCCCCTTGAAGCCCAACGTTCACCCCGAGTACGTGGTCACCAACGTGACCTGCACCTGCGGCGCCGAGTTCACCACCCGCTCGACCGAGACCAGTGGCGTGATCCGCGCCGAGGTCTGCTCGCAGTGCCACCCGTTCTACACCGGCAAGCAGAAGATCCTCGACACCGGTGGCCGCGTGGCCCGCTTCGAGGCCCGCTTCGGCAAGCAGCACAGCGCGAAGGCCTAGCGCTCCCTCGGCGCCGGTTCCCGGTGCCCCCGTACTCGTTCCGGGGGCGCTGGGGACCGGCGCCGTTCGCGTCCCCCCGCACCCTCCGCGATGCCACCCACCCAAACCCCGGGAAGAAGGCCACCCCATGTTCGAGGCAGTCGAAGAGCTCCTCGTCGAGCACGCCGCCCTCGAAACGAGGCTGGCCGATCCGTCCGTCCACGCCGACCAGGCCAACGCGCGCAAGCTGGCCAAGCGGTACGCCGAGCTGACCCCGATCACCCGGGTCTACCGGGAGTGGAAGCAGGCCGGTGAGGACATCGAGGCCGCCCGCGAACTCGCGGCCGAGGAGCCGGAGTTCCTGGCCGAGGTGAAGGACTCCGAGGCCCGTCGGGAGGAGCTGACCGAGGAGCTGCGGCTGCTGCTGGTCCCGCGCGACCCGAACGACGAGAAGGACGTCATCCTGGAGATCAAGGCGGGCGAGGGCGGCGAGGAGTCCGCGCTGTTCGCCGGCGACCTGCTCCGGATGTACCTGCGCTTCGCCGAGCGGATCGGCTGGAAGACCGAGCTCATCGACTCCAACGAGTCCGACCTCGGCGGCTACAAGGACGTCTCCGTCGCCGTCAAGACCAGGGGCGGCACCGAGCCCGGCCAGGGCGTCTGGGCCCGACTGAAGTACGAGGGCGGCGTGCACCGCGTGCAGCGCGTGCCGGCCACCGAGTCGCAGGGCCGCATCCACACCTCCGCAGCGGGCGTGCTGGTCACCCCCGAGGCGGAGGAGGTCGAGGTCGAGATCCTCGCCAACGACCTGCGGATCGACGTCTACCGCTCGTCCGGCCCCGGCGGCCAGTCGGTCAACACCACCGACTCCGCGGTCCGGATCACCCACCTGCCGACCGGTATCGTGGCCTCCTGCCAGAACGAGAAGAGCCAGCTGCAGAACAAGGAGCAGGCGATGCGCATCCTGCGTTCGCGGCTGCTGGCCGCCGCGCAGGAGGAGGCCGAGCGGGAGGCCTCCGACGCCCGCCGCAGCCAGGTCCGCACGGTGGACCGCTCCGAGCGGATCCGGACGTACAACTACCCGGAGAACCGCATCTCGGACCACCGCACGGGCTTCAAGTCGTACAACCTGGACCAGGTCCTGGACGGCGACCTGAACGCGGTGATCCAGTCCTGCGTCGACGCGGACGCAGCGGCCAAGCTGGCCGCGGCCCAACAGAACTGAGACCGGCGGCAGCGAGACCGACGTCGAGGCCGGAGAGCGGAAGCAAGAGGTCGTACGGATGAACCTGCTACTCGCCGAGGTGGCCCAGGCCACCCAGCGGTTGGCCGCGGCCGGCGTGCCGTCGCCGCGCTTCGACGCGGAGGAGCTCGCCGCACACGTCCACAACGTCAAGCGCAGCCAGCTGCACACGGTCAAGGACGCGGACTTCGACGCCCGCTACTGGGAGGCCGTCGCCCGGCGGGAGGCACGCGAGCCGCTCCAGCACATCACCGGGCGGGCGTTCTTCCGCTACCTGGAGCTGGCGGTCGGCCCCGGCGTCTTCGTGCCCCGGCCGGAGACCGAGTCGGTGGTCGAGTGGGCCATAGACGCGGTCCGCGACATGGACGTGGCCGAGCCGCTGGTGGTCGACCTCTGCTCCGGCTCCGGCGCCATCGCGCTCGCCCTGGCCCAGGAGCTGCCGCGGTCGACCGTGCACGCCTTCGAGCTGGACGAGGGCGCACTGCCCTACACCCGGCGCAACATCGAGGCCTCGCCCGACCGCGCCCGGATCACCCTGCACGAGGGCGACGCCACCCGGGCCTTCGAGGACGACCGCGCCTGGGACGGCCGCTTCGACCTGGTCATCTCCAACCCGCCGTACATCCCGCTCACCGAGTGGGAGTACGTCGCGCCGGAGGCCCGCGACCACGACCCGCAGATGTCGCTGTTCTCCGGCGAGGACGGCCTGGACACCATCCGGGGCATCCAGCGGGTCGCGGCCCGCCTGCTGCGTCCGGGCGGCGCCGTGGTGATCGAGCACGCCGACACCCAGGGCGGGCAGGTCCCGTGGATCTTCAACGAGGAAGCCGGCTGGACCGACACCGCCGACCACCGCGACCTGAACAACCGGCCGCGATTCACCACGGCGCGCAAGGCGTCGCTGTGACCGCGTCCGTCCACGTGATGAGTTGTCTCGGAAGGGGACCGCACCGATGAGCCGCCGCTATGACTGTGCCGACGCAGGGGACCGCGCGACGGGCCTGCGCGAGGCCGCCTCGGCCATCCGCCGGGGCGAGCTCGTCGTGCTGCCCACCGACACCCTCTACGGGGTCGGTGCGGACGCCTTCTCCCCGGAGGCCGTCGCCGCCCTGCTCGCCGCCAAGGGCCGCGGCCGCAACATGCCCTCGCCGGTCCTGGTCGGCTCGCCGACCACCCTGCACGGGCTGGTCACCGACTTCTCCGAGCAGGCCTGGGAGCTGGTCGACGCGTTCTGGCCGGGCGGGCTCACCCTGGTCGCCAAGCACCAGCCGTCGCTGCGCTGGGACCTCGGCGAGACCCGCGGCACCGTCGCCGTCCGGATGCCGCTGCACCCGGTCGCCATCGAGCTGCTGAACACCACCGGGCCGCTGGCCGTGTCCAGCGCCAACCGGACCGGCGGCCCGTCCCCGTCCACCTGCGACGAGGCCGAGCAGCAGCTCGGCGACGCCATCTCGGTGTACCTGGACGGCGGCACGGCCGACCACGCGCAGGCGTCGTCGATCGTCGACGTCACCGGCAAGGTCCCGGTGCTCCTGCGGGCCGGCGCGATCACCGCCGAGCAGCTGAGGGAGGTCGTCCCCGACCTGGAGGCCGGCAGTTGACGGCCGCCTCCCTCCATGCCGGGCCCGGCATATCGCCGTACCTGAGCGTGGGCCCCAGGCCGCTGGACCACTTCCGGATCCTGTACGTGTGCACCGGCAACATCTGCCGCTCGCCGATCGCCGAGCGGCTCACCCGGCGTGAGCTGGACACCCGGCTGAACCCCCGGGTGGCCGGCCGCATCCTGGTCGAGTCGGCCGGCACCTGGGGCCACGAGGGCGCACCGATGGAGGACCACGCCGCCACGGTGCTGGACGAGTACGGCGCCGACAGCGGCGGCTTCACCGGCCGCGAGCTGCTGGACGAACACGTGGTCGAGGCCGACCTGGTGCTCACCGCGACCCTGGACCACCGGGCCCAGGTCATCTCGATGGGCCACGAGGCGGGCCTGCGCACCTTCACCATGAAGGAGTTCACCCGCCTGGTCCGGACGATCGACCCGGGCACCCTGCCGGACCCGCGGCGCGGCGCCGACGTCACCGAGCGCGCCCGCGCCCTGGTCCGGGCCGCCGCCTCGCTGCGCGGCTGGCTGCTCGCCGCCACCCCGGAGTCGGACGAGGTGCACGACCCGTACGGCGCGCCGATCGGCATGTTCCGCAACTGCGGCGAGGAGATATTCCACGCCGTGGACCCGGTGGTGACCGCGCTCACCGGGGTTCGCGCGCGCTTCTGAACGGGGCGGGCCCCGGGGCGCGAAGCCCCGGCCGCGTCGCCCGCACGCCCGGGCGGGTGCACCCCGGCCCGCGCCGCCGTGCCGCTCCCGGGGGCCGGTCCTACGCTGGAGGAACCCTCACCCTCTCCCGGCCTCCGGCCGGGAGGCGCCCCCATGCCGCCCGGGAGCCCCGCCATGACCGTCACCGATGCCGCGACCGGCTCCACCGACACGACGGGGCGCCGGTGGGCGTCCGAGGCGCTCGACGAGGCCCTCCACCGGGCCGATCCGCAGCTCGCCGACCTGCTCGCCGCCGAGGCCGAGCGCAGGGCCGAGACGATCCAGCTGCTGGCGGGGGAGAACCTGACCAGCCCGGCGGTGCTGGCGGCGCTCACCGGGCCGCTGATCGACAAGTACGCCGAGGGCTACCCGGGCCGGCGCCACCACACCGGCTGCGCGCTGGCGGACGCCGCCGAGCTGCTGGCCGTCGACCGGGCCCGCGAGCTGTTCGCGGCCCCGCACGCCAACGTGCAGCCCCGCTCGGCCACCTCGGCCGTGCTGGCCGCCTACGCGGCGCTGCTGCGGCCCGGGGACACGGTGCTGGCGATGTCGCTGGAGCACGGCGGCCACCTCAGCTGCGGCTCGCGGGCCAACTTCTCCGGCCGGTGGTTCGAGTTCGTGGGCTACGGGGTGCGCCGCGAGGACGGGCTGGTCGACCTCGACCAGGTCCGCGAGCTGGCCCGCCGGCACCGTCCCAAGGCCATCATGGCCGGCTCCATCTCGCACCCCCGGCACCCGGACTGGGCCGCCTTCCGGGAGATCGCCGACGAGGTGGACGCCTACCTGGTCGCCACCGTCGCGCAGACCACCGGGCTGATCGCGGCCGGCCTGGCGCCCTCTCCGGTGCCGCACGCGGACGTCACCGTGGCCGCCACCCACAAACTGCTCCGCGGTCCGCGCGGCGGCCTGCTGCTCTGCACCGCCGAGCTGGCCGAGCGGATCGACCGGGCGGTCTTCCCGTTCAGCCAGGGCGGCGCCGCGATGAACGAGGTGGCCGGCAAGGCCGTCGCCCTGGCCGAGGCCGCCACCCCCGCGTACCGCGCGTACGCCCACCGCACCGTGGCGGGGGCGCGGGTGCTGGCGGCGGGGCTCGAAGCCGCCGGGGCGCGTCCGCTGACCGGCGGGACCGACACCCACCTGGTGACCGCCGACGTCGGCCCGCTCGGGGTGAGCGGCGCCGAGGCCGAGCGCCGCTGCTCCGCCGCCGGGCTGCTGCTCGGCAAGTGCGCGCTGCCGTACGACCCGGCACCGCCGTCCGAGGCCTCCGGCATCCGGCTGGGGACCGGCACGGTGACCTCGCAGGGCATGGGCGAGAGCGAGCTGACCGAGATCGCCGGACTGGTCGGACGCCTGCTCGCCGGGGGCACGGACGTCCGGGTGGGGGAGCGGGTGCGGGAGCTGGCGGGGGCCTTCGCGGGCCGCCGCTGAGCGGGTATCCGGTTCTCCTACCCGGTAGGGCGAACCGCGATGCACACCCCCGGCGTCCGACTCAATAAGGTGTGTGCTGTGGCGACGCACCTCGAACCCCGGACAGGCACGGGAGTACCTTCGGTACCCACCCGTCGGACAGTGCAGCAGGAGGCCAGTGGTGCGTGAGTATCTGCTGGTGCTGTTCTGCACCGCGGCCGTCACCTACCTGCTGACCGGCCCGGTCCGGAAGTTCGCCATCGCGGCGGGGGCGATGCCCCCGGTCCGCGCCCGTGACGTGCACCGCGAACCCACCCCGCGGCTCGGCGGCATCGCCATGTTCGGCGGCCTCTGCGCCGGCATCCTGGTCGCCTCCCAACTGGACAACCTGAGCAAGGTGTTCTCCCAGGGCACCGACATCCGCGCACTGCTCTCCGGCGCCGGGATCATGTGGCTGCTCGGCGTGCTGGACGACAAGTGGGGCGTGGACGCCCTGGTGAAGCTCGGCGGCCAGATGATCGCCGCCGGTGTGATGGTCTGGCAGGGCGTCACGGTGATCACCCTGCCGGTGCCCGGCGTCGGCCCGGTGGCGGTCAGCCCCACCCAGGGCATGGTCATCTCGGTCACCCTGGTCGTCGTCATGGTCAACGCGGTGAACTTCATCGACGGCCTCGACGGCCTGGCCGGCGGCATGGTCTGCATCGCCGCGATGGCCTTCTTCCTGTACTCCTACCGGCTCTGGTACGGCTACACGATCAGCGACGCCGCCCCCGCCGTGCTGTTCAGCGTGCTGCTGATCGGCATGTGCCTGGGCTTCCTGGTGCACAACCTGCACCCCGCCCGGATCTTCATGGGCGACTCCGGCTCGATGATGCTCGGCCTGATGCTGGCCGTGGCCGCGATCTCGATCACCGGCCGTGTCGACCCCGACCTGATCACCAGCGAGACCGGTTCGCAGACCGCCACCGTGCACGCCCTGGTGCCGATCTACATCCCGCTGCTGCTGCCCCTGACGGTCATCGCGCTGCCGCTGGCGGACCTGCTGCTCGCGGTGGTCCGCCGCACCTGGGCGGGCCAGTCCCCGTTCGCCGCCGACAAGCGGCACCTGCACCACCGACTGCTCCAGGTCGGCCACTCGCACAGCCGCGCCGTACTGATCATGTACTTCTGGGCCGCGCTGATCGCCTTCGGGACCGTCGCCTTCTCGGTCACCAACACCGGCCGCACCGTGGTGCTGACGCTGGCCGGGCTCTGCCTGGTCGGCCTGGTCGTGCTGCTCACCCCGCGGTTCCGGCCGCGGGCCCCGCGCGCGGTGCAGGCCTTCGTCCCGCCGCGCTACCGCCGCCGTCGGCCGGCCGGCCGGAAGGCCGCCCCGGTCACGGAGCGTGAGGACGGAGGCGAGGTCCTGACCGCCGCGTCCACCGCGTCCACCGAGTCCGCCGCGGAGGCCGCAGCCGCGCCGATGGCCGAGCCGATGGCCGAGCCGATGGCCGAGCTGTCCGCCGAGGACAAGCGACTGCTGGGCGGCGTGGCGAAGGGTTCCAGCGCGATCGGCGGCCGCGGGCACGGCAACGGCCGGCGCTGACCGGCACCGGAGCGAGGGCGTCCGAGCGCGGTCGGGCACGTTCGAGACCTGATCCGTTCGGGTGACTCTGTAGGGAGTCTGTGTGGCGAGCGGCACATCCGTAGGGTAAAGACCACATCAAATAGCTTGTGATACCGTTCACGAGGAGCCCGGGGCGTGGTCGAGAGCCTCTGCGTGAGGACTCGGATCCACGTAGGTCATCCTCCCGGTCCTAGATGTGAGTACTTGTCAGGTGTTCACGCTGTTCGACGTCCATTGCCCGACATGCCGCCGGAGTTGCCGACATGCCGTCCCATGACGCCCGGATCATCCGAGGCGCCGCAATCCCCACTGCGGTCGCCGGGATTGCCGCCATGGCGATCTCGACCGTTGTGGTCGGAGTCAAGGGGCTGTACGGCGCCCTGTTCGCAGCACTGTTGGTGATGGCGTTCTTCAGCGCAGGTCAAGCGGCCGTCGATCGTCTGAGCAGGGGGAATCCCCAGCTCCTGTTGCCGGTGGCCATGTCGGTCTACATGGCTCAGATCCTGCTGGTGGGGATCGTCCTGGCGGTCTTCAAGGGAACGACCGCCTTCGACACCAAGGTCTTCGGCTTCACCGTGCTGGGATGCACGCTGGTCTGGGCGGGTGCGGTGGTCCGCATCGGCATGAAGGCCAAGATCTTCTACGTGGAGACCGGCTCCTCCTCCAAGAAGGGGGACCCCCCGGAGCGTCAACCGTGACGCTGTCGCCTCCCCCCTCCGGGGAGGGGGCGGTGTCCGGCCCCCGGGCGACAGACTGCTATCGTCCGGGGCAGCCACGGGGTGTGGCATGCGGCTGGATCGTTCCACTGATCGGACGGATGGCGCTCCAGACCCCACCGTCTCCACAATCGCCGACAGGGCGAGGGCCGCGCTCCGGCGCCGCGCCCCGCTCTCACCGGCTCGCGAGACAAGAATCCAGTCAAAGTGCCGCACCGTGGCCGAGAGCCGCGCCGACACACCGAGGTTGCCGTAACTATGTGTCACGACGAAGGAGTCCGTGGTGAGTGCTGACAGGCTCACGCAGCTTGCCTCTGAGGCCAACTGCCACCTGTTCTCCGGCTGCGGCTTCCCGGCGCCCGGCCTGAACGAGTTCCAGTTCAAGCCGATCTTCACGATTGGCAGCGTCGAGTTCAACAAGCCGATGCTCCTGTCGATGATCGTCGCGCTCCTGGTCATCGGCTTCTTCTGGGTCGCGTTCGCCAGGCCGAAGCTCGTGCCGGGCAAGCTGCAGCTGGTCGCCGAGATCGGCTACGAGTTCGTCAAGCGAAGCATCGTGCTTGAGTCCATCGGCAAGCGGGGACAGAAGTACGTCCCGATGATGGTCTCGTTGTTCTTCTTCATCTGGCTTCTGAACGTGATGTCGATCGTCCCGTTCGTCCAGTACCCGGCTGCCGCCAACATCGCCTTCCCCGCAGCGCTGGCCCTGATCGTCTGGGTCACCTACATGGGGCTGACGTTCAAGACCCACGGTTTCGTGGGCGGCCTGAAGAACCTGTGCTGGCCGTCGGGCGTGCCCGGCTGGGTCATGTTCATCCTGGTGCCGATCGAGTTCGTCTCGAACATCTTCCTGCGGCCCTTCACGCTCGCGGTCCGGCTCTTCGCGAACATGTTCGCCGGCCACCTGCTGATCGTGATGTTCTCGCTCGCCTCCTGGTACCTGCTCTCCCCGAGCATCGGGGCGCTGTACGCCGGTGCCTCGTTCGCCGTGACGATCGCCCTGACCGCCTTCGAGCTGCTGATCCAGTTCCTTCAGGCATACATCTTCGTGCTCCTCGCCAGCACGTACATCGGCGGAGCGCTCGAAGAAGCGCACTGACGTCGAACCGGCGCCGAAGCGACGGCGCCGGCCCGCACGGGCAACTCCCGACCAAGACTCCCGGTGGCCAACCACCACCGGTTCCACCACGCATAAGGACAGTGTGAGATGCAGAACCTCGCTGAGGTCTCCGGTTCCGTCGCTTCCATCGGTTACGGTCTCGCGGCCATCGGCCCCGGCATCGGTCTGGGCCTCATCTTCGGTAACAGCGTCCAGGCCATGGCGCGTCAGCCCGAGGCTGCCGGCCTGGTCCGCACCAACATGTTCATCGGTCTGGCCGTGACCGAGGCGCTCGCGCTCATCGGCATCGTCATGCCGTTCGTGTTCGGCAAGTAGTCCGACACACCGGTAGCCAGTTTCGACGAAAGGTTCAGATATGAACCCCGTGGTCTTCCTCGCGCAGGAGGGGGAGGAGATGAACCCCCTCCTCCCCGCGTGGCCCGAGGTCATCATCGGCCTGATCTGCTTCTTCATCGTCTTCGGTTTCCTCGGCAAGAAGCTCCTCCCCAGCATCGAGAAGGTGCTGTCGGAGCGCCGGGACGCCATCGAGGGCGGCATGGAGCGTGCCGAGGCCGCTCAGGTCGAGGCCCAGGCCCTGCTTGAGCAGTACCGCGCCGAGCTCGCCGAGGCGCGCCATGAGGCCGCCAAGATCATCGAGCAGGCCCGCGAGCAGGGTGCCGCCCAGCTCGCCGAGATGCGCGAGGAGGGCCAGCGTCAGCGCGAGGCCATCGTCGCCGCCGGCCACGCCCAGATCGAGGCTGACAAGAAGCAGGCGACCGCCGCCCTGCGCCAGGACGTGGGCTCGCTGGCCTCCCAGCTGGCGTCCCGCATCGTGGGTGAGTCCCTTGAGGACCACGCGCGGCAGAGCGGTGTCATCGACCGCTTCCTGACCGAGCTGGAGGCCAAGGCCGCCGTTGCTCAGGGTGCGGCCAAGTGATCGGCGCCAGCCGTGACGCCCTCGCCGCCGGGCGGCAGAACCTGGAGAGCCTGACCGACTCCACCCCGGTGGACGCGGTCAAGCTCGCCGAGGAGCTCACCGCCGTCACGGCCCTGCTGGACCGTGAGGTGTCGCTCCGCCGCGTGCTGACCGACCCGTCCCGGTCCGGTCAGGACAAGGCGCAGCTGGTGTCCTCGCTGCTGTCCGGCCAGGTCTCCGGCGAGACGGCCGACCTGGTCTCCGGCCTGGTCCGCTCCCGCTGGTCGGGTGCGCGCGACCTGGTCGACGCGGTCGAGGAGCTGTCCTCGTACGCCGAGGTCATCGCCGCCGAGAAGGCCGGTGTCCTGGACGACGTCGAGGACGAGCTGTTCCGGTTCGGACGTGTGGTCGCGGGCTCGAACGAGCTCCGCTCCGCGCTGACCGACCCGAAGGCCGGTGCCACCGCCAAGGCGGAGCTGATCAAGAAGCTGCTCGGCGGCCGCGCCAACGCGGGCACCATCCGGCTGGTCACCAGCCTGGTCAACACCCCGCGTGGCCGTAGCCTGGAGCAGGGCCTGGAGTCCTACTCGAAGCTCGCTGCCGCACGGCGTGGGCGCATGGTGGCCCTGGTCACCAGCGCGGTGCCGCTGTCGGACGGCCAGAAGGAGCGCCTCGCGGGTGCGCTGGGCCGGCTCTACGGCCGCCGGGTGCACCTGAACATCGACGTCGACCCCGAGGTCGTCGGCGGTGTGCGGGTCCAGATCGGTGACGAGATCATCGACGGCGCCGTGTCGAGCCGGCTCGAAGACGCTCGCCAGTCGCTCGAAGGCTGAGCATCCGAAGCACATCCGACCCTCGGTCGGGAACCGGCTCCACCGGAGTCGGCAAATCGTACGGCCGGTTCGAGAGACCCGGCCGAGAGTCGAATACTTGCGGCCCTCATTGGCGGGCCGAGGATCGCAAACTAGGAGAGCAGGGAAGCCTGATGGCGGAGCTTACGATCCGTCCGGAGGAGATCCGGGACGCGCTGGCCGACTTTGTCCAGTCGTACCAGCCGGACGCCGCCTCGCGTGAAGAGGTCGGCACGGTCACTGACGCAGCGGACGGCATCGCGCATGTCGAGGGCCTGCCCTCGGTCATGGCGAACGAGCTGCTGAAGTTCGAGGACGGCACGCTCGGCCTCGCGCTGAACCTCGACACCCGCGAGATCGGTGTCGTCATCCTCGGTGAGTTCGGCGGCATCGAGGAGGGACAGACGGTGCGCCGCACCGGCGAGGTCCTCTCCGTGCCCGTCGGCGACGGCTACCTCGGCCGCGTCGTGGACCCGCTGGGCAACGCGATCGACGGTCTGGGCGACATCGCCGCCACCGGTCGCCGCGCCCTGGAGCTGCAGGCCCCGGGCGTCATGGCGCGCAAGTCGGTCAAGCAGCCGCTGCAGACCGGCATCAAGGCCATCGACGCGATGACCCCGATCGGCCGCGGCCAGCGCCAGCTGATCATCGGCGACCGCCAGACCGGCAAGACCGCGGTGGCCGTCGACACGATCATCAACCAGCGTGACAACTGGCGCTCGGGCGACCCGGAGAAGCAGGTCCGCTGCATCTACGTCGCCGTGGGCCAGAAGGGCTCCACCATCGCGTCCGTCCGTGGCGCCCTGGAGGAGGCCGGCGCGCTGGAGTACACCACCATCGTGGCCGCTCCCGCCTCCGACCCGGCCGGCTTCAAGTACCTCGCTCCGTACACCGGCTCCGCCATCGGCCAGGAGTGGATGTACGACGGCAAGCACGTCCTGATCATCTTCGACGACCTGTCGAAGCAGGCCGAGGCCTACCGCTCCGTCTCCCTGCTGCTGCGCCGCCCGCCGGGCCGCGAGGCGTACCCGGGCGACGTCTTCTACCTGCACTCCCGCCTGCTGGAGCGCTGCGCGAAGCTGAACGACTCGCTGGGCGGCGGCTCGATGACCGGTCTTCCGATCATCGAGACCAAGGCCAACGACGTGTCGGCGTACATCCCGACCAACGTCATCTCCATCACCGACGGCCAGTGCTTCCTGGAGTCCGACCTGTTCAACGCCGGCATCCGCCCGGCCGTGAACGTCGGTATCTCGGTCTCCCGCGTCGGTGGCTCCGCCCAGATCAAGGCCATGCGCTCGGTCGCCGGCCGTCTGCGCCTGGACCTCGCCCAGTACCGTGAGCTGGAGGCCTTCGCCGGCTTCGGCTCCGACCTGGACGCGGCCTCCAAGGCCCAGCTGGAGCGCGGTGCGCGCATGGTCGAGCTGCTGAAGCAGGGCCAGTACCAGCCGTTCCCGGTCGAGGAGCAGGTCGTCTCCATCTGGGCCGGCACCACCGGCAAGCTGGACGACGTCCCGGTCGCCGAGATCCGCCGCTTCGAGCGCGAGTTCCTGGACTACGTGCGCCTGCAGCACAAGGACCTGCTCGCCGGCATCGTCGAGACCGGTCTGCTCGCCGACGGCACCGTCGACGCGCTGACCGCCGCAGTCGGCGAGTTCAAGCAGGGTTACCAGACCGCTGACGGCAAGCTGCTCTCCGAGCAGGCCTGAGTCCGGTAGCGAGGGAAAGGACGTAACGACCCATGGGAGCACAGCTTCGGGTCTACAAGCGCCGGATCCGCTCTGTCACCGCGACGAAGAAGATCACCAAGGCGATGGAGATGATCTCCGCGGCGCGCATCGGTAAGGCGCAGCGCGCGGTGGCCGCCTCCACCCCGTACGCCGATGAGCTCACCCGGGCGGTGACGGCGGTGGCCACCCGGTCCAACGCCAAGCACCCGCTCACCAGCGAGAACCCGAACGCCGCGCGTGTCGCAGTCCTGCTGATCACGGCGGACCGCGGCCTCGCGGGCGGCTACTCGTCCAACGCCATCAAGGCCTCGCTGGCGCTCTCCGAGCGCCTGCGGTCCGAGGGCAAGGACGTGGTGACGTACGCCGTCGGCCGCAAGGGCGTCTCGTTCTACGGGTTCCGCGACCTCGCGGTCGCGGAGTCGTGGACGGGCTTCTCGGACAAGCCGACCTACGGCGACGCCAAGGAGGTCTCGGCGGCGCTGATCGAGGCCTTCACGGCCGAGACCGGCGGCGTGGACGAGGTGCACGTGATCTCGACCAAGTTCGAGTCGATGCTGACGCAGACCGCCGTCGAGACGCGGCTGCTGCCGCTGAAGCTCGACGAGGTCCAGCCCGGCGACGAGCCCTCGGCCAAGACGGAGATCTTCGCGCTCTACGACTTCGAGCCGTCGGCGGAGGGCGTCCTCGACGCCCTGCTGCCGCGGTACGTGGAGAGCCGGATCTACAACGCGCTGCTGCAGTCGGCCGCTTCCGAGCACGCCGCCCGCCGCCGCGCGATGAAGAGCGCGACGGACAACGCCGGCGAGCTCATCAAGTCGCTCACGCGGCTTGCCAACTCGGCCCGTCAGGCCGAGATCACCCAGGAAATCAGCGAGATCGTCGGTGGCGCCAACGCGCTCGCTGACGCGAGCCGCGGGAGCGAATGAGTATGACTACCACTGTTGAGCCGACCACGGCGACGGGCCGCGTCGCGCGGGTCATCGGCCCGGTCGTCGACGTGGAGTTCCCCGTCGACGCGATCCCGAACATGTTCAACGCCCTGCACGTCGAGGTGGACAACCCCGACGGCACGGGCAAGAAGGTCCTCACCCTTGAGGTCGCCCAGCACCTCGGCGACGGCCTGATCCGCGGCATCTCGATGCAGCCGACCGACGGCCTGGTCCGTGGTTCGCAGGTCAGCGACACCGGTGCCGCCATCTCGGTGCCGGTCGGCCAGATCACCAAGGGCAAGGTGTTCAACGCCCTCGGTGAGGTGCTGAACGTCGACAAGGACGAGTTCGAGTCGCAGGTCAAGGTCCGGTGGCCGATCCACCGCAAGGCCCCCGACTTCAAGGACCTTGAGTCCAAGACCGAGATGTTCGAGACCGGCATCAAGGTCATCGACCTCCTCACCCCGTACGTCACCGGTGGCAAGATCGGTCTGTTCGGTGGTGCCGGTGTCGGTAAGACCGTTCTGATCCAGGAGATGATCTACCGCGTCGCCGAGAACTTCGGTGGTGTGTCGGTCTTCGCCGGCGTCGGCGAGCGTACCCGTGAGGGCAACGACCTCATCGACGAGATGGTCGACTCGGGCGTTCTGGACAAGACCGCGCTGGTCTTCGGCCAGATGGACGAGCCGCCGGGCACCCGTCTGCGCGTCGCGCTCTCCGCGCTGACCATGGCGGAGTACTTCCGTGACGTCGAGAAGCAGGACGTGCTCCTCTTCATCGACAACATCTTCCGGTTCACCCAGGCCGGTTCCGAGGTGTCGACCCTGCTCGGCCGCATGCCCTCCGCGGTGGGCTACCAG
The DNA here is from genome assembly GCF_036013975.1 of Kitasatospora sp. NBC_00458. Classification (NCBI taxonomy): domain Bacteria; kingdom Bacillati; phylum Actinomycetota; class Actinomycetes; order Kitasatosporales; family Streptomycetaceae; genus Kitasatospora; species Kitasatospora sp. NBC_00458. The sequence goes on from NZ_CP107904.1 coordinate 5,708,208, forward strand.
CCGAACCTGGCCGACGAGATGGGCCTCCTCCAGGAGCGCATCACCTCGACCCGCGGTCACTCGATCACCTCGATGCAGGCGATCTACGTCCCCGCGGACGACCTGACCGACCCGGCCCCGGCCACCACCTTCGCCCACCTGGACGCGACCACCGTTCTGTCGCGCCCGATCTCGGAGAAGGGCATCTACCCGGCCGTCGACCCGCTGGACTCCACGTCCCGCATCCTCGACCCGCGGTACATCGCGGCGACCCACTACGAGACGGCCATCCGTATCAAGGGGATCCTGCAGAAGTACAAGGACCTCCAGGACATCATCGCCATCCTCGGTATGGACGAGCTGTCGGAGGAGGACAAGATCACGGTCCACCGTGCCCGTCGCATCGAGCGCTTCCTCTCGCAGAACACCTACGTGGCGAAGCAGTTCACCGGCATCGAGGGTTCGACCGTGCCGCTGTCCGAGACCATCGAGGCCTTCAACTCGATCGCGGACGGCAAGTACGACTCCGTCCCGGAGCAGGCGTTCTTCATGTGCGGTGGCATCGAGGACCTTGAGCGCAACGCCGCCGAGCTCGCGAAGAAGTAGTCGCGGCCGGTAGCAGCGGAGTGTGACCGTGAGGGGTGGGCCCCAGCCCTGGGACCCACCCCTCACGTCGCACCGGCTGTGATTCCGGTCAAATCCGTGCCGCCGGTTTCATGCCGGGGGCGCGGGCCCGTTATTCTTACCGAAACTCCCGAGTAATCGGGGGTTGCATGAGCCTAGGAGCCCACGTTGGCTGAGCTGCACGTCGAGCTGGTCGCAGCCGACCGCAAGGTGTGGTCCGGTGCGGCCACCATCGTCGTCGCCCGTACGGCCTCCGGTGACACCGGCATCATGGCGGGTCACACCCCGGTGCTGAGCGTGCTGGAGAGCGGTCCGGTCACGATCCGTACCACGGACGGCGGCACCGTGATCGCCGCAGTGCACGGCGGCTTCATCTCCTTCGCCGACAACAAGCTGTCTCTGCTCGCGGAGATCGCCGAGCTGGCGGACGAGATCGACGTCACGCGTGCCGAGCGCGCACTGGAGAAGGCCAAGGCGGACATCGACGCGCACGCCGAGCGGCGTGCCGAGGTCCGTCTGTTCGCGGCGCGTGGCCTCAAGGCCCACGCCTGAGTGTGCCCGACCCCGCCGGAGCGGGGTCGACCGACGGTCCCGGGGACGCCTGAGCGTGACCCCGGGACTGTCGTCTCAGTTGGTAGGTCAACGCGGTCGCTGGTACGACCGAAACGGGGAACGCGGGTAGCGAGGAGGTAGGTGAGCATGGTCCTCGCCCTTGTGGTGTGTGCGGCGGTCGTGGCGCTCGGTGTGATCGGGCTGGTCGCGTTCGCGGTACGACGCCGTGTGATCCAGCGGGTCGGCGGAACGTTCGACTGCAGTTACCGGCTCAAAATGCCCGCCGACGCCTCGACGCAGCCCGACCTCGACGAGAACGGCAAACCCACCTCGGCCCCGGTCCCCCAGACCGACGGCAAGGGGTGGGTTTTTGGTATCGGCCGGTACAGCGGTGACTCCATCGAGTGGTTCCGGGTCTTCTCGTACGCCCCGCGCCCGCGCAAGGTGCTCCCGCGCCGGGAGATTGAGGTGCTGGGCCGGCGCTACCCCGAGGGGCAGGAGGAACTGGCCCTGCTCTCCGGTTCGGTCGTGCTGCGCTGCCTGCACAACGGCGCGCCGCTGGAGCTCGCGATGAGCGACGACGCACTCACCGGCTTCCTCGCCTGGCTCGAAGCAGCCCCGCCCGGGCAGAGAGTGAATGTCGCGTAGCGACGACACTCTCGGGGTGGGGGTGCCCCCGGAGGGGCAACGTCGCGTAGCGACGGGATCCTCGGGCCGGGAGAGGGTTAACGCCGCCTAACCCCGCGGCTAGTCTTGGCCGCATGGTCAATCTGACGCGCATCTACACCAGGACCGGCGACGACGGCACCACGGCGCTGGGCGACATGAGCCGCACCAGCAAGACCGACCCGCGCCTGGTCGCCTACGCCGACGCCAACGAGGCCAACGCCGCGATCGGCGTGGCGATCGCGGCGGGCGGGCTGGCCGAGGACGTCGTCGCGGTGCTCACCCGCGTCCAGAACGACCTCTTCGACGTCGGCGCCGACCTGGCCACCCCGGTGGTGGAGGACCCGAAGTACCCGCCGCTGCGGGTGCTGCAGTCCTACATCGACAAGCTGGAGTCGGACTGCGACCACTACCTGGAGTCGCTGGAGAAGCTGCGGAGCTTCATCCTCCCCGGCGGCACCCCGGGCGCCGCGTACCTGCACCTGGCCTGCACGGTGGTCCGGCGGGCCGAGCGGGCCACCTGGGCGGCGGTCGAGGTGCACGGGGAGAGCGTCAACCCGCTGACCGCCAAGTACCTGAACAGGCTCTCGGACCTGCTCTTCATCCTGGCCCGGGCGGCCAACGGGGAGCGCGGCGACGTGCTGTGGGTGCCGGGCGAGAACCGCTGACTACTGCTGCCGGTCCTGCGGGATCCGCCAGCCGACCACCCGGCCGTCCTCGACGATCGAGCCGGCCGGCGCCTCCTTGGGCCAGATCGAGTAGCCGGCGGCCACGAGCAGGTTGATCCCGGCGATCAGGGCGAGCCGCAGGTACCAGCCGCTGAAGGTGGAGAAGTGGGCGGCTCCGGCGGAGAGCGGCACCATGAGGGTGATCAGGGCGAGCGTGACGCCGGCCGAGACCGTGGTCCGGCCGGCCACCTGCCACTCGTAGCGGGCCCGCGCGGCTCCGTACTTGGGCGGGCGCTGGGGCTTGGGGCCGCCGGCGAAGCGGTACTGGAAGTGCCGGTCGGCCCAGCGGACCAGGGACGGCCCGAACCCCAGGGAGAAGCCCGCGTAGCCGGCGGCCAGCGCGTGCGTCCAGCTCGCGGTGGCGCCGCCGCGCAGGTCGAGCACGGCGAGCGTGAACAGCGTGAGGTCCAGGACCGGCAGGCCGATCAGCAGGGCGGTGCTGAGGGTGCGCCTCCGCAGCAGGTAGCGGGCGGTGAGGGCCAGACCGAGGACCACCCAGAAGGCGACCTCGGCGGCGAGGATGAGGGTGACGATCATGGCGGGCTCCGGGTTGTCGGTCGGTGCTTCCAGCCTCCCGTGCGCGGGCCGGTGCGTCGTCGTCGCGGGAGCCGAGCGCGGGCTGCACCTTTCGATGTACCCGGGCTCCTCCCCGGACCCGAGTCGGGGGCCCGGCCGGGGATGATCTGATGGGGTGGTGCGCAGACCGACTCTCACCCCGCAGCAGGAAGACCGTGCGATCGCGCTCTTCGGGCTGCTCGGGGGCCTGTTCCTGATCGCGGTCAAGGTCTACGACGGGTCCGGGCACATCGCCCGCTGGACGGTCGTCCCGCCGCTGGTGGTGATGGCCTCGCTGGAGCTGGTCCGCCGGAGCCGGCCGGTCCTCATCGCGACGGTCGGCGGGATCGTCTTCGCGGTCAGCATCTTCAACGGGGCGCTCCTGGCGACGACCCTGATGTACACCGACCTGCTCTACGCCGCGGTGCTCTACGGCAATCCGAGGATGTCGCGGGTGCTGCACCTGACCGGTGCGGCCTCGGTGCTGGTGCTCTCGACGCTGGTGCTGATCTACAGCGACGCGCCGACGGCGGTGGCCGTCGTGGTGGTGGCCACGCTGGTCTACCTGGCGCCGGTCTGGACCGGCGACATCGTGCGCAAGCACCGGGAGGAGGCGGAGGCCCAGCGGCTGCGGGCCGAGCAGACCGCACTGCTCTCCGAGATGGACCGGCGGCAGGCCGTGGTGGCCGAGCGGGCGAGGATGGCCCGGGAGCTGCACGACGTGGTGGCCAACCACCTGTCGGCCATCGCGATCCACGCGACCGGAGCGCAGTCGGCGGCCCGGCGTCAGCGGCGTCCGGAGGACGACCCGCTGGTGGAGGTGCTGGCGGTGATCCGGGAGAACAGCGTCCAGGGGATGACCGAGATGCGCCGGATCATCGGCCTGCTGCGGGACAGCGGCGGGGGAGAGGCCGACGAGTCGTACGCCGCGCCCGACCTGGGGGCGGTCGACGCACTGCTGGCCAAGGCCCGGGCGGCCGGGGAGGACGTCGGGCTGGGCTTCGAGCTCACCGAGCTCGGCGACCGCGGGGAGCTGCCGGTGCCGGTGGGGCTGGCCGCGTACCGGATCGTCCAGGAGTCGCTGACGAACGCGCTCAAGCACGCCGGGCCGGGGGAGGTCCGGGTGCTGCTGGAGTTCCGGCCGCAGGAGCTGCTGATCGCGGTGGAGAGCCCGTTCCGCAGCGGCGCGGGGCAGTCGCTCCCGGGGGCCCGGGCCGGGCTGGTCGGCATGGCGGAGCGGGCCTCGCTGCTGGGGGGCAGCTTCGAGGCCGGTCCGGTGGACGGCTGCTGGAACGTCCGGGCGGTGCTGCCGCGGGCGCTGACGACCGAGGGAGAGGGAGGGCGGGCATGACGATCCGGGTGCTGGTGGCGGAGGACCAGGCGGCGGTCCGCACGGCGCTGGTGATGATCCTGCGGGCGGAGCCGGACCTGGAGGTGGTCGGGCAGGCCGCCGACGGTGAGGAGGCGGTCCGGCTGGCGCTGGAGCTGCGGCCGGACGTGGTCCTGATGGACATCCAGATGCCCCGGCTGGACGGTGTGTCGGCGACCCGCGAGGTGGTGGCGGCCGGGGTCGCCCAGGTGCTGGTGCTGACCACCTTCGACCTCGACGAGTACGTCTACGGTGCGCTGCGGGCTGGGGCGGCCGGGTTCCTGCTGAAGGACCTGGAGGCGGACACCCTGGTCGAGGGCATCCGCACGGTGGCGCGGGGGGACGGCATGCTGGCTCCCTCGGTGACGCGGCGGCTGATCGGCACCTTCGCGCGTCCGGAGCGGCAGGTGGGGCCGGCGGCCAGGGAGGCGGTGGCCGGGCTGACCCCGCGCGAGCGCGAGGTGCTCACGTACATCGGCGCGGGGCTGTCCAACGGCGAGATCGCCCGGCGCCTGGAGATGGCGGAGGCGACCACCAAGACGCACGTCAGCCGGATCCTGGCGAAGCTGGGGCTGCGCAGCCGGGTGCAGGCGGCGATCCTCGCCCAGGATCTCGGGCTGACGATCTGATCAACCGACCTTCTCACCTGCTCGGGTCCGGCGCAGATCACACCTTCGGATGGCCCCACACCAGCCGTTCGGGCACTAAAGTCCGGCCCAAGAGCGACGCGGCTCGGCGCCGGTGATCCCTGCCCTGAGCCGCCTTCAGGGCCCGCCCGCAGGGGCGGCGAGGGCATCGGGAGACCAAGCCATGAGCAATGTGTCCAGTAAGCGGATCGCCGTGATCGGTGCCGGCCTGATGGGTGCGGGCATCGCCCAGGTCTCCGCGCAGGCGGGACACCCCGTGGTCCTGCGCGACGTCACGGAGGAGGCGCTCCAGCGCGGCCTCGCCGGTATCCGCGCCTCGTACGACAAGTTCGTCTCCAAGGGCCGGCTGACCGCCGAGGAGGCCGAGGCGGCGCTCGGCCGGATCACCACCACCACCGACCTGGACGCGGTCTCCGAGGCCGACATCGTGGTCGAGGCGGTCTTCGAGCGGCTGGACGTCAAGGAGGGCGTCTTCAAGGAGCTCGACAGGCTCGCCAAGCCGGGTGCGGTGCTCGCCTCCAACACCTCCGCGATCCCGATCACCCGGATCGCCGCCGCCACCGGCCGCCCGGAGTCGGTCGTCGGCGTGCACTTCTTCTCCCCGGTGCCGCTGATGAAGCTGGTCGAGCTGGTCCGCGGCTACAAGACCAGCGACGAGACGCTGGCCGCCGCCCGGGCCTTCGCCGAGGGCGTGGGCAAGGACGTCGTGGTGGTCAACCGTGACGTGGCCGGTTTCGTCACCACCCGCCTGATCACCGCGCTGGTCGTCGAGGCGGCCAAGCTGTACGAGTCGGGCGTCGCCTCCGCCGAGGACATCGACGCGGCCTGCCGGCTCGGCTTCGGCCACCCGATGGGCCCGCTGGAGACCGCCGACCTGACCGGCGTGGACATCCTGCTGCACGCGGCGCGCAACATCTACGAGGAGACCCAGGACGAGAAGTTCGCCGCCCCGGAGGTCATGGCCCGCATGGTCACCGCCGGCGACCTGGGCCGCAAGAGCGGCCGCGGCTTCTACCCGTACCCGGCCAAGTGACGGACCGGCGCCGGTGAGACCGACGAACGGGTGAGGCCGGTGGCCCGGCGGGCCGTGCGGGCGAGCACCGCACGGCCCCCCGCCGGGGCGGGTGAGTTTCCTCACGCCCGTGTCGCAGACGGGTGATTTGGGCGGTAATCGAGCGTAGGTGTGGAGACATCCTGCGTATATTCCCTCGGACGAGTGAAGTTGCTTCAGATCTGGCCGGAACCAGCAACCCGCGGGGCTGGTTCGCCGTCAGATGAGGGGGAACCCGGGATTCCGGCCGGGGCCGGGCGTGGGGCCGCAGGCCCGCCCGAATCGGCACCGTCATCGATACCGACACCGACCAGCCACCGACACCGACACACCCGCACCCGGACCCGGCACGGCCGGGACGGACGCGGCGGAACGACCCCGACCAGGCCCGCCACGCAGGCCCGCCACGCGGAGGAGGAGAGCATGCGCATCACCGGCAACCACGTGGCGCTGGCCATCGAAGGCCGCCTCGACGTGCGCACCGCCGCCGACGCGCGGTCCCGGCTGCACCAGGCCGTCGACGGCGGCCTCGGCGACCTCGTGCTCGACCTCGCCCGGCTGGAGTCCTGGGACGCCACCGGCCTCGGCGTCATCATGGGCACCCACCGCCGGGCCGGCCGGATCGGCCGCCGGCTGGTGCTCCGCTCCGTCCCCGCCCAGCTCCAGCGGCTGCTGGTGGCCACCCGGCTGCACCGGATCCTCGCCGTCGAGGGCATGGTCGTCGAACCCCGCGGCGCGACGCTTCCCGTCCTCTGACCTGCGGACACGCCGTGGCACGGGCGGCCGGAGCCGGTCCGGCGCTGCGCGGTCGGGCGAGGATGTGCGAGAGTCTGGCGTCATGAGACGGCCGCCGGGACCACGCCCGGCCCCCCGGCCTTCGGCCCGGAGGCGCCCCCGGTCCGCAGGCGGCCGCACGTAGTCGTCGGCTTGAGCGTGGGGCGGAGCAGATCGTGGGACAGCCATCCGGTGAGTTCCGGCAGGAGGCCGTACGGACCCGGGGCGGTGAGCTGGTCTCCGGTGGGCTGCTGGTGACCGTCGGCACCCCGGAGGGGTCCGAGGTGCGCCCCTGCCCCGACGAGTGGCGGCCCAGCCCCCGCCGGACCGGGCCCAGCGGGCCCGCCCGGGGCCCGGCCGGCGACGCCGGCCGCCAGGTCGGCCCGCTCGCCCTCGGCGCCGGGCCCGCCGACCTGCCGCTGCTCGACCGCGAGGCCGACGTGGCCCAACTGCTCGGGATGCTCGCCGAGGGGCGCTCCATACGCCTGGTCGGCCAGGCCGGATCCGGCCGCAGCGCCCTGCTGTCGGCCGTCGCCGAGGCGGCCGGCGACCTCGCCCCCGGCGGCGTCGTCCAGCTCTGCGGCCACCGCCGCACCGGAGCCGACCTGCTCCAGGACCTCTTCGCCGCCACCCACCACGCCCCCGGCTTCCGCCCCGACCCCGGTCAGCTCGCCGAGCACCTCGCCCGGGTCGGCGCGGTCGTCGTCATCGACGAGGTCGAGCCCTCCGGCCCGGAGCTGGAGGAGCTCCTCGCCGCCGCGCCCGACTGCGCCTTCCTGATCTCCGTCGCCCCCGACAGCCCGCAGCTGACGCCGGACTCCCGGCTCCGGGACCACCTGGTCGCCGGACTCTCCCGGCCCGCCTGCCTCGCACTCGCCGCCCGGCTGGCCGGACGGCCCCTGGACGCGGCCGAGAAGGCCTGGGCGGTGGACCTCTGGTTCGAGTCCGAGGGCCTGCCGCTGCGGTTCGTCCAGGCCGCCGCGCTGCTCCGGCAGCGGGACGTCGCCGTGGACGCCCTGGTGGCCGCCGAGGACGACCGGCTGGACGTCTTCGGCGCCGTCCGGGAACCGGTCCGCGACCCCGATCCGGCGGTCCGCGAGGCCGCCCTGCGGGGGAAGGTCCCGCTGCCCTCGGTCGCCGAGTCCACGCTGCCCGCCGTCCGGCTCGCCGAGGGGCTCGGGGAGACCGCGCAGGCCGTGCTGCGGCTCGCCGTGGCGCTCGGCGGCGAGTGCCCGACCGCCCCGCACCTGCCCGCGCTGATCGACGTCGGCCAGGGCGAGAGCGCACTCGCCGAACTCGCCGACGCCGGGCTCGCCGTCTCCATCGGCGGTCACCACCGGCTCACCGCCGGGGCGCTGGAACTGCTCGCCCCGCACTGGCCCGCCCGCGGCAGCGTCGACGGCGCGGCCCAGCACTTCGCCTGGTGGGTCGGGCACTCCTCGGTCTCGCCGGCCCAGATCGCCGCCGAGGCCGAGGTGGTGATCGGGGTGCTGCTCGCCGACCGGGCCGCCGGGCGGCACGCCGCGGTGGTGCGGCTGGCCAGGGCGGCGGCCCCGGCGCTGGCGCTGGCGCTGCGCTGGGGGGCCTGGGAGCGCGCCCTGGAGCTGGGCCTGGAAGCCGCCCGGAAGAGCGGTGCACGGGCCGACGAGGCCTGGTTCCACCACGAGTTGGGCGTCTACGCGATCTGTGTGCACGAACCCGGGCGGGCCACGGTCGAGTTGGAGGCCGCGCTCGCGCTGCGGGCCGCCCTCGGCGAGCCGCGCGGGGTGGCCGGTGCGCGCCGGATGCTCGACCTGCTGCGCGCCGACGGGCGGCAGCTCCCGCCCGCCGGGGCCGCCGGCTCGGCGCCCGCCCGGCGGCCCGTCATCCGGGTCATCCGGCAGGTGCCGCTGCGGCTCAGGGCCACCGCCGGCCCGGGCCGGACCAGGCGGACGGCGATCGCCGCCTCGGCGGCCGTGCTGGCGCTGGGGGTGCTGGGCACGGCGGTCGCGATGACGGCCGGCGGGGAGTCGAAGGGCAAGGACCCGCACAGCAGCAGCGACGACGGCTCCGTCCTGACCGGCACCCAGCCGTCGCCGCGTCCGGGGAGTCCCCGGCCGACGGCCTCGGAGGCCTCCTCGGCGGCCGCGTCGGAGGCTCCGGGGTCCTCCCCGGCCGATGCGTCCACGGCGGCGGAGGAGGAGGCCCAGGAGCCCTCGGCGGGCGGCAGCGGTTCGCCGTCCCGGTCGGCCTCGCCCTCGGCGTCGAAGCGGCCGAGCCGGTCGCCGAGCACGGGTACGGGCAGTACGGCCCCGCCGTCCTCGCCGCCGGGCCAGTCGCCGCCCGCGGGCGGGACGGCCGGCGGGGCGGGCGGCACGGGCGGCAACCCGCCGCCCCCGGTGGGCGGTACGGCGGGCGGTGGCACCGGCGGTGGCGGCACCGGCGGCGGTGGCGCGGCCGCCGGGGGAGGCGCCAACGGCGGGAACGCGAACGGCGGGAACACCGGCGGGACCCAGCCCACCGGCGGCACCGGGACGACGACCGCCCCGCCGTCGACGCCCCCGCCGACCGAACAGCCGAGCACGCCGCCACCGGTGACGCCGACGGACACGACGAGTCCGACGGCGTCCACGACGTCACCGCCGCCGCCGACCCCCTGAGGGGCCGGCCCGGCGGCGGGTCAGAACAGCTTCAGCTTGTCGTCGTCGATGCCGCGCAGCGCGTCGTAGTCCAGCACCACGCAGCCGATGCCCCGGTCGGTGGCCAGGACGCGGGCCTGGGGCTTGATCTCCTGCGCGGCGAAGACGCCCTTCACCGGGGCCAGCAGCGGGTCCCGGTTGAGCAGTTCCAGGTAGCGGGTGAGCTGTTCGACGCCGTCGATCTCGCCGCGCCGCTTGATCTCGATCGCGACGGTCGCGCCGTCCGAGTCGCGGCAGAGGATGTCGACCGGGCCGATCGCGGTCGGGTACTCGCGGCGGATCAGGGACCAGCCGGCGCCGAGCACCTCCATCCGGTCCGCGAGCAGTTCCTGGAGGTGCGCCTCGACGCCGTCCTTGATCAGGCCGGGGTCCACCCCGAGCTCGTGGGAGGAGTCGTGCAGCACCTCCTCCAGGGTGATGATGAGCTTCTCGCCGGCCTTGTTCACCACTGTCCAGACCCCGTCGGCCTCCTTGAGGACGCACGGCGGGGACATCCAGTTGAGCGGCTTGTAGGCACGGTCGTCGGCGTGGATGCTGACGCTGCCGTCGGCCTTGACCAGGATGAGCCTGGTGGCGGAGGGCAGATGGGCGGAGAGCCGACCGGCATAGTCGACTGAGCAGCGGGCAATTACGAGACGCACGGTCGACCACGCTAGCCCACCGGGGCCAGTTGATGCGATTCCGCGACGACCGGGTGAAGAATCCGCGAACCCCGCGAACATGGATGCCCTGCGATCCCGCGAAAGCCTGTCGGCACCCTGGCGGCCACCACCATTGGCAGCTACGGTGTGTGACGGCTTGCTTGCGGGATCGCCGTCAACGGGGATGGAGACTTCAGATGAACGATCCGACGGGATCCGGCCATTCCGGTGCACCGGGGCTCATTCCCGGAGCAATCAACCGGAATCGCCGGTCCGGCCCGCCGTTGGCTGCCACGCTGTTCTGAGCGGCCGGCGCCCCCGACCACGTCCCTCGACGGGTCCTCGGCGCAGCCGCCTCGGCGCGGTGCCGGAAACACGGCCGTCCGACGGAGTCACACCCGTCCGACGGTGTTCCGGACATCACGCGCTTCCACCCTCACCCTCAGCTTGGACTTGGACTACGCACCACCACCCGGGCGCCGCGCGGGTGGACCGCGAGAGGAGAATCCATGTCGCTCGACGTCTCACCGGCTCTTCTGGAGAAGGCCGAGCGGGACGAGGTCGACGAGCGGGAGTTCGTCGACTGCGTCCGCGTCTCCCTGCCGTACGCCTGGGACCTGATCAGCTCGCTGGTCGCCCAGGCGAAGGTCGACGGCACCGACTTCGCCGACAACCAGGTACCTCCGCCCAGCGAGCAGGCCCGCGGCCAGCTCCTGCGGGCGCTCGCCAGCGACGCCATCCGGGGTGCCCTGCAGCGGCACTTCGGGGTCCAGCTGGCCTTCCAGAACTGTCACCGGGTGGCGGTCTTCCTGCCGTCGTCCGCCAACAAGAAGCGGTACGAGCGGTTCACCTCCGTTCGGGCACAGCTGCTCAACCAGTCCGAGGAACTGCGGGACTGCTGAGCCGTACTCCCGCCCGCCCGCCCCTGCGGCGGCCCGGGGCGGGACCGGTGCCCGGCGGGCTCCGCGCAGGCGGGCGGGAGTCCACGGCCCGGTCCCGTGGCCCCGCACTCCCGCGCTCCGGCACCGGGTGTCCTCCGGGCGTCAGCTCAGCTGGGGCAGCACCTCGGAGCCCAGCCGGGCGATGTTGTGGAGGGTGGCCCCGTGGTCGCCGCTGCCCTCGGCGAGCAGTGCGAAGCGGCGGATGCCGGTCCGCTCGGCGGTGGCCAGCAACCGGTCCGCGCACTGCTTCGGCGTACCCACCGCGTGCAGGTCGCAGAGGAGTTCGGTGTACTCGCGCGGGTCGCGCATCTTGCGTTCCCGGCCGTCCACCGTCCGGTGCGCGCCGAGCCCGTACTCGAACCAGCCGGGCATCGCGCGCAGCAGGGTGGCCCGGGCCGTCGAGGTGCGGTCGTCGACCTGGGCCACGCCGGCCGCGACGTGCTGGCGGGTGACCCGGCGCAGCTGCTCCTCGCCCCGCCCGGCGGCCAGCCAGGCGGAGCGGTACAGCTCCAGCATGTGCAGCTTGTCGTCGTCGCCGGAGTGCATGCCCAGCAGCATCGGCAGGCCGCGCTCGGCGGCGTTCCGCACCCCGCCCGGCGAGGTGCAGGCGACCACCACGGGCGGGCCCGCCGCCGGGCGCCCGGCGGCGGTGAGCTCCTCGCCGGGGCCGTCGGCGTCCTGGCGCTGGCGGGGGAACCGCAGCAGCCCGCTCCGGTCGTCGAGGCCGAGCCAGGCTCCCAGGTCGGGGCGGCGGGGCGGCTCGGTGGCCCGGGGCACGACGGCCACCTCGGGGAAGCTGAACTGCGGGCCCGACCCGCCCACCCGGGAGCCCCGGAGCCAGCGCAGCAGCAGGTCGAGCCGCTCGGGGAACCCCTGCTCGAAGGCGTCCACGCCGCCGCCGAACACGTCCAGGTCGATCCAGGGCCCGCCGCGCCCCACCCCGAGCGTGAACCGCCCGCCGGAGGTGAGGTGGAGCAGCGCGGCCTGCTCGCCGAGGGCCACCGGGTGGGCGGTGGAGAGGACGCTGACGGCCGTCCCGATGCCGATCCGCCGGGTGCGGCCGAGCAGCAGCGCGGCCAGGGTGGCGGCGTTCGGGCAGACCCCGTACGGGACGAAGTGGTGTTCGGCGAGCCAGACGCTGTCCAGTCCCGCGCGTTCGGCCTCGACGGCGGCGCGGACGGTGCGGTCCAGCGCCTCGCTGTGGGTCTGGCCGGGGAACTGCGCGGAGAGCAGGAACGCGCCGACCCGCACCGGGGCGGTGTCCGCGGGTGCCGTGCCGGCCCGCTGCACGGTCGGGGCCGGGGTGCCGGCGGTGGCCGTGGCGGTGGCGGCGGCGAGCGCCGTGCCGGGGGCCGGCGGGCGGACCCCGACGGGTCGGCGGGTCTCGGCGCGGGCGCTGGTTCTGGTCATGGTGAGGGCCTCCTCGGGTGCGCGCAGGGTTTGCGGGCCCCGCCTGTCCCCTCGTGAGTAGCCGATGTCATGTGCCAATGGCACGCCGAACCACCAATTTCCCAGAAGAACGGGTGGATATCACGAGAAACACCGGAGCACTGCGCGATGCCGTGATAGAGACCCGTGCGGCGGCCCCCGGCCGTAGGCTGGAACGGTTCCGCGACCACCGTAGAGAGGTAGCCCGCCGTGTCGCCCCGCCGCAACCGGATCAAGATCGCAGCCGACCACGAGCCGGCCGGGCCGGCCGCCCCGACGGGGGGTTCGCTGCGCCGCACCGAGAACTACCAGGGCGAGGAGTGGGTGGTGCAGACGGTGGCCGGCACGGCGGGCCGGCACTACCGCTGCCCCGGCTGCGACCAGGAGATCCCGCCCGGCGTCGGCCACGTGGTGGCCTGGCCGATGCACGGTGCGGGGGTGGACGACCGCCGGCACTGGCACCGCGCCTGCTGGGGCGCCAGGGAGCGCCGGGCCTCGAACCTGCTCCGGGGCCGCGGAGCCCCCAAGTACTGAGCGCCGGGGCGTGTCCCGGGGGCCTCTGAGGGCCCCCGGGCCGCCTGCCGGGCCCGCCCCGGGCCCGCCGGGGTGCGGGGCGGCTCGGCGGCCCGTGGGCCCCGCCGTCAGGCGTCCCGCCGCTTCAGCACCAGCGCGCCGCCGACCAGCGCGGCGACCGTCCAGGCCAGGCAGATCGCGAAACCGGCCAACGGCCCGTACGGCTGGCCGTTCTGCTCGTAGACCAGCAGCATCCGGGAGCCCGCGTAGTCGGGGAAGTAGTGGGCCAGCGTCTTGACCTTCGGCACCGCCGACAGGATCGGCGAGAGCAGGAAGAAGAACGGCACCAGCACGCCCAGCGCCAGCGTCTGGTTGTGCAGCATCGCCGTGACGCCGGCCGAGAAGAGGCAGAGCATCGTCAGGTAGAGCGCGGCTCCGAGCACCGCGCGCAGCACGTTCGGTTCGCCGAGGCTGGTCGAGTGGTCGCCGAGCAGCGCCTGGCCGACGAAGAAGGTGACGAACGCCGTCACCAGCGAGACGGCCAGGGCGAGCGCGCCCAGCACCACCGCCTTGCCGGTGAGCAGGGTGCCGCGCTGCGGGACGGCGGCCAGGGTGACCCGGATCATCCCGGTGCTGTACTCGTTGCCGACCGCCAGCACCCCGAAGACGATGATCGCCAGCTCGCCGAGGATGATGCCGGAGAAGGCGGTGCCGGTGGCGTCGAACGGGCTGTCGTCGCTGCGGAACTCGTCGAAGTTGTTGTTGGTGAGCAGCGACAGCAGGGCGCCGATGCCGAGGGTGACCACGAAGGTCAGGGCGAGCGTCCAGACCGTCGAGCGGACGCTGCGGATCTTGGTCCACTCGGACTGCAGGACCGCGGGGAAGGACGCCATCTCAGTTCTCCTCGGTGCTGCGGGCCGCCGGCTGCGCCGCCTTGCCGCCCTGCCAGTCGGCGCCCCAGGCGCCCGGTGCGCCGGCCGCGTCGCGGCCCGGGCCGTCCCCGGCGTGGTACTCCACCGAGTCGGCCGTCATCTGCATGAAGGCCTCCTCCAACGAGGCCTGCTGCGCGCTGAGTTCGTGCAGCACCAGGCCCTGGGAGGCGGCCAGTTCGCCCAGCTCGGCGAGGTCGCCGTCGACCACCTCGTACGAGCCGTCCGGGCCGGGTTCGTGCCGCAGCCCGGCGCCGGCCAGGAGGTCGAGCAGCAGCTCGGGCTGCGGGGTGCGCAGCCGGACGGCGGAGCGGGAGTTGCGGCGGATGAACTCGGCCATCGGCAGGTCGGCGAGGAGCCGGCCCCGGCCGATGACCACCAGGTGGTCGGCGGTGACGGCCATCTCGCTCATCAGGTGGGAGGAGACGAAGACGGTCCGGCCCTCGCCGGCGAGGCGCTTCATCAGGTTGCGGATCCAGAGGATGCCCTCCGGGTCGAGCCCGTTGACCGGCTCGTCGAACATGACGATCTCCGGGTCGCCGAGCAGTGCGGAGGCGATGCCGAGCCGCTGGCCCATGCCGAGCGAGAAGCCGCGGGCGCGCTTGCGGGCGACCGGGGTGAGCCCGACCAGGGAGAGCACCTCGTCCACCCGCCGGGCGGGGATGCGGTTGCTCTGGGCGAGCCAGAGCAGGTGGTCGCGGGCGGTGCGCCCGGGGTGGACGGCCTTGGCCTCCAGCAGGGCGCCGATGTACTTGAGCGGTTCGCTGAGCTGCCCGTACCGCCGGCCGTCGATGGTGACGCGGCCGCCGGTGGGCCGGTCCAGGTCGAGGATCATGCGCATGGTGGTGGACTTGCCGGCGCCGTTGGGGCCGAGGAACCCGGTGACCACGCCCTGGGGCACCTTGAAGCTCAGGCGGTCCACCGCGAGGGTCTTTCCGTAACGTTTTGTCAGCTCGTGCAACTCGATCATTCGCACTCCCTTACTCTCCGTCAGGCTATGACAAACCGGACAAGGCGGCTCGCTGAGTGGGCCCGCCGGGCGCACCGGAATACGGTGTGCCCATGACCCAGCTCCCCTCCGCAGTGTCGGTCCGCGAGAGCGGTACCGGAACACCTCTCGTGCTGCTGCACGCCTTTCCGCTCAACTCCGCCATGTGGTCCGCCCAACTGGACGAGCTGCCCGGACCGACCGGGGACGAGGCCAGGGTGATCGCCCCCGACCAGCGCGGCTTCGGCGGCACCGCGCTGGGCACCGACGAGCCCTCGCTGGACGCGGTCGCCGACGACGTCGCACTGCTGCTGGACGCGGCCGGGATCGACCGGGCGGTGCTCGGCGGCCTCTCCATGGGCGGGTACGTGGCGCTGGCCTTCGCCCGCCGCCACCCGGACCGGCTGGCCGGGCTGCTGCTGGCCAACACCAAGGCCACCGCCGACACCGGGCCCGCCCGGGCGAACCGGGAACGCATCGCCACCGCCGTACTGGCCCGGGACAGCGTCCGCCTGCTGCTCGACGAGCGGATGGCCGCCGGGCAGCTCGGGCCGGACTCGCAGCACCTGGTCGACCGGGTGCAGGCGCTGATCGCCGCCGCGCCGCCGGCCGCCGTCGCCTGGGCGCAGCGGGCCATGGCGGCCCGGCCGGAGACGCTGGACGTGCTGGCCGGGGTCCGGGTGCCGACCACCGTCGTGGCGGGCGCGGAGGACGGGCTGATGCCCCTCGCCGAGGCCGAGCTGATGGCGCGGGCCCGGCCGGAGGCGGAGCTGACGGTGCTCCCCGGGGTGGGGCACCTGAGCGCGATCGAGGCACCGGAGGCGTTCGACGCGGCGGTGCGCCGGCTGCTGGCACGGGTGGCCGCCGGATGAGGGACGAGCACGAGCGGGCGGACGCCGACGGCTGGGACTTCTCGGCGCTGGAGGTGACCGGCCGGATCCCGGTGACCAACCGGGGCGAGGGGTTGCTCGAACTGACCCTGGAGCCGCTGGGCGAGGACTACTGGATGCGCCCGGGGGAGACGTTCATCGTCACCTCGTACGGGGACTACGGCCCGGGGCACCCGTTCGAGGTGCAGTACTGGCCGGACTCGGTGTCGGTCTGGTGCACCTCGTGGTTCGGCACCGTCTCGGACGACGACGGCAACCAGCTGAGCTGCGGGTACCAGCGGCCGGACGGCGCGTACCCGCGCTGAGCCCGCGCCGCGCGGCGGGCCCCGTCGCGCGGCGCCCGCCGCGGCCGTCCCCGGGCAGCACGACGGGCCCCCGCCCCGGAGGGTGAGGGCCCGTCGGCTACGCGGTCAGCGCGACTGCTGGGCGGGCACGCCCAGGGAGTCGTCGCCCGGCAGCGAGGCGGCGGCCACGGCCGCACCGGTCAGCGTCGCCAGCATCTCGCGGACGTTGGTCAGCTGGGCGTTGATGCTGTCGCGGCGGTTGGTGAGCGCCGCCAGCTCGCGCTCGGACTCGCTGCGGATCCGGTCGGCCTTGGCGTTGGCGTCGGCCACGATGTCCTCGGACTGGCGCTGGGCCGTCTCGACGGTCTGGCGGGCGCGGCGCTCGGCGTCGGTCCGGAGCTTCTCGGCCTCCAGGCGGAGCTGCTCGGCCCGGTGCTCGATCTCGGCCAGACGCTTCTCGGCCTTGGCCTGACGGGCGGCGAGGTCGCGCTCGGACTGCTCGCGGCGCTTGGCCAGGTTGGTCTCGAACTCCAGCGCGGCCTGGGCGGCCTTGGTGCGGGTCTCCTCGAAGAGGGCGTCCGCCTCCTCGCGCTTGTTCTGGGCGTCCTTGTTGGCCTCGGCGCGCAGCTGGGCGCTGTCGCTCTTGGCCTTGTCGACGATCCGCAGACCCTCGTCCTCCGCCTTGGCCTTGCGATCCTTGGCGTAGTTCTCGGCCTCCGTGCGGACCTGCTGGGCGGCCGCCTCGGCCAGCTCGCGGTGCTGCTCGGCGGCGCGGTGCGCCTCGTCGCGCAGGTCCTTGGCCTCCTCCTCGGCGAGCCGCAGGATCTTCTCGACCCGGGCGCCGAGACCCGCGTAGGAGGGCTCCGCCTCGGCGACCGCCGCCTGAGCGGTCTGGGTCTCCAGGTGGAGCTCCTCGATGCGCTTCTCAAGGGCGCTGATCCGGGTCAAGGCACTGTCACGGTCGGCCACCAGCTTGGTGATCCGCTCGTCGACCTGGGCGCGCTCGTACCCACGGCGCACCAGGTCGAAGCCGTGAGGGGAGTGACTGTCGCTCATGGGGTTCTGGGCTTCCTGTCGTCAAACCGCTGAGGTGGTTGAGGGAATCCTGACACGGTACCGGAGTGTCGACGGCGAAACGCCGTTGTCTCGCGGACAATGTCCGCTCAATCGGGTGGTGCGCTCTTGGAGCGATTGCCACCGGACCGGGGAGCGCCAACTCCGGCACCGGCCTTGGCACCCCCGTCCTTCTTGGTGTTGCTTCCCCCGTTGGTCTGTGCGACCGGTGACGGTGCCTCGAAGGCCTCCAGGGCGGACAGCACGTCCTGCACCCTGGAGATCTCGGTGTTGATGTCCTTGCGGCGGCGCACCAGCTCGTCCAGCTCGCGACGGCCCTCGTCGGTGACCCGCTTCGCCTCGGCCCGCGCCTCGTCGAGCAGCCGGTCGGCCTCCGCCTTCGCCAGCTCGATCTGCTCGTCCGCGGCCTCGTCGGCGGCCCGCAGCCGCTTCTCCACCTCGGACGCCGCCGAGTCGAGCCGCTCCTCCGCCTCGTCCTGGGAGGACTTCAGCTTCGCCTCGGCCTTGATGATCAGGGCCTCGGCGCGGTCGGTCGAGTCGGCGAGCTTGGTCTCGGCCTCCTTGAGCAGGCCCTCCGCCTTGCGGACGGCGGAGATCCGGACCTTGCTGGCCTCCGCGGACGCCTCCGAGGTCAGCTCGTTGGCGCGGTCCTCGGCGGCCCCGACCAGTGCCGCGGCCCGCTCCTCGGCCTCGGCGACGGTGGCCACCGCCTGCTCCTCGGCCTCGGTCAGCTGCTCCTGGGCGGCCGTCACCAGCGCGTCCACCCGCTCGCCGGCCGACTTCATGGCCTGCGCGTTCTCCTTGCGGGCGCGCTCGTGCAGGGCCTCCACCTCGGCGTCGGTGCGCTCGCGCAGCTCCTCGGCGCGCTCGCGGATCGCGGTGGCGTCCCGGCGGGCCTCGGAGAGCAGCGCGTCGGCGTCGGCCCGGCCCTTCTCGACCGCGTCCTGGCCCGCGGCCTCGCCGGACGCGACCAGCCGGTCGGCCTCCTTGCGGGCGGCGGCGACCATCGCGTCCGCCTGCTCCTCGGCGGCGGCGGTGGTGGCCAGCGCGGTGGTCTGGGCGTCCTCGCCGAGCGACTCGGCGTCCGCGAAGGCCCTCTCCAGGACCGACTTGGCCTGGTCCCGGGTGGCCTTGTCGAACTGCTCGGCGGCCTCGCGCACCTCGGCGTCGAACGCGTCGGCGCGGGCGTGGGTCGCCGCGTCGTACTCGTCCGCGAGGGAGCGGGTGGCGAGCGCGTACTCCTCGGCCTCGGCGCGCAGTTGGGCGGCGAAGTCCTCCGCCTCGGCGACCAGGCCGGCCGACCGGTCCTCGGCGGCGGCCACCGTCCGGGCGGCCAGCGCCTCGGAATCGGCGCGCTGCTGCGCGGCGGCCTCCTGGGCGGCGCGCAGCTCGGCCTCGGCCTCGGCGCGCAGCTGCTCGTCGTAGGCCTGCGCCTCGGCGTGCCGACGGGCCAGTTCGGCCTCGGCGGCGTCCCGCTCGGCGGCCAGCTCCCGCCCGGTCTGCTCGCGCAGGGCGGCCGTCTCGGCGGCGGTCCGGGCGCGCAGGTCGGTGGTCTCGCGGTCCGCGAGGGCGCGCTGCTCGGTGGTCTCGCGGTCGGCGGCGTCGTGCAGTTCGGCGACCGCGCGGTCGGTGCGCTCGCGGAGCTCGGTGGTCTCCCGGTCCGCGAGGGCCCGCTGCTCGGTGGTCTCCCGGTCGGCCGTGTCGCGCAGTTCGGCGGCGGCCTGCTCGGCCCGCTCGCGGACCTCGGCGGCCTCCCGCTCGGCGGCGGCACGCAGCTCGGCGATCTGCTGCGAGGCGGTCTCGTGCAGGCCGGCGACCGCCTGGCGGACCTCGGCCGCCGCCTCCTCGGCGGTCTCGACCAGCGCCGCGGCCTCCAGCTCGGCGGCGACGATCAGGTCCTCGCCGTCCAGGCGGGCCTGCTCCAGCACCTCGCCGGCCTCGGCGCGGATCGAGTTCGCGGTGGCGCGGGCCTCGGACAGCTCCCGGCCGGCCTCGGCGCGGACCGTCCCGGCCTGCTCGTCGGCCAGTGCCAGCTCGGCCCCGGCCCGCTCGCGCAGCTCCGTGGCGGCCTTCTCGGCCTCGGTCCGGAGCCGCTCGGCGGCGGCCTCGGCCGCCGCCAGCGACTGCTCCGCCTCGGCCTGGAGCCGGGCGGCCTCCGCCGCGGTGTGCTCGGTGAGTTCGGTGGCGGCCTGCTCGGCTTCGGTGCGGACGCGGGTGGCGTGTGCGTCGGCGGCCTCGCGCAGTGCGGTGGTCTCGGCCGCGGTGCGCTCGGTCAGCTCGGCGGCGGCCTGTTCCGTCTCGGCCTGGAGCCGGGCGGCCTCCGCCGCGGTGTGCTCGGTGAGTTCGGTGGCGGCCTGCTCGGCTTCGGTGCGGACGCGGGTGGCGTGTGCGTCGGCGGCCTCGCGCAGTGCGGTGGTCTCGGCCGCGGTGCGCTCGGTCAGCTCGGCGGCGGCCTGTTCCGTCTCGGCCTGGAGCCGGGCGGCCTCCGCCGCGGTGTGCTCGGTGAGTTCGGTGGCGGCCTGCTCGGCTTCGGTGCGGACGCGGGTGGCGTGTGCGTCGGCGGCCTCGCGCAGTGCGGTGGTCTCGGCCGCGGTGCGCTCGGTCAGCTCGGCGGCGGCCTGCTCCGCCTGCTCGCGCGCGGCCGCCGCGGCGGCCAGCTGCTCCGCGGTCTCCTCGCGCTCCCGGTGCAGCCCGGCGGAGGCCTCCTCGCGCTCGCGCCGGCTCTCCTCGCGCAGCGTTTCGGCGGCGGCCTCGGCCTCGGCCCGGCTCCGGGCCAGCTCGGTGTCGGTCTCGGTGCGCAGCCGCTCCGCGTCGGCCACGGCGGCGTCGCGGACGGCGGTCGCCTCGGCCTGCGCATCGGCCCGCAGCGACTCCGCGGCGGCGCCCGCCTCGGCGCGCAGCTGCTGGTCGAACTCGTTGGCGGCGCGGCGCAGTTCGGCCGTCTCGCGTTCGGCGGCAGCCCGGTTCTCGGCCGCCGCGGCCTTGGCGGCGGTGAGCGCGTCCTGGCCCTGCTGCCCGGCCGTGGCGGTGATCTTCGCCGCCTCCGTGCGGGCCCGCTCCAGGGTCTGCTCGGCCCGGCCCTGGGTCTCGGCGGCCTGCTCCTTGGCCTGCTCGCGGAGCCGCTCGATCTCGCCGGCCGCGCCCGCCCGCAGCTCGTCCGCGTCGGACTTGGCCTTGGTGAGCAGCTCCTCGGCGCTCTTCGCCGACTCCTCGATCTGCAGCACGGCCTGCCGGCGGGCCTCGCCGCGCACCCGGTCGGCCTCGGCGGCGGCCTGGGCGCGCAGCTCCTCGGCCTCGGCACGCAGCCGCGCGGCCTCGTCCTGCATCTCCTGGATCCGCTCGCGGATCGCGGCGGCGTCGTCCAGGGCGGCGTTCTGGGCGGCCTCGACGGCGGCCTGCGCCTGCTCGCGCAGCCGCTCCGCCTCGGCGGCGGCCTCGGTGCGGATCCGCTCGGCCTCGGTGGTGGCCCCGGTACGGGCCGCCTCGGCGTCCCGGCCGGCCCGGGCCAGCATCTCCTCGGCGGTCTTGGCGGCCTTGGCGAGGTGGACGGCGGCGTCCTCGGCACCGGCCGCGCGGCCGGTCTCCTCGGCCTCGCCGCGCAGCCGCTCGGCGGCGGCCTCGGCCTGGGCGCGCAGCTCGGCGACGTCCCGCTCGGCCTGGGCGCGCATCTCGGCGATCGCGGCCTCGGCCTCGGCGCGCAGCTGGCCGGCCACCGACTCGGCGGTGGCGCGCAGCCGCTCGCTCTCCTCGGCGGCCGCGGCCTTGGCGGCGTCCGCCTGGGCCTGCTTGGTGGAGGCGTCGGCGCGGATCGCGTCGGCCTCCTTGGTGGCCTGGGCGACCATCCGGGCCACCTCGGCCCGGGCGGTCTGCGAGCGCTGCTCGTTGGCGGCCTCGCCGTCGGCGGCCTTCCGCACGGCGGCGGCCTCGGCGTCGGCCTGCAGCTGTTCGGCGGCGGCCTCGGCCTGGGCGCGCAGCTCGGCGGCCTCCTGGCGGGCCCGCTCGGCCTCGGCGATCGCCTCGGCACGCAGTCGCGCTATCTCCGCCTGGGCGTGGGCGAGGGCCTGCTCGGCGCGGGCCTGCTCGGCGGAGGCCTCCTCCTTGAGCCGGCCGATCTCGGCGTGCGCGACGGCCAGCTGCTGCTCGGCGGCGACGTGCGCGGCGGCCAGCTGCTGCTGGGCCTCGCCACGGGCGGCGTCGACGTCGGCGGCGGCCTGGGCGCCGGCCTGCTGGGCCTGCTCGGAGGCGGCGCGCAGCATCCGCTCGGCGTCGCTGTGGGCGCGCTGGAGGGCCGCCTCGGCGGCGGCCTGGGCCTCGCCGCGGGCGGCGTCGACGTCGGCGGCGGTCTGCGCCCGGGCCTGGTCGGACAGGGCGGCGGCCTCGGCGCGGGCGCCGGCCATCAGCCGGTCGGCCTCGGCGCGGGCCTCCTGGAGGAGGCGCTGGGCCTCCTGCTCGGTGCCGGCCCGGGTCTGCTCGGCCCAGTTGACGTTCTCGTTGACGTGCTGCTCGGCACTGCGCCGCAGCTCGGCGAGCTCGTCCTCCAGCTGGCGGCGGCGGGCGGCCAGCTCGGCCTCCAGCCGGGCGGTGCGCTCGGCGGCCTCGGCCATGATCCGCTGGGTGGCGGCCTGGGAGTCGCGGAGCTGCCGCTCGGCGTCGGCGCGCAGCTGCTGCGCCTGCATCTCGGCGGTGCGGAGCATCTGCTCGGCCTGGCCGGACACGGCGTCGAAGGCGCGCGGCTGGGCGAGCATGCGGCGGGACTCGTGCAGCTTGGCCCGGAGCACCTCCACCTGGTAGGCGAGGTCCTCGGCATGCTCGACTGCCTTGTCCCGTTCCTTCCGAGTCCGATCCATGTCGGCCTCGAACTGGGAGAGGTGATCGTCAACCTCGTAGCGGTCGTAGCCCCGCACTCCGCGGTCCCATCCATCTCCTGGTCGCGTCCTCGACCCGGCCGGTCCGGTGCTCCCGTTGTCCGGGCGCTGGTCCGACTGGTCCTTGCATCCGCAGTCGTGCGGACGTCCCCGGTCGTGCCGGGGGTGCCCGCTGCGGTGGTGGGAGTCCTGGTCGCGGGAGCGCGGTCGGTCCGCGTTCCCCCGTCCGGGTGGACTCCTGGGCGAACTCTTGCCTTGTGGAGAATGGTGACAGATCCGTCTTGCGACTGTTCAGCCGTGCCCGCGTAGTGGACTCCCCTGCGACGGGCCTCCCGCCGGGGCGGACGGGCCTGTCTTCGGCCGTGCCCGTCGTCCCCGTCCCCCGGAGTCTTCGCGCACCTGGGCATTGTAGTGGGAGCGCCTTGCGGGGGAATGGCCGCGTGGGGGTTTTCCGGGTCGCCGGGTGAGGTTACTGACGGGTCATGAGCCCGGAGGGGCCGCCGGGAGGCGTCGGACGGGCGTCGGACGAGCACGGGAAAGGGCCCCGGCCGGGCGCCGGAACCGGCCCGGGGGCCGGGTGCCGCCCGGTGGCGGCACCCGGAACGGCTCAGTGCTCCCCGTGCCCGCCCGGCTTCGCGGCGGTGACCAGCTCGGTCAGCACGCCGCCGCAGTCCTTCGGGTGCAGGAAGGTGATCCGGGAGCCCATCGAGCCGGTCCGCGGCTCCTCGTAGAGGACCCGGACGCCCTTGGCGCGGATGTCCTCGGAGTCGGCGTCGACGTCGGCGGTGCCGAACGCGATGTGGTGGACGCCCTCGCCGTTCTTCGCCAGCCACTTGCCGACCGGGGAGTCCTCCCGGATCGGCTCCAGCAGCTGGAGGTACGAGGCGCCGCCGTCGCCGGTCTCGTTGATCCTGAGCATGGCCTCGCGGACGCCCTGCTCCTCGTTGACCTCGCTGTGGAACACCTCGAAGCCGTAGGTGGCGCGGTAGAACTCGACCGTCTTGTCGAGGTCGTGGCAGGCGATGCCGATGTGGTCGATGCGGGTCAGCACGGTGGCCTCCGGAGGCGGGGCGGGTGACAGGACGGCAACAGTGCAGCGTATGCAGGTCGGCAGCGCCAGTGGTCCCGGTGCGAGCCTGCTCACACGCAAGGCCCGGCGGCGGGGTTCACCCGGACCGGGTTGACACGGTGTTGACTGGAGGGTGCCAGTGCGCTCGATCACACGGTCGGTCCGGTGACGGGCGGGTAACAGGTCAGTACATTGAGCGGCATCCTCACCTGGCCACGACGTGCGAAGGGGCCCGTCCCATGACCAACACCACCTCTGTGATCGTTGCCGGTGCACGGACCCCGATGGGTCGCCTGCTCGGTTCGCTCAAGGGCTTCTCCGGCGCCGAGCTCGGCGGCTTCGCGATCAAGGCGGCGCTGGAGCGGGCCGGTGTCACGGGCGACCAGGTCCAGTACGTGATCATGGGCCAGGTGCTGCAGGCCGGGGCCGGCCAGATCCCGGCCCGCCAGGCCGCCGTCGCCGCCGGGATCCCGCTGAGCGTCCCCGCGCTCACCATCAACAAGGTGTGCCTCTCCGGCCTGGACGCCATCGCGCTGGCCGACCAGCTGATCCGGGCCGGCGAGTTCGACATCGTGGTGGCCGGCGGCCAGGAGTCCATGACCAACGCCCCGCACCTGCTGCCGAAGTCCCGCGAGGGCTACAAGTACGGCGCGATCGAGCTGCTCGACTCGATGGCCCACGACGGCCTGACCGACGCCTACGAGAACATCCCGATGGGCGAGTCCACCGAGAAGCACAACGCCCGGCTGGGCATCCCGCGCGAGGTCCAGGACGAGATCGCGGCGGCCTCGCACCAGCGGGCCGCCAAGGCGCAGGCGGACGGCGTCTTCGACGCCGAGATCGTCCCGGTGCCCGTCCCGCAGCGCAAGGGCGAGCCGGTCCTGTTCAGCCAGGACGAGGGCATCCGCGCCGACACCACCGTCGAGGGCCTGGCCCGGCTGCGCCCGGCCTTCACCAAGGACGGCACCATCACCGCCGGCACCTCCTCGCAGATCTCCGACGGCGCCGCCGCCGTGGTCGTGATGAGCAGGGCCAAGGCGGAGGAGCTGGGCCTGGCCTGGATCGCCGAGATCGGCGCGCACGGCAACGTCGCGGGCCCGGACAACTCGCTGCAGTCGCAGCCGTCCAACGCGATCCGGCACGCCGTCGCCAAGGAGGGCATCGCCGTCGAGGACCTCGACCTGATCGAGATCAACGAGGCCTTCGCCGCCGTCGCCCACCAGTCGACCAAGGACCTGGGCGTCTCCCCGGAGATCGTCAACGTCAACGGCGGCGCGATCGCGCTCGGCCACCCGATCGGCATGTCCGGCGCCCGGGTGGTGCTGCACCTCGCGCTGGAGCTCCAGCGGCGCGGCGGCGGCCTCGGTGCGGCCGCGCTCTGCGGTGGCGGCGGCCAGGGCGACGCGCTGATCGTCCGGGTGCCCAAGGCCTGATCCGTCGCAGGAAACCCTCTCCGGGGCTGCGGACCGCCACAAGCGGGCCGCAGCCCTTCGGCGCAAGGAGCAGCTACCCATGATCGATGTGCCGACCCTGGTCGAGCAGGCCCGGCAGGGCCGTCCGCGGGCGGTGGCCCGACTGATCTCGCTGGTCGAGAACGCCGCACCCGAGCTGCGCGAGGTGATGGCCGCACTGGCGCCGCACACCGGGCGCGCCTACACCGTGGGCCTGACCGGCTCGCCCGGCGTGGGCAAGTCCACCTCCACCTCCGCGCTGGTCTCCGCCTACCGGCGGCTGGGCAAGCGGGTGGGGGTGCTGGCGGTCGACCCGTCCTCGCCGTTCTCCGGCGGTGCGCTGCTCGGGGACCGGGTCCGGATGCAGGACCACGCGACCGACCCCGAGGTGTTCATCCGCTCCATGGCCACCCGCGGCCACCTGGGCGGCCTGTCCTGGTCCGCCCCGCAGGCGCTGCGGGTGCTGGACGGGGCCGGCTGCGACGTCATCCTGGTCGAGACGGTCGGCGTCGGGCAGTCCGAGGTGGAGATCGCCGCCCAGGCCGACACCACCGTGGTGCTGCTCGCCCCCGGGATGGGCGACGGCATCCAGGCCGCCAAGGCCGGGATCCTGGAGATCGGTGACCTCTTCGTCGTCAACAAGGCCGACCGGGACGGCGCGGACGCCACCGCCCGGGAGCTGAACCACATGCTCGGCCTCGGCGAGGCGCGCGAGCCCGGGGCCTGGCGGCCGCCGATCGTGAAGACCGTCGCGGCCCGGGGCGAGGGCGTGGACGAGGTGGTCGAGGCGCTGGAGAAGCACCGCGCCTGGCTGGACGAGCACGGCGAGCTGGCCGTCCGGCGCCGCCGCCGGGCAGCCGAGGAGATCCAGGCGATCGCCCTGGCCGCCCTCCGTGCCCGGATCGGCGACCTGCACGGGGACCGGCACCTGGCGAGCCTGGCCGAGCGGGTGGTGGCCGGCGAACTGGACCCGTACGGCGCGGCCGACCGCCTGGTCGCGGGCCTCACCGCGGCCTGACCGGCGAGGAGCGGGCGGGCGAGGAACGGGCCGTCGAGGAGCGGGCCGGCGGGCGGGCGGGTCCCGGCGCCGCCCGCCCCGGCCGCTCACCGGACCGGGCGGGCGGACGGGGTCAGGACCGGCCGCGCAGGCCGCGCAGGTGCTCGGCGACCGGGGCCAGTGCCTCGTACATCGCGTCCAGCTGCTCGGGCGTGAAGCGGTCGATGAAGTGCGCCCGGACGCTGCGGACGTGGTCCGGGGCGACCTGCTGCATGGTCTCCCAGCCCTGTTCGGTGAGGTGGGCGTAGAGGCCGCGGCGGTCGCCCGGACACTCCTGGCGCAGCACCAGGCCGGCGTTCTCCATGCGGGTGATCTGGTGCGAGAGCCGGCTCTTGGACTGGAGGGTCGCGGTGGCGAGGTCGGTCATCCGCATCCGCCGGTCGGGGGCCTCGGAGAGCACGACGAGGATCTCGTAGTCGTTGATCGCCATGTTGTGCGGCTGGAGCTCGCGTCCGAGCTGGTAGTCGAGCAGCTTGGCGACCTCCAGATGGGCGCGCCACAACCGCTGCTCCCGGGCGGTCAGCCAGGGGGTCTCCTCCTCGGGGCCCGCGGGCTGCGAGGAGGAGACGTCGGCCGGGGCGATCGTGTGCGTGTCCATGGGGCCAGCATACCGCAATTAGTTCAATGTTGTACGAATTTACCGGCGTTCACGGAGCCGGCCGCACGGATCCGGCCACGGGGGCCGCGGGGCTCAGAGCCCGAAGCGCCGCCCTAGATCGCCCAGGTTACCGAGGCCCGGCACGTTCACGTTCGGCAGCTGGCCGCCGTGGCCGGAGGCGTGCTGCGACGGCACCCCGCCCATCGGCACGCCCGCCTCGGCGTGCACCTGGCCGACCGCGCGCTCGGCCATCAGCACCTCGGTCGACTGCAGCAGCACCTGGCCGGCGCCGATGAACTCGAACTGGTGCTCCTCGCCGGACGCCCCGCCCATCCCGGTGAGCCGGCGGATGCCGCCGATCACGCCGTGCATGTAGTCATGGTCGTAGTGGTGGCACGGCGCCGGGCAGTCCGCCCAGCCGACCAGCGCCTGCGGGTCCACCCGGATCGGCGGCTCGACGAAGTGCACCGGCCCGTTGGAGGCGGCGACGAACTTGCCGCTGCCGATCAGGGTGAGGAACCCGGGGATGATCGACTGCTTGAGCCGCAGGGTGGGCTCGTACGCCAGGAGGTTGCCCGAGCGGACCGTCAGGTTCCCCTCCTCCAGGTCGTAGGAGTTGAGGTCGAAGGCGCGGTCGGCCAGCAGCAGCTTGCCCCGGCCCTCGGCGACCACCCAGTCCGCCGCGTGCATCGGCGAGTTGAAGTGCTGCCCGAGCATCCGGTCGATCGCCCCGGCGCCGACGCCCTTGAAGGAGATGTCGCCGTAGTAGGCGATCATCTTGCCCTTCTGCAGGAAGTACGAGCCGTTGAGGTCGACCGAGAAGGCGTACGGGTTGACGTTGTCGTTGACCGGCAGGCTGTGCGCGTCGTGCACCACCGGGCCGGAGCCGTCCTGGGCCTTCGGCAGCGGGGCCTGCGCGCCGCCGTACTGCTCCTGGGCGTACTGCTGCGGCGGCTGGGCCGGGTAGCCCTGCGGCGGGGGCGGCGGGTAGCCCTGCTGGGGGTAGCCCTGCTGCGGATACCCCTGCTGCGGGTAGCCCTGCGGGGGCTGCTGCGGGTACGGCTGGCCGGGCTGCGGGTAGCCGGGCGGGGGCTGCTGCTGGGGGTAGCCGGGCTGGGTGGGCTGGCCGTACGGGTCCTGCCCGTACGGGGGCTGCGGCGGGTAGGACATCAGAGCTTCTCCTCGCTCGCCTGCACGTACACCGTTCCGTGCCCGGACAGCTCCAGCTGGAACGCCTCGCCGGAGCCGCGCCCGATCATGTCGCGCCACCCGAGCGCGGTGGACAGCTTGTTCTGGACCTGGCCGCGGTGCGCGACGTAGGCCTGCGGGTCGACGTGCACCGGCTGGTTCGGCGTGATCGGCAGCTCGAAGACGCCGCCGTGCGCCATCACCGCCACCGCGCCGTGGCCGTCCAGCTTGGTGGTGAACAGGCCCTGCCCGGTCACCTGGCCGCGGACCATGCCCATCACGCCGCCCTGCGAGCCCATGAACATGGTGGACTGCTGGAGCGAGCCCTCGAAGGCCAGCAGCCGGTCCGCCTCGACGTACAGGGTGTCGCCGGTGAGGTCGATCACGTGGACGTGGTGGCCGCCGTGGCCGAACATCACGCTGCCCTGGCCCTCGACGGTCATCAGCGGGGTGTCCTCGTTGGCCACCCGGCGGCCGATCATCGACATGACCCCGCCCTGCCCGCCGGTGATGTTCGGCGTGAACCGGACCTCGCCGGTGTACGCGAGCATCGCGCCGCGCTGGCTGAACAGCCGCTGACCGGGGACGACCATCGCCTCGATCATCTTGTTGTTGATCTTCGTGAAGGCCATCAGACGTCGCCCCCGACGGTCAGCTTCTCGGACGGCTGCACGTAGACCAGGCCCTCTCCGGAGAACTCCACCTGGACGGCCTCGCCGCCGCCCTCGCCGATGAAGGTGCTCCAGCCGGCGCCCGACTTGATGGAGCGGCTGAGGTTGCCGGTGTGCGCCACGTACGCGCCGGGGTCGACCCGCAGCGGCATCCCCTGGGAGACCCGGAGGATGATCGCCGGTCCCTTGGAGGTGACCGCGGCCCAGCCGTGGCCCTCGACCTTGGTGGTGAACAGGCCGTTGCCGGAGGAGACGCCGTTCAGACCGGTGAAGCTGGTGCCGGTCTTCAGCGTCCCCTCGGTGCAGAGGAGGTTGTCGGATTCGACGTACAGCGTCTCGCCGTTGAGCCGCACGAGATTGATCTCGGTGGCCCGGTCGGCGAAGTAGCAGGTGCCCTGTCCCTTCACCTCCATGACCACCATCTGCTCGCCGGTCAGCCGGCGGGTCACCATGCCCCGCAGGCCGTCGCCGCCGCCGCTGAGCTTCTTGAAGCCCATCTGGCCGGTGTACGCGACCATAGAGCCGTTTCTGGCCTTCACGGCGTCGCCCGTCATGTCGACGGCGAGCACCTTGGACCCCTGGAGTCGAAACTGTGCCACGGCCGCAATGTAGCGGTCGGCGGCCCGGCCCGGGGAGGGGGCGCGGCTGTTCTGGTACGCGTCTGGGACAAACCGGGGGCTCCGGCTCCGGTCCGGGCACCCCGGGCGCGGGTCCGGACGTGTGCTCGGTGATAATGGGGCGGATGCTTGTGAGCCGGTTCACAAGCGATCTCCGACCCCGCATCGAGGTACCCATCGTGAACAGCAGCGCCGTCCACCGCCTGCGCCTGGTCTCCGGCCCCGAAGGGGTCTCCTTCCTCCTGCTGCTGCTGTGCTCGGTGCTGAAGCGCACCACCAGCTTCAACGGGGTGCCGGTGATGGGCATGATCCACGGGATCCTCTTCATCCTGTACGTGGTCTTCTGGATCATGGCCTGGCAGTCGCAGAAGTGGGACGTCAAGCGCGGCGCCGTGCTGTTCGTCCTCTCGGTGCTGCCCGGCGGCGGCTTCGTCGCCGAGCGGATGCTCGCCAAGGAGGAGCGCGACGGCGCGCCGGCCGCGAAGGCGGTCGCCGCGGACGCCGCCGCCTGACGGCGACCGCCGTCCGACGACCTCCGACGACCTCCGACGGCGCCCGGCTCCGCGGCCAGCGCCGTGGGCACGCCGACAGGCTGCCGGGGCCCCCTCTCCCAGTGGGCCCCGGCAGCCTGTCGCTTTTCCGGGAGTGGTCCGGCGGTGACTAGTTGACGTTCACCGCGCTCCAGGCGGCGGCCACGGTGTTGTACTCCACGCTGCCGGCGCCGTAGAGGTCCTTGGCGGCGTTCAGGGTGCCGGTGCGGGCGCCCTTGTAGTTGGTGCTGGAGGTGAAGTAGGTGGTCAGGGCCTTGTACCAGATCGCCCCGGCCTTGGCCCGGCCGATGCCGGTGATGGTGGAGCCGTTGGAGGTCGGGCTGTTGTAGCTGACGCCGTTGATCACCTTGGCGCCGCTGCCCTCCGAGAGCAGGTAGAAGAAGTGGTTGGCGACGCCCGAGGAGTAGTGGACGTCGATGCTGCCGATGCCGGAGTACCAGGAGTCCTTGGACGAGCCGTCCTTGGAGGGCTTGTCCAGGTAGCGCAGCGGCTGGCCGTTGCCGAAGATGTTGATCTTCTCGCCGATGAGGTAGTCCGGCACGTCGACCGGCAGGTTGGCGTACCACTCGACCAGGGTGCCGAAGATGTCCGAGGTGGCCTCGTTGAGGCCGCCGGACTCGCCGGAGTAGGTCAGGTTGGCCGTGGCGGAGGTGACGCCGTGGCTCATCTCGTGGCCCGCCACGTCGATGGCGGTCAGCGGGTTGCTGTTGCCGGTGCCGTCGCCGTAGGTCATGCAGAAGCAGGCGTCCTGCCAGAAGGCGTTGACGTAGGCGTTGCCGTAGTGGACCCGGTTGCTGGCGCCGACGCCGTTGTTCTTGATGCCGCTGCGGCCGAAGGTGTTCTTGTAGTAGTCCCAGGTCGCGCCGGTGCCGAACTGCGCGTCGACCGCGGCCGACTGCGGGTCGGACGCCAGGCCGTTGCCCCAGATGTTGTCCGCGTCGGTGAAGATGGCGTTGCCGTTCTTGGCGTTGCCGGTCCACTGGTTGCCGCGGGTGGGGTCCTTGAGCTGGTAGGTGGAGCCGCTCTGGGTGGTGTTCAGGCTGACCGAACCGACGTGGACGCCCTTGCCGGAGCCGAGGACGGTCTGCACCTCCTCGTGCGTGGAGAGCACCTTGCCGGTGGCGGCGTCGGTGACCAGCCGCTGGCTGCTCGGCGTGCCGTCGGCCCGCTCGCCGTGGACCACGGTCTGGTAGGCGAGGCGCGGGCTGCCGTCGCCCGCCCAGACGACCAGGGTGGGCGTGCCGGCGCCGTCGACCCGGCTGACCGGGACCTCGTCCGCGTCGGCGGCGATGCCGACGGTGGCCCGGACCGAGTCGACCGCCTGGGTGGAGGCCGTGCCGGAGGAGAGCGCGGGGGTGAGGCTCGGCACCGAGAGCCGGCCCTCGAAGGCCCGGTCGACGGAGGTGATCGTGCCGTTGGCCTTCTGGTGGACGACCAGGTCGCCGCCGAGGACCGGCAGGCCGGCGAAGGTCCGGTCGTAGCGCAGGTGGCGGGTGCCGTTGGCGTCGACGATGACGTCCTTGGCGACCAGCGCCTCCTGGCCGCCGAGCGCGAGCGCCTTGGCGACCGGCGCGGCCTGCTGGCCGGCCAGGGCGATCAGGGCCTCGCGCTGCTGGACCGGCGCGGACGGCGCGGCCTGGGCGGGGGCGGCGGCGACCTGGATGGCGCCGGCCAGCAGGACGGCGGCGGAGAGTGCGGCGCCGGCTGTCAGCTTTCGCTTCACGTACGGGGTTCCTTCCACGAAACCGCGGGTGCGCGGTCACGCCGCGTACCGGGGCGCCGGGGTTGGCGCCGTGGGGCGGTAGGGCGCTGACGTGCTGTCCCGTGCGGTCTGGCGGTCCGTCGATGGGTGGGGGCGACGGCCGCCCGACGGGGCGTGGTCAGAAGCATGACAATGCAGGTGGTGAAAGGACAGGGTGCCGAGGGCTATTGGCCAGGTCTCGCCAAGGTCGGTAGGGCTGATGACGGAGTGTCGGATGTCCTGGTTCGCGGCATTCGCGCCCTTGGCGTGTTCCCGCCATCGGCGGGCCCTTGCCGACCCCGCACGCCGTTGCTACGCGCGCCCGGGGGAACGGGCGCGCGTCCGCCGCCGGGCCGCCGGGGCGCCGGACGGCCGCACCGGCGGCCCGGCGCACCGGCGCGGGAACGCCGGACGCCCGGGGCCTCCCCTCCCAGTGAGGACCCCGGGCGTCCGGCGTGCGGGCGTCAGTTGACGTTGACGCCGCTCCACGCCGCCGCCACCGCGTTGTACTCGGCGCTGCCGGCGCCGTAGAGGTCCTTGGCGGCGCTCAGGGTGCCGGTGCGGGCGCCCTTGTAGTCGGTGGTGGAGGTGAAGTAGACCGTCAGCGCGCGGTACCAGACCGCCGCGGCCTTGGTGCGGCCGATGCCGGTCAGCGTCGAGCCGTTGGAGGTCGGGCTGCTGTAGCCGACGCCGTTGATCACCTTGGCGCCGCTGCCCTCGGCCAGCAGGTAGAAGAAGTGGTTGGCGACGCCGGACGAGTAGTGCACGTCCAGGTTGCCGACGCCCGAGTACCAGGAGTCGGCCGAGCCGCCGTCCTTGGAGGGCTTGTCCATGTAGCGCAGCGGCGTGCCGTCGCCGTTGATGTCGATCTCCTCGCCGATCAGGTAGTCCGGCTTGTCGGAGGGGAGGTTGGCGGACCACTCGACCATGGTGCCGAAGATGTCCGAGGTGGCCTCGTTGAGGCCGCCGGACTCGCCCGAGTAGTTGAGGCCGGCGGTGGCCGAGGTGACGCCGTGGGTCATCTCGTGGCCGGCGACGTCGAGCTCGGTCAGCGGGTGGGTGTTGCCGTCGCCGTCGCCGTAGGTCATGCAGAAGCAGGAGTCGTTCCAGAAGGCGTTGACGTAGTTCCTGCCGTAGTGGACCCGGCTGGTGGCGCCGACGCCGTTGTTCTTGATGCCGTTGCGGCCGAAGCTGTTCTTGTAGTAGTCCCAGGTGGCCGCCGCGCCGAACTGCGCGTCCACCGCGGCCGACTGGCGGTTGGCGGCGGTGCCGTCGCCCCACTTGTTGTCGGCGTCGGTGAACAGCGTGCCCGAGCCGGAGGTCTTGCCCTTGAGGTCGCTGGTGGACTGGCCGCCGCGGGAGGCGTCCTTCAGCGAGTAGCCGCCGGTCGCGGTCGAGGTGGTCAGCGGGACGCCGCCGACGAAGACGCCGGTGCCGGTGCCGGTGGCGGTCTGCACCTGCTCGTGGCTGGAGAGCACCTCGCCGGAGGCGGCGTCGGTGACCAGCAGCAGGCTGCTCGGGGTGCCGTCGGCGCGGACGCCCTCGACGGTGGTCCGGTAGGCCAGGCGCGGGTTGCCGTCGGCGGCCCAGACGACCAGCTGGGCGGCGCCGGCCTGGTGGACCTCGGCCAGCGGGGACTCGTCCTTGTCGGCGGCGATGCCGACGGTGGACTGCACCGCGCCGGAGGCCTGCGAGGCCGCCTTGTCGGCGGGGATCGCCGGGGTCAGGCTGGGCACCGAGATCCGCGCGGCGACGGCCTTGTCGACCGCCTTCACCGCGCCGTCGGACGCCTGGTGCACCACCAGGTCGCCGCCGAGCACGGGCAGGCCGGCGAAGGTGCGCTCGAAGCGGAGGTGGCGGGTGCCGTCGGCGTCCACCACGGCGTCCTTGGCGACCAGCGTCTCCTGGCCGCCCAGTGCGAGCGCCTTGGCCAGCGGGCCGGACTGACCGCCCGCCAGCGCGATCAGGCCGGCGCGCTGCTGCGCGGCCTGCGCCTGGGCCGACGGGGTCGGGGTGGCCTGGGCGGCGGTGCCCACCTGGATGACGCCGGTGAGGAGGGCGGTGGCGGAGAGTACGGCGCCGGCTGCGAGCTTTCGCTTCACGTACAGGTCCTTCCGGAGAAACCGCGTGTGCGCGGGCGCGCCTCGTCCCGGGGCGCCGGGGCGGTGCCTTAGGGGCGGAACGGGCGCTGACGTGCTGCTCCGTGCGGTCCACGGCGGTCACCGGTGAGTGGGGCGGTGATCACCGAACGGGGCTGGCCGAAAGCATGACAATCCAACTAGTGAAATGACAGGTCTGCTTCATTGATTGGCCAGGTCTCGCCAGGGCGGCGGATCATGAACGGGGTGACAAAAGGGGTGAATCGCCCGGCCTTGCAGCGGGTTACCGTCCGAACCGAGGCCTGGTACCGGGCCGGGCGCCGGTTCGCGCGCCAACCTTCGCCCCCCGTGGCCCTGTTGGCGGTGGTTCACATCCGCGCAATGTCCTGGTCCGTACCTGGTTGCCCGGTTGGCGTGATCCCGCCACGTGTCGCACTTGTCCACCATCAGGACGCCTGGTAGCACCAGCCCCACCCGCCGGTACGGTAAGGACGTGGCAAAGCCCCTCGCACTCGACTTCGACCCGATCGCCCGCGCCGACGAGCTGTGGGCCCGCCGCTGGGGCGCCGTGCCCTCGATGGCGGCGATCACCTCGATCATGCGCGCCCACCAGATCCTGCTGTCCCGGGTGGACGCGGTCCTCAAGCCGTACGGTCTGACCTTCGCCCGCTACGAGGCGCTGGTGCTGCTCACCTTCAGCCGGACCGGCGAGCTCTCGCTCTCCAAGATCGGCGAGCGGCTGATGGTCCACCCGACCAGCGTCACCAACACCGTCGACCGCCTGGAGCGGGCCGGCCTGGTCGCCCGCCGCCCCAATCCGCTGGACGGCCGCGGCGTGCTCGCCGCGATCACCGGCCGGGGCCGCGAGGTCGTCGAGGGGGCCACCCGGGGGCTGATGTCGGTGGAGTTCGGCCTGGAGGAGTACGACGCCGACCAGTGCCGCGAGGTGTTCGACCTGCTCCGGCCGCTGCGGGTGGCGGCCGGCGATTTCACCGAGCCGGAGGCCGAGGGGCCTGCGCGGGACGGGGCGTGAGGACGGTTACCCTCGTGGGAGCGGTGCGCGGAACCGGGCGTACCCCCCGATCCTGCCGAGCGAGGCGA
Source organism: Kitasatospora sp. NBC_00458 (assembly GCF_036013975.1). Lineage (NCBI taxonomy): Bacteria > Bacillati > Actinomycetota > Actinomycetes > Kitasatosporales > Streptomycetaceae > Kitasatospora > Kitasatospora sp. NBC_00458. The sequence continues at coordinate 5,742,527 of NZ_CP107904.1, forward strand.
ATGTAGTGACGAAGGCGACCCCCCTGCTGGGCTGGTACCGGGCCCTGGCGATTGCGACCGGCGCGGCCCTGCTGGTGTTCTGCGGCTTCATGGTGGCGAAGTACGGCTTCCACGCGGCCGAGGACGTCACCACGTACGTGGCCATGCTGCACGGCTACCTCTACATCGGGTACTTCGTGGTGACCTTCCTGCTCGGCCAGAAGCTCAAGTGGCCGCTGGGCCGGATGGTCCTCACGCTGGCCGCCGGCTGCATCCCGTTCGCCTCCTTCGTCGCCGAGCGCCGGGTGGTCGCCGAGGCCGCGGAGAAGCTGCCGTCCGGTGACGCGGCCCGCCAGCCCGCCGGCGTCTGATCCCGGATGTTCCGCAGGGCATCCTCCCCCGCAGGGGAGGGTGCCCTTTCGCCTGCCGGGCCGCTTCCGGCCCGGGCCCCGCCCGCGGACCGGCCGGATCCTCCGAATGTCGCCCCGGGCGTCCGTCGACAAGTACTAGGACGTCCGAGTAAATTGGTAGGACGTCCTAACAGCTGTGCCGCCCGCTGGTGTGGCGGCCGTACGGAGCGGAGTTCGGGGTCATGGACGCCGAGGAGATCGAGCGCGGACGTCAGCGCTGGCAGCAGCGGTACGACCGCGCCCGCAAGCGGGACGCGGACTTCACCACCCTCTCCGGGGACGAGGTCGAGCCCGTCTACGGGCCGGCCCCCGGGCAGGCCTACGAGGGGTTCGAGCGGATCGGCTGGCCGGGCGAGTACCCGTACACCCGCGGCCTGCACCCGACCGGCTACCGCGGCCGGACCTGGACCATCCGCCAGTTCGCCGGCTTCGGCAACGCCCAGCAGACCAACGAGCGGTACCGGATGATCCTGGACTCCGGCGGCGGCGGCCTCTCGGTCGCCTTCGACATGCCGACCCTGATGGGCTACGACTCCGACGACGCCAAGTCGCTCGGCGAGGTCGGCCACTGCGGCGTGGCCATCGACTCGGCCGCCGACATGGAGGTGCTGTTCGGCGGCATCCCGCTGGGCGAGGTCACCACCTCGATGACCATCAGCGGCCCGGCCGTCCCGGTCTTCTGCATGTACCTCGTCGCCGCCGAGCGCCAGGGCGTCGACCCGGCCGTGCTCAACGGCACCCTGCAGACCGACATCTTCAAGGAGTACATCGCCCAGAAGGAGTGGCTCTTCGCCCCCGAGCCGCACCTGCGCCTGATCGGCGACCTGATGGAGTACTGCGCCAAGGGCATCCCGGCGTACAAGCCGCTCTCGGTCTCCGGCTACCACATCCGCGAGGCCGGGGCGACGGCCGCGCAGGAGCTGGCGTACACGCTGGCCGACGGCTTCGGCTACGTCGAGCTGGGCCTCTCCCGCGGCCTGGACGTGGACGTCTTCGCGCCCGGCCTCTCCTTCTTCTTCGACGCGCACCTGGACTTCTTCGAGGAGATCGCCAAGTTCCGGGCCGCCCGGCGGATCTGGGCCCGCTGGATGCGCGACCGGTTCGGCGCGAAGACCGACAAGGCGCAGTGGCTGCGGTTCCACACCCAGACCGCCGGCGTCTCGCTCACCGCCCAGCAGCCGTACAACAACGTCGTCCGCACCGCGGTCGAGGCGCTCTCGGCGGTGCTCGGCGGCACCAACTCGCTGCACACCAACGCGCTGGACGAGACCCTCGCACTGCCCTCCGAGCAGGCCGCCGAGATCGCCCTGCGCACCCAGCAGGTGCTGATGGAGGAGACCGGCGTCACCAACGTGGCCGACCCGCTGGGCGGTTCCTGGTACGTCGAGGCGCTCACCGACCGGATCGAGCAGCAGGCCGAGGAGATCTTCCGGAAGATCCTCGACAAGGGCCGGGACGACCACGAGATCGGCCCGATCACCTCCGGCATCCTGCGCGGCATCGAGGACGGCTGGTTCACCGGCGAGATCGCCGAGGCGGCCTTCCAGTACCAGCAGGGGGTGGAGAAGGGGGAGAAGCGCGTCGTCGGCGTCAACTGCCACCCGCGCAGCGTCACCCCCGAGCTGGAGATCCTGCGGGTCAGCCACGAGGTGGAGCGCGAGCAGGTGCGGGTGCTGCGCGAGCGCAAGGCGGCCCGGGACGAGGCCGCGGTCCGGGCCGGGCTGGACGCGATGCTGGCCGCCGCGCGGTCCGGCGAGTCGATGATCCCGCCGATGCTGGACGCGGTGCGGGCCGAGGCGACCCTGGGCGAGATCTGCAACGCCCTGCGCGACGAGTGGGGGATCTACCGGGAGACCGCCCGGTTCTGACCCCGGTCCGCCGTGCCGAGCCGCCCCGCACCTCCGTGTGCGGGGCGGCTCTCCGGCGTCCGGGCGTCCGGGCGTCCGCCAGGCCGGTCGGCCGGGGCGGCCGGTCAGGGCGCCAGCAGGCTCGGGAACGGTCCGAGCAGCAGGTTGGTGAACCGCCTGGTCCACTCGACGGTGATCGGCTCGCCGCTGACCAGCACCCGGTGCTCGACGGTTCCGGCGATGGTGTCGAAGATGATGTCGATCTCCTCGCCGGCGGTCGTCTCGTCGCAGTCCGGGGCCAGCTCGCCGCGGGCCTGGGCGGCGGCCCGGCCCTGCCGGACCAGCCGCTTCTGGGGGTCGACGATCGCCTCCCGGATCCGCCGGCGCAGCTGCCGGTCCCGGGTGCCCTCGGCGAACAGGGCGAGCAGTGCCGCCTGCGTCTCCGGCCGGGCCAAGAGGTCGGCGAACTGGGCGACCACGGCCTCGATGTCGGCCCGCAGGCTGCCCAGGTCGGGCATCACGAGTTCGTCGAAGAGGCTGGCGACGGCGTCCACCACCAGCTCGTTCTTGGACGGCCAGCGCCGGTACAGGGTGGTCTTGGCGACGCCGGCGCGGGTGGCGACGTGGCCCATGGTGAGCCCGCCCCAGCCGAGGTCGGCGAGGGTCTCGCGGGTGGCGTCCAGGATGGCGCGGTCGGCGGCCGCGCTGCGCGGTCGGCCCTTGGCGCGGGCGACGGCGCCGTCGGGGCTCTCCGGGGCTTGCGGGGCCGGGGCTCGCGGGGGCTCGGCCGGGCGGACCAGGTGCGCCGGGGTCACGGGGGGCTGGGGGGCCGGCACCGGGCCTCCTTGCGATTTACCGGTTGGTAACTTGGGTGGGGCTGGTAACGGTAGCGACTTCATCGTGTCCAGGTCAGCCTGGCCGTGCCGGAAAGTGGGGCAGCTCACGTTGCGGGAGTGCCGGTGGGGGTTGCGGCGGGTGCCCTCGGTCCAGTTACGCTACGACTCGTAGCGAAAGCTGGTGACAACCAGGCGCCGCGAACCCCGTGGGACGGGGGCGGCGCGGGTGCGGATGGGGATCCGCGCCAACGGTTCAGGCTATCGGGGATGGGTTCTCCGCTCGGGGAATCGAGGCTGCGCAGCCCGCGCGGGTCGGTTTTCCGGGAGGTTGGTGCCCGCGGGCGGTGCGGACGGGGGAGGATGGTGCCATGCAGCCACGGAATTCGCGTCCCAACAGCTCCGCCCTGCGCGGTGCGGTCGACCTCGCCGCAGTGAAGGCAGCCGGCGAGGCTGCCCAGAAGGCCGAGCAGGCCAGGGCCGAGCGGGCCCGCCAGGCGGCCGCCGCCGAGGAGTCGGGCATCGCGCCGGCCTCGCCCGGCTACCAGCTCGTCATCGACGTCACCGAGGACACCTTCGAGACCGAGGTCGTCCAGCGCTCCACCGAGGTGCCGGTCGTCATCGACTTCTGGGCCGAGTGGTGCGGTCCCTGCAAGCAGCTCAGCCCGATCCTGGAGCGACTGGCCGAGGAGTACGCCGGCCGGATCGTGCTCGCCAAGATCGACGTCGACGGCAACCAGCTGATCGCCCAGCAGTTCGGCATCCAGGGCATCCCGGCCGTGATGGCCGTGGTGGCCGGCCAGCTCGTGCCGCTCTTCCAGGGCGCCGAGAACGAGGCCAACGTCCGCAAGGTGCTGGACCAGCTGATCCTCGTCGCCGAGCAGCGCTTCGGCATCGTCGGCGGCAGCGGTCTGCCGGGCACCGGCGGCGAGCCGGACGAGGCGCCGCGCCGCCCCGAGGACCCGGCGCTGGCCGCGGCCCACGACGCGCTGGACCGGGGCGACCTGGCCGGTGCCATCCAGGCGTACGAGAACGTGCTGGCCGACCAGCCGGGCAACGCCGAGGCCAAGCTCGGCCTGGCCCAGGCGGAGCTGCTCCGCCGGGTCGAGGGCCTGGACCTCCAGGAGGTCCGGGCGGCCGCGGCCGCGGACCCGAAGGACGTCGAGGCGCAGCTGCGGGCGGCCGACCTGGACCTGGTCGGCGGGCACGTCGAGGACGCCTTCGGGCGGCTGGTGGGCACCGTGGGCAGGACCTTCGGCGAGGAGCGGAACGTCGTGCGGGTCCGGCTGCTGGAGCTGTTCGAGGTCATCGGCACCGAGGACCCGCGGGTCACGGCGGCCCGCCAGGCGCTGGCCCGGGTGCTCTTCTGAGGCCCTGTCCTCCGGGCCTCGCCGGACGGGCCTCCGGGCCCCGGTCCGGCACGGCGGACGGCCTGCGGTGCCGCTGGTGATTTGGCGACAATCCGGTCATCGCGTCTGAGGTTTACCAAATCTTGACAACACCCGTGGACGGTCACGACATGTGACCGTCCACGGGTGTTTCACTGATGTTTCCGGGGGATTTCGCCGTCACGATTCCTTCAATTCGTCACGCTGCGTGTTCGTGTGACGGATTTCATGATCCACGCCGTTGGATGTTGGATTACCCGTCAGTAATGAACCTCTTGTGCTTCGCCCGGTATTCGAGCAGCATCGGCACGCCCGGTCCCCACGCTCCAACTCCCGGCAGCCGGTCGGCGAGAGCGGAACAGGGGATCCCCACCGGGCAGCCGACGGCCCCGGCCGCCGGCATGAAGGCAGGGGGGTATCCGCGGTCCCACGGCGGTTCCTGTCCTTCGTCAGGCCGCGCTGCCCGCGCGGTCACTGGTTGTCGCTCGGGGGGATCGACCGTGTCGCCACGGCGCTCTCCGCTACCGAGGACGTAGCTCTCTCCCATCCCAGGCCCCCACCGTGCGTGACGCACCGCAGGGGAGCCGGAGATGTACGTCCAGAAGGAGGACACGCATGTCCCAGACCCACGGCAAGACCCGCTGGAAGCGCTTCGCCCTGGTGATGGTGCCGAGCATCGCCGCCACCGCGATGGTCGGCGTCTCGATTGCCAACAGCGCGCTCGCGGCGTCGTTCAGCGTCTCCGGCCAGCAGTTCAAGGTGAAGACGACGTACCTGAAGGGCAGCAACTTCGCCCAGTTCGGTGCGGTCGACATCGAGGCGAACGGCACGCCGCACCCGGTCGCGGTGTCGGCCTTCGACGATGCCGAGATCCACAACCTCTGCCAGTCGGTGGTGACCGACCTGTCGAAGCTCGGCCTCGGCAAGATCACCCTCCAGCTGAACGCCGGCAACAACGAGAAGAAGCCGGTCACCGCGCACAACCTGCTGATCGACCTGGAGCAGCTGGACGCCGACGCGACCTTCACCGACATCAACATCGGCCAGGACGCCTCCACCCTCACCGGTTCGGCGACCCAGGGCTGGAAGGGCCACCCGGCGCTGAAGGAGGCCGGCGCGAAGCTCCCGACCGGCGCCCTCGGCTTCTCCCAGGCGGCGAAGGAGGCCGTGCTGACGGACGTCAAGCAGACCGCGCGCGCCACCTCGGCCGGCACCTTCGTGCTCAACGGCCTGAGCCTCAAGCTCAAGGGCGGCGACGGCCCGAACAACGAGTGCTTCTGAGCCTCGCCTGACGGCGTGCCGGTCGGCACGCCGGAGTGACGGGTCTTCCCGGGGCCGGGAACGGCGGGCAGCCGCCGTTCCCGGCCCGACACCACTTGTTCTCCCTCGTAGAGACATCGAGGAGCTGCACCATGTCCAGCGCAACGGCCGAACCCCGGCCCGAACACCGGAACCCGGCCGGGTGGCTCTGGCGGAGCTTCCGGGAATTCCGCCGCACCAGGCCCTTCTGGGGCGGCCTGCTGGCCATGGTCGCCGGCGGCCCGATCCTGTACTTCCCCTACGCGCACCTGTCGTTGGGCGGCGTGACCATCGCGATGTCCACCACGGCGGGCGCCGGTTCGCTGATCATCGGCGTGCTGCTGATCCTGCTCGGGTTCACCGCCTGGTTCCAGCCCGCCGTGCGGATCTTCGCCGGCGTCGCCACCACGCTGCTCACCCTCGTCTCGATCCCGGTCTCGAACCTGGCCGGCTTCGGCATGGCCCTGCTGCCCGGGCTCATCGGCGGCGGGCTGATGATGGCCTGGGCGCCGGTGCCGCAGGCGGTCGAGACGGCCGAGACGGTGGAGACGGCCGAGGAGTACCGGGCGGCGGAGACGGCCGGAGCCGCCGAAGCCGTGGACCCGGCCGCCGCCGAGGCCGCCACCGCGCGGATCCCGGCCGTGCCCGCCCAGGGCGAGCCCCCGGCCGAGGACACCGCCCCGTCCGCCGCCGGGGGAACCGTCCCGCAGCAGGCCGGTGAGCCCAAGGAGGTGCGGTGACCGCGCCCGACGAGCAGCGGACCGACCCGTCCGCCGCCCCGGCACCGCGCTCCGGGCGGCACGCCGCGCCCCGGACGCCGGTCCGGATCCGCCTGCGCGGCCGCGCGCTGGCGATGGCCGCGGTGCCGACCGCCCTGTTGATGGCCGCCGCCTACACGCCGGGCTCGGCGATCGCCGAGACCTCGGCGAGCAAGCCGTGCGCCACCGCCCCGGACGCCGTGCCGCTGCCGCCGAAGGTGGCCGAGACGCCCGTCCCGAAGAGCGAGCTGCCGCCGCCGATCCCCGGCCCGTCCGTGCCGCTCCCCGAGGAGCCGGCCCCGACGGCCGACCCGACCGGCACCGCGCCCCCGACGGCCGCGCCGACGACCGCACCGACCGGCGCCGGACCCTCGGCCGTGCCGACGGCCGTGCCGACGAGCGGGGCGCCGGCCGCCAAGCCGTCGACGACGCCGCCGGCCGCACCGACGACCGCGCCGGCCGCGCAGGCCGGAGCGGCCGGCACCGCCGCCGGGGTCTCCCGGGCCGGGCTGATCGACGACGTCGTCGACGGCATCACCGGCCTGTTCCGCCCGGGCGGCTCGCCGAGCCCGACCGCGGCCCCGTCCGCCGGCGTCCACGCGGTGGCCCCGGCCGCCCCGGCGCCCTCGTCGGCGGCGCCCGCCCCGGGCACCCAGGACCCCGCCACCGCGGCCCCGGCCACCCAGGCCCCGGCACCGACGACCGCACCGACGACCGCATCGGCCGCCCAGGCCCCGGCGACCGGCACGCCGTCCGCCGGGCCCGCGGCCGAGCCGCCCGGCACGCCGTCCGCCAAGCCCTCGTCCAAGCCGTCCGCCAAGCCCTCCGCGAGTCCCAAGGCGGGCTCCTCGCCGTCGGCCGCCACGAAGGACCCGGCGGCTGGGTCCCCGACCCCCTCCGGCTCGGCCCCGGCCACGCCGACCAAGGACCCCAACTGCCTGGTCGACACCAAGGCCCTCAACCCGGCCGGGAAGCCGGCGGACAACGCGATCCTCGTCCCGGACCAGAACTGGACCCTCCAGACCACCCGGCTGGCGCTGAACCACGCGGTGCTGCTGGGCGTGGTCAACGTCCAGACCCCGACCGGCACCAAGCGGGTGCTGAAGTTCGAGGTCGGCAGCGTCGACATCGAGAACCTCCACATGTCGACGCTGGAGGGCAACGACCGCACCTTCCACGTCAAGGGCGCGCCGGGCTCGGTCTCGACCATGCGCAGCGGCCCGGTCACCATGTACGTGGAGCGGCTCTCCGGCCACCTGTCCAAGGTGCTCGGCCTGCCGATCCCGATCGACCTGGGCGAGCTGACCCTCACGCCGGACGGGCCGCTGCCGCAGTGGCTGTACGACCTGATCGGTCAGCTCCAGCTGCCGCTGTGGCTGGAACTGACCGGCGTCACCGCGGTGCAGGCCGGCCAGTTCGGCGGCACCCTGACGATCCCCGGCATGAAGCTCTACAACGACCAGGAGCCCTACCCCGGCAACGCGAAGTAGGCCCGGCCGAGAACGCCCGTGGGGCGGCCCCTCCGATGCGGAGGGACCGCCCCACGGGCGTCGTGCGTGCGGGCTACTTGTCGCCGCGGGTACCGAGGTGGTGCACCTGGACCATGTTGGTGTTGCCGGGGATCCCGGGCGGGGAGCCGGCCGTGACGATGACGGTGTCGCCCTCGGTCAGCTCGCCGATGCGGAGCAGCTCGCCGTCGACCTGGGCCACCATGGCGTCGGTCGAGCCGACCTGCTCGGTGACGTGGGCCTCGACGCCCCAGCTCAGCGAGAGCTGGTTGCGGGTGGCGTTGTCCGGGGTGAACGCGATCACCGGGATCGGCGAGCGGTACCGGGAGAGCCGGCGCGCGGTGTCACCGGACTTGGTGAACGCGACCAGCGCCTTGCCGTTCAGGAAGTCGCCCAGCTCGCACGCGGCGCGGGCGATCGAGCCGCCCTGGGTGCGCGGCTTGCGGCCCGGGTTGAGCGGCTGGAGGCCCTGGGAGAGCAGCTCCTCCTCGGCCTTCTCGCAGATCCGGCTCATGGTGCGGACGGTCTCGATCGGGTACTTGCCGACGCTGGACTCGGCGGAGAGCATGACCGCGTCGGTGCCGTCCAGGATGGCGTTGGCGACGTCGGACACCTCGGCGCGGGTCGGGCGCGAGGCGTGGATCATCGACTCCATCATCTGGGTGGCGACGATGACGGGCTTGGCGTTCCGGCGGGCCAGCGTGATGAGCTGCTTCTGGACCAGCGGCACCCGCTCCAGCGGGTACTCGACGGCCAGGTCGCCGCGGGCGACCATGATGGCGTCGAAGGCGAGGACGATCTCCTCCATGGCCTCGACGGCCTGCGGCTTCTCGATCTTGGCGATGACCGGCACCCGGATGCCGACCGCGTCCATGACCTCGTGGACGTCCTTGACGTCGGCCGCGTTGCGGACGAAGGAGAGGGCGACCATGTCGACGCCCAGTTCGAGGGCGAAGCGCAGGTCCTCCTTGTCCTTCTCGGACAGGGCGGGCACGTTGACGGCCGCGCCGGGGAGGTTGATGCCCTTGTTGTTCGAGAGCACGCCGCCCTCGACGACCACGGTCCTCACCCGCGGGCCGTCGACGCTGACGACCTCCAGGGCGATGACGCCGTCGTTGATCAGGATCGGGTCGCCCGGCTTGACGTCGCCGGGCAGGCCCTTGTAGGTGGTCCCGCAGATGTGCTGGTCGCCCGGGACGTCCTCGGTGGTGATGGTGAACTCGTCGCCGTTGTCGACGGTCACCGGGCCGTTGGCGAAGGTCGCCAGACGGATCTTGGGACCCTGGAGGTCGGCCAGGACGCCGATGGCCTTGCCGGTGTCCTCCGAGACCTGGCGGACCTTGCGGTACCGCTCCTCGTGGTCCGCGTGGGTGCCGTGGCTCATGTTCAGTCGGGCGACGTTCATGCCCGCCTCGACGATGGCCTTCAGCTGTTCGTAGGAGTCCGTGGCCGGACCCAGGGTGCAGACAATTTTCGCTCGGCGCATATCGATCAGTCTATCCGTTCGTGTTATGGGTGCATTCGGCCCGAATCGAGAGGAATCGCCGACGAAGGATTCCGGGGAGCGAGACGACGGGGGGTCAGTTTTCGGACGACCGGTGCACCAGGGCGAAGGACTGCCGGGCGATCTCCAGCTCCTCGTCGGTGGGCACGACCGCGACCGCGACCCGCGCGTACTCGGGGGAGATCAGCCTGGGCTCGCGCGAGCGTACCGAGTTGAGCTCCGGGTCGACCGCGATGCCCAGTCCGTCCAGGCCGGCGGTGGCGGCGGCCCGCACCGGCGCCGCGTTCTCCCCGACACCCGCCGTGAAGGCGATCGCGTCGACCCGGCCGAGCACCGCGTAGTAGCCGCCGATGTACTTGCGCAGCCGGTGGACGTACGCGTCGAACGCCAGCCGGGCGTCCTCGTCGCCCTCCCCGGCGCGGCGCATGATCTCGCGCATGTCGTTGTCGCCGCACAGGCCCAGCAGGCCGCTGCGGCGGTTGAGCAGGTCGTCGATCTCGTCGATCGAGAGCCCGCCGACCCGGTGCAGGTGGAAGACCACGCCCGCGTCGATATCACCCGAACGAGTGCCCATCACCAGGCCCTCCAGCGGGGTCAGGCCCATCGAGGTGTCCACGCACCGCCCGCCCGCGACCGCCGACGCCGAGGCGCCGTTGCCCAGGTGCAGCACGATCACGTTCACCTCGGCGGGGTCCTTGCCGAGCAGCCGGGCGGTGGCCCGCGAGACGTACTGGTGCGAGGTGCCGTGGAAGCCGTAGCGGCGCACCCGGTGCCGGTCGGCGACCTCCTTGTCCACCGCGTACCGGGCGGCGTGCTCCGGCATCGAGGCGTGGAAGGCGGTGTCGAAGACGGCCACCTGCGGCAGGTCGGGCCGCAGCGCCCGGGCCACCTCGATGCCGGTGATGTTGGCCGGATTGTGCAGCGGGGCCACCGGGATCAGCCGGCGGATCTCCGTCAGCACCTCGTCGGTGATCACGGTCGGCTCGGTGAAGCGCAGGCCGCCGTGCACCACCCGGTGGCCGATCGCGGCCAGCTCGGGGGAGTCCAGCCCGATCCCGTCGGCGGCGAGCTCCTCGGCGACCGCCTTCAGCCCGGCGCCGTGGTCGGGGAAGGCCTGGACGCTCTCCCGCTCCGCCCCGCCGCGCGGGGCGTGCACCAGCCGCCCGCCGGCCTCGCCGATCCGCTCGACCAGCCCGGAGGCCAGCCGGGTGCCGTCCAGCATGTCGATCAGCTGGTACTTGACCGACGACGAGCCGGCGTTCAGCACCAGTACCCGCGTGCCCTCACTCATGCGCCGGCTCCTTCGCTGCGCTCCTGCGACTGGATGGCGGTGATCGCCACCGTGTTGACGATGTCCTGCACCAGCGCGCCCCGCGACAGGTCGTTGACCGGCTTGCGGAGCCCCTGGAGCACCGGGCCGACCGCGATCGCGCCGGCCGAGCGCTGGACGGCCTTGTAGGTGTTGTTGCCGGTGTTGAGGTCCGGGAAGATCAGCACGGTGGCCCGGCCGGCCACCGGCGAGCCGGGCAGCTTGGTCGCCGCGACGTGCGGGTCGACCGCCGCGTCGTACTGGATCGGGCCCTCGACGAGGATGTCCGGGCGCAGCTCGCGGACCAGCTCGGTGGCCCTGCGGACCTTGTCGACGTCCGCGCCGGAGCCGGAGGTGCCGGTCGAGTAGGACAGCATCGCGACCCGCGGCTCGACGCCGAACTGGGCGGCGGTGGCGGCCGACTGGATGGCGATGTCGGCCAGCTGCTGGGCGTCCGGGTCCGGGTTGACCGCGCAGTCGCCGTACACCAGCACCTTGTCGGCCAGGCACATGAAGAAGACGCTCGACACGATGGCCGCGCCCGGCGAGGTCTTGATCACCTCGAAGGCGGGCCGGATGGTGGCGGCGGTGGAGTGCACCGCGCCGGAGACCATGCCGTCGGCGATGCCCTCCTGCACCATCAGGGTGCCGAAGTAGGAGACGTCGGTGACCACGTCCAGGGCCAGTTCGACGGTCATCCCCTTGTGCGCCCGCAGCTTCGCGTACAGCTCGGCGAACTGGCGGCGCAGCGGGCTGGTGCTCGGGTCGACGATCCGGACCTGGGCGCGGTCGGCGGACGGGTCCTCGGCGGGGAGGTCGATGCTCAGGCTCGCGGCCTTGCGGCGGACGGCGTCGACCTCGCCGAGCAGCGTGAGGTCGCAGATGTTGCGGCGGAGCAGGATCTCGGCGGCGCGCAGCACCCGCTCCTCGGTGCCCTCCGGCAGCACGACGCGCCGACGGGCGCCCCGGGCGCGCTCCAGCAGCGCGTGCTCGAACATCATCGGGGTCACCCGCTCGGACCGGCCGACCTCGATCAGGTTGGTCAACTCGGCGGTGTCCACGTGCAGTTCGAACAGGCCGAGGGCGATCTCGGCCTTCCGCGGGCTGGCCGCGGAGAGCTTGCCCTCCAGGTGGGTGAGGGCGGCGGCGGTGAGCCAGCTGCCCTCCGGGACGACCGCGACCGGGGTGCCGGGGGCGAGCCGGGCGGCCAGCGCCATCACGTTCGGGCCGGGGTGCTGGCCGAGGGTGAGCAGCACGCCGGCGATCGGCGGGGCGCCGGCGGCGTGCGCGGCCAGCGAGCCGATCACCAGGTCGGCGCGGTCCCCGGGGGTGACCACCAGCGCGCCCTCGGTCAGCGCGTCCAGGAAGGTCGGCAGCATGGCGCCGCCGAAGACGAAGCCGCGGACGTCCCGGGCCAGGCCGGCCGCGTCCCCGATCAGCACCTCGGCGCCGGTCGCCTCGACCAGCTGGGCGACGGTCGGCGCGGCCAGCGCCGGCTCCTCGGGGATGACGTACGCGGGGATCGGCAGCTTCTCGGTGAGCTTGCGCTGGACCGGCTGCTTGACGCCCGGCGCGACCCGGTTGGCGACCATCGCCAGGGTCTCGCAGCCCAGGTCGGTGTAGGCGCGGTGGGCGTTGCGGACCTCGGCGACCACCGTCGCGGCGTCCTCGCCGTGGCCGCCGACCACCGGCATTACGGCGGCGCCGAACTCGTTGGCGAGCCGGGCGTTGAAGGCCAGCTCGTCGGGGATGTTGGTGTCCGCGAAGTCGGTGCCCAGCACCAGCACCGCCTGGCAGCGCCGCTCCAGCGCCCGGAACCGGTCCACCAGGACCGAGACCAGTTCGTCCTGGCCCTGCGCCGCCTGCAGTGCGGCGGCCTCCTCGTACGTCAGCCCGTACAGCTCGTCGGCCGGAAGGTCCAGCCGGTACCGGGTGCGGAGCAGCTCGACCACGTGGTCCGACCCGGCCGTGCCCGGCGCGGGCGCGTGCACCAGCGGACGGAACACCCCGACCCGGTCCACCTGGCGGGTGAGCAGCTCCATGACCCCGAGCTCCACCGCCTGCCGTCCGTCCCCCCGGTCGATCCCGGTCACGTACACGCTGCGCGCCACGTGGCTCTCTCCGTCCCGTCGTCTCAGAAGGTGGTCATATCGACCATACCTTCGCACCTCGAACGCACGTCCGCGAGCAGAGTCCGGGCGCCCGGGCAAGGGTCCGAGGTCACGGCTGGGAGTAGCGGTCCGGGCCGATGAGCTCGACCACGGCCCCCCGCTCCCGCTCGTCGAGGCGGACCACGGTCACCCGCTTGTCCAGCAGCCAGCCGTGCCGGCGGCGGAGGGTGCCGTCCGGGCCCGGCCGCCAGCCGTCGGCGGCGAGCCGTTCGCGCACCCGGCGGCCCACCTCGGCGCCGGACAGGCCCTCGGGGCTGCCGATCGTGAGCTCGCGGACGCAGTAGCGCAGCGCGCAGTTGGGGTCGGCGCCGGAGTCCCGCTCGACGGCGAGTCCGGCGGGCAGCGAGAACTCGGCCCGGTCGGGGGAGTAGGGCTCGTGGACGGCCAGCTGGTAGAGGAGGGCGATGACGAGGCCGAAGAGCGCGTGGACGGCGGTCACGACGGCCGCCGCGGTCACCGGGAGGCCGCGCCCGCCGGGGGTGCGGGGGCCGCGCGCCCGGCGTTCGGCCAGCGTGCCGACCAGCACCACCAGTCCGGTGGCCAGCGGGTAGCCCGCCTCGGACTCGGCCGCCGCCCCGCTGTGGAACCACCCCCGCTCCAGCCCGACCGGGACGACCGCCAGGCCGGCGAGGACGACGGCGACCGCCGTCCCGACCCCCCGGGTCCGGACCAGTACCGCCCAGCAGGCCGGCGGCAGCAGCACGTAGGTCCACCCCAGGAAAACTGCCACGCGCGAGGCCCCCCAGCCGCCGGTGATCGGTACCGCCCGGGGGAGCCTAGGGGGCCCGGGCGGCGGGCACAACGGCCCCTCGCCGCCGGGCCCGGCGGCCCCCCGCGGCGGGTGCCGGGCCCGCGCCCGGCACCCGCCGACCGGACTCAGGCGGGGCGGAGCCAGAGGGTGGCGAGCGGCGGGAGGACCAGTTCGGCGCTGCGGGGCTGGCCGTTCCACTCGACGGGCTCGGACTTCACGGGGTGGGAGTTGGCGATGCCGCTGCCGCCGTAGGTCTCGGCGTCGGTGTTGAGGACCTCCTCCCAGAGCTGGTCCCGGCCGTCGAGCCTGGGCAGGCCGACGCGGTGGCCGTGGCGGACGACGGGGGAGAAGTTGCAGACGGCGACCAGCGGGCTCCCGTCGGCGGCGTGCCGGACGAAGGAGAGCAGGTTGTCCTCGGCGGCGCCGCCGTCGAGCCAGCGGAAGCCGGCCGGGGTGGCGTCCTGCTCCCAGAGGGCGGGGGCGTCGAGGTAGCGGCGGTTGAGGTCGCGGACCAGGCGGCGCACGCCGAGGTGGTCCTGGTGGGCGGGCCACTGCTCGTCGAGCACCCACCACTGCGGGCCCTGCTCGTGGTCCCACTCGGCGCCCTGGGCGAACTCCTGCCCCATGAAGAGCAGCTGCTTGCCGGGGTGGGCCCACATGAAGCCGAGGTAGGCGCGGTGGTTGGCGCGCTGCTGCCACCAGTCGCCGGGCATCTTGGAGACCAGGGCCTGCTTGCCGTGCACCACCTCGTCGTGGGAGATCGGCAGGACGTAGTTCTCGGAGTAGGCGTACACCATCGAGAAGGTGATCTCGTTGTGGTGGAACCTGCGGTGCACCGGCTCCTTGGACATGTAGACCAGCGAGTCGTGCATCCAGCCCATGTTCCACTTCAGCCCGAAGCCCAGGCCCCCGCTGTCGGTGGGCCGGGTGACGCCGTCCCAGGCGGTGGACTCCTCGGCGATGGTGATGACGCCGGGGCAGCGGCGGTACACGGTGGCGTTCATCTCCTGGAGGAACGAGGCCGCGTCGAGGTTCTCCCGCCCGCCGTACTGGTTGGGGGTCCAGGCGCCGCCCTCGCGGGAGTAGTCGAGGTAGAGCATGGAGGCGACGGCGTCGACCCGCAGGCCGTCGATGTGGAACTCCTCGCACCAGTAGACCGCGTTGGCGACGAGGAAGTTGCGGACCTCGACGCGGCCGTAGTCGAACTCCAGGGTGCCCCAGTCGGGGTGCTCGGCGCGCAGCGGGTCGGCGGGCTCGTACAGCGGCTCGCCGTCGAACCGGGCGAGCGCGAAGTCGTCCTTGGGGAAGTGCGCCGGCACCCAGTCGACGATGACGCCGATGCCGTGCCGGTGCAGGGTGTCGACCAGGTGGCGGAAGTCGTCGGGGCCGCCCAGCCGGGAGGTGGGGGCGTAGTAGCCGGACACCTGGTAGCCCCAGGAGCCGCCGAAGGGGTGCTCCATGACCGGCATGAACTCCACGTGGGTGAAGTTCAGCTCCTTCAGGTAGCCGGGGAGTTCCTCGGCGATGGCGCGGTACGAGGTGAGGTCGGGGCGCCAGGACGCGAGGTGCAGCTCGTACACCGACATGGGGGCCCGGTGGTGCGCGGAGCGGGCCCGGCGGGCCATCCACTCGCCGTCCTGCCAGCGGTAGGCGGAGGTGGTGACCACCGAGGCGGTGCCGGGCGGGATCTGCGCGGCGCGCGCCAGCGGGTCGGCCTTGTCGAGGACCCAGCCCTGCCGGGTGCGGATCTCGTACTTGTACTGGGTGCCCTCGCCGAGGCCCGGCACGAACAGCTCCCAGACGCCGGAGGAGCCGAGCGAGCGCATCGGGTGGCCGGAGCCGTCCCAGTGGTTGAAGTCGCCGATCAGGCGGACGCCGGCGGCGTTCGGCGCCCAGACGGCGAAGGCGGTGCCGCTCACCCCGTCGACCGTGCGCACGTGCGAACCGAGGGCCTGCCAGAGCTGCTCGTGCCGCCCCTCGGAGATCAGGTGGAGGTCGAGTTCGCCGAGGGTGGGCGGGCAGCGGTAGCCGTCGTGCTGGCGGACCGGCTCGCTGCCGGGGTAGCCGACCAGCAGCCGGTAGTCGGCCGGTCCCGGTGCGGCGGTCCCGGCGCCGGGGAGCAGGCCGGTGAAGAGGCCGCTCTGCTGGTGGGTGAGTTCGGCGGGGCCGTGCGCCGTCTCGACGACGACGCGCTCGGCGAACGGGCGGAGCACCCGGATGGCGGTGCCGCCGTGGACGGGGTGGGCGCCGAGCAGGGAGTGCGGGTCGTGGTGCTGCCCGCCGACCAGCCGGTCGACCTCGGCGGGCGGCAGCGGCGCCTCGGGCAGCCGCAGCGCCCCGGAGGGGACGGCGGCCTCGGCGGCGGCGCCCGCGCGGTCGACGGGAGCGGCCGGGGCCGCGGCCGCGGGAGCGTCACGGGCGCCGCGGGCGTCGGGGACACCGACGGCCGCGACCGGGGCGGTGGCCGGGGCCGGGACGGTGTCCGGGGCGGCCGGCGGCTGCTGCTCGGACCGCCGGGCGGTCGCGGGCTCGCGCTGCGGGGAGTCCGGGCCGGCCAGGAAGGTGGCCGGCACGGTGCGGGTGGTGCGGCCTGGCGGGTCGAGCGGCGTCACTGCGAGGACCTCCTGGATCGGGGCCGGCGGGTTCGGAGGGGCGTCGGCGAACTCACCGGCGGCTGGTTCCGGCGGGTGCGGGTGGACTCGGGCGGTGCGGGCGGCGGGCGTGGACGGACGGACGAGGGCGGGTGGGGACGGCGGGGTCAGACGGTGAGCGCCAGCCGGTTGATCGCGGCGAGCGGGATCGGCAGCCAGCTCGGCCGGTGCCGGGCCTCGTAGACCACCTCGTACACCGCCTTGTCGATCTCCAGGGCGCGCATGAGTTCGGGGGAGGCGGCCGGGTCGGTGCCGCCGCCGGCGGTGTAGCCCGCGCTGTAGGCGGTGCGGTTGCGTTGCGCCCAGGCGGCGGCGAGGTGGGCCAGTTCCGGGTCGGGCGGCCCGCCGGCGAGCAGGTGGGCGGCGGCGTAGTCGAAGGAGCGGAGCATCGCGGCGACGTCCCGCAGCGCGGTCTGCGGTTCGCGCCGTTCGGCCACCGACTTGGCGGGTTCGCCCTCGAAGTCGAGCAGCACCCAGCCGTGCGGGGTGCGCATCGCCTGGCCGAGGTGCAGGTCGCCGTGGATCCGCTGGACCGGCAGGCCGTCGGGGTGGGCGTCGGCCATCTGCTGGAAGGCGGAGCGCAGGGCCGCCCGGTAGCGCATCAGCCCGGGGACGGCGGCGACCGCGCTGTCGAGGCGGTCGGCCATCGCGGCGGCCAGCTGGCGGGTCTGCGAGCGGTCGAGGCGGGCCACCGGCATGGAGCGGGCCAGCACCCGGTGGACCTCGGCGGTGGCCCGGCCGAGCCGGTGGGCCTCGATGGCGAAGTTGCCGGGCGACGGGTCGCCCTTGAGGCGGCCGACCTGGTCGAGGGCGAGCTCCCAGCCGTCCTCGGCCTCGGGCAGGTAGCGCTGGAGCAGCCCGAGGGTGGCCGGCTCGGCGCGTTCCAGCCGGCTCTCGAACCAGGCGGCGACCCGGGGGATGCGGGTCGAGCCGGCCCGGGAGAGCGCCAGCGAGAGTTCGAGGTCGGGGTTGGTGCCGGGGTGGATGCGGCGGAACAGCTTGAGGATGTACGAGGTCCCGTAGATGACCGAGCTGTTGGACTGCTCGGCGGTGGAGGCGCGGCCCGGGAGGTTGGTGGGGAGCCCGGAGCCGGGGGTGCGGCGGAAGGACAGCGAGCCGAACCGGTCGCCGGTGGCGAGGTGTTCGAGCAGCCGTCCGGTGAGCTCGGGGTCGTGCACGGCGTCGTAGAGCGCCGCGCCGTCGTACGGGCCCTGGGTGAGCCGGCCGAGGACGGCGGTCGGCTCGATGCCGGCCGGGCCCTGCGAGCGGATGCCGAGCAGCAGCTGGTACAGGTCTCCGTGCGGCGCGCCGGCGGTGGTGGCGTGCTCGACCCGGAGCAGCAGGTGCAGCAGGGCCGGATCGCCGACCTGGAGGGGGGTGCCGACGAGGGGGGTGAGGCCGGTGATCGGCCGTCCCTTGCCGGCGTACCAGCGCTGGGTGGGGAGCCACTCGGCGATCAGGGGCAGGGCCGCCTGGACGAGTTCGCTGACCCCCAGGGCGGTTCTCCGGGCCCCGGTGCCCCGCGTGCCGACCGGCACGGCGGAGCCGGCGGGGGTGTCGCGGTGCAGTGGGGCTTGAGAACGGGAGGTTTCGGACATGACTCCCTTTCCCCGGAAGAGGCGGGCGGACTGCCCGACGGGTCTGGCCGGGTCCGTCAGTCTTCCGGATTGCGGCGGCGCGGCGGCGACGGCACGCGAGCGGTGCGCCCGGGTGTCACGCCTTCGTGTGGGTGGCCGTTGGGCTGTTCTCCGTACGCGGTGGTGCAGAGAACTCCGGGGGCGCGGGGTCGAACTCGCGCCCCCGGAGGGTTCGGTGGGTCCCGGCGGCTGCCGGATCGTTACTTCGGTCGCCTGGATCCGCTCAGCCGGGGGGGCCGGCGGAGCTGGAACCAGTAGAAGCCGTGGCCGGCGAGGGTGAGCAGGTACGGCCACTCGCCGATCGAGGGGAAGCGCACCCCGCCGATCAGCTCGACCGGGTACCGCCCTCCGAAATGCCGCAGGTCCAGTTCGGTCGGCTGTGCGAACCGGGAGAAGTTGTTCACGCACATGACCAGGTCCCCTTCGTACTCACGGACGAAGGCCAGCACCGCGGGGTTGCTGGAGGGCAGTTCGGTGTACGTGCCGAGGCCGAAGGCCGGGTTGAGCTTGCGGATCTCGATCATGCGACGCGTCCAGTGCAGCAGTGAACTCGAACTGCTCTGCTGTGCCTCGACGTTGGTCACCTGATAGCCGTACACCGGATCCATGATGGGCGGCAGACTGAGCCTGCCCGGGTCGGCGGAGGAGAAACCCGCGTTGCGGTCCGGGGTCCACTGCATCGGGGTCCGGACGCCGTCCCGGTCGCCGAGCCAGATGTTGTCCCCCATGCCGATCTCGTCCCCGTAGTAGAGCACCGGCGAGCCGGGCAGGGAGAGCAGCAGCGCGGTGAACAGCTCGATCTGGTTGCGGTCGTTCTCCAGCAGCGGGGCGAGCCGGCGGCGGATGCCCACGTTGGCGCGCATCCGCGGGTCCTTGGCGTACTCCGCGTACATGTAGTCGCGCTCCTCGTCGGTGACCATCTCCAGGGTCAGCTCGTCGTGGTTGCGCAGGAAGATGCCCCACTGGCAGCCGTGCGGGATGCTCGGCGTCTTGGCGAGGATCTCCGACACCGGGTAGCGGGACTCCCGGCGGACCGCCATGAAGATCCGCGGCATCACCGGGAAGTGGAACGCCATGTGGCACTCGTCGCCGCCGGAGGAGAAGTCCCCGAAGTAGTCGACGACGTCCTCCGGCCACTGGTTGGCCTCGGCGAGCAGCACGGTGTCCGGGTAGTCGGCGTCGATCTCCTTGCGGACCCGCTGGAGGAACTCGTGGGTCTCCGGCAGGTTCTCGCAGTTGGTCCCCTCGCGGGCGAACAGGTAGGGCACCGCGTCCAGCCGGAAGCCGTCGATGCCCAGGTCGAGCCAGAAGCGGAGCCCGGCGATCATCTCGTCCTGGACGCGCGGGTTGTCGTAGTTGAGGTCCGGCTGGTGCGAGAAGAACCGGTGCCAGTAGTACTGCTTGCGCACCGGGTCGTAGGTCCAGTTGGAGGTCTCGGTGTCGACGAAGATGATCCGGGCGTCGGGGTACTGCTTGTCGTCGTCGGCCCACATGTAGAAGTCGCCGTACGGGCCGTCCGGGTCCTCCCGGGAGGCCTGGAACCACGGGTGCTGGTCGCTGGTGTGGTTCATCACGAAGTCGATGATCACGCGCATGCCGCGCAGGTGCGCGGCGTCGACGAACTCCATGAAGTCGGCGAGGTCGCCGAACTCGGGCAGGACGGCCTTGTAGTCGGCCACGTCGTACCCGCCGTCGCGCAGCGGCGAGGCGAAGAACGGCGGGAGCCAGAGGCAGTCGACCCCCAGCCACTGCAGGTAGTCGAGTTTGGACGTGAGCCCCCTGAGGTCCCCGACCCCGTCGCCGTTGCTGTCCTGGAAGGACCGCACCAGCACCTCGTAGAAGACCGCACGCTTGAACCACTCGGGGTCCAGGTTCTTCTTCGAGGTCTCGGGGAAGGTGTCGGGAACGGGCTCGTTCACTGTCACGCTGGGTTCCTCCGAACCGTGAGGAGGTGAGCCGGCTCGGCTGAGGGATCGAGCCGGACGTAGTTGTGCCGGCCCCAGGTGTAGGCGGCACCGGTGAGCTCGTCCTGGACCGCGTACGGTCCCTCCCCGTCGAGGGTGACGGTGGCCTCCTGGACGTTGCGGGGGTCCAGGTTGACCACGGTGATGACGTGGTCGGTGAGGCCGTCGGGCGTGAGGGCGGTCTTGGAGTAGGCGAGCACCTGGTCGTTGTCGGTGGGGTGGAAGCGCAGCGAACGCAGCTGCTGGAGGGCCGGGTGACGGCGGCGCAGCCGGTTCAGGACGGTGAGCAGCGGGGCGAGGGTGTCGGTGCGGCTCCAGTCGCGGGGGCGCAGTTCGTACTTCTCCGAGTGCAGGTACTCCTCGGATCCCGGGTGGGCCGGCTCGTGCTCGTACAGCTCGTAGCCGGCGTACACGCCGTAGCTGGGGGAGAGGGTGGCGGCCAGCACGGCGCGGAGCGCGAACGCGGCCGGGCCGCCGTGCTGGAGGAAGTCGTGCAGGATGTCCGGGGTGTTGGGGAAGAAGTTGGGCCGCATGTAGGCGGCGGCGTCACCGGAGAGCTCGGTGAGGTACTCGGTGAGTTCCTGCTTGGTGGTGCGCCAGGTGAAGTACGTGTACGACTGGTGGAATCCGATCTTCCCCAGAGTGTGCATCATCGCGGGGCGGGTGAAGGCCTCGGCCAGGAACACCACGTCCGGGTCGGTGCGGGCGATGTCGGCGAGCACCTTCTCCCAGAAGACCACCGGCTTGGTGTGCGGGTTGTCGACCCGGAAGATCCGGACCCCGTGGGCCATCCAGAACCGGAGCACCCGGATCGTCTCCTTGACGATTCCGTCCATGTCCTGGTCGAAGTTGATCGGATAAATATCCTGATACTTTTTCGGCGGGTTCTCGGCGTGGGCGATGGTGCCGTCCGCGCGGTGGCTGAACCATTCCGGGTGCTTGTTCACCCAGGGGTGGTCCGGCGAGCACTGCAGCGCGAAGTCCAGCGCCACCTCCAGGTGCAGCGCGGTGGCCTCGGCGACGAAGTGGTCGAAGTCCTCGATGGTGCCGAGGTCCGGGTGGACGGCGTCGTGACCGCCCTCCGGGGAACCGATCGCCCACGGCGAGCCGACGTCGTGCGGACCGGCCGTCAGGGTGTTGTCCGGACCCTTGCGGAAGGCTCGCCCGATCGGGTGGACCGGCGGCAGGTAGACCACGTCGAAGCCCATCGCGGCGACCGCCGGCAGCCGCTCGGCGGCGGTCCGGAGCGTCCCGGACCGCGGCGGCTCGACGCCCGACGGGTCGACCACCGCCCCCTCCGAACGGGGGAAGAACTCGTACCAGGAGCCGAACAGCGCCCGCTCCCGGTCCACCTGGAGCGGCAGCGGGCGGGAGGCGCTCAGCAGCTCGCGCAGCGGGAACCTGGTCAGCAGCTCCTGCACGTCCGGGGCGAGCGCGGCGGCCAGCCGGGAGAGCGGCGGCAGCCCCGGGTCGCGCAGCGCGTCCACCGCGGCCAGCACCTGGGCCCGGCCGTCCTTCTTCGGGACCCCGGCGGCGGCGCGCTCCAGCAGCTGGGCGCCCTCCTCCAGGACCAGCGCGGTGTCGATCCCGGCCGGGAGCTTGATCGACGCCGCCCGGCGCCAGGTGGCCACCGGGTCGGACCACGCCTCCACCAGGTACGACCAGCGGCCCGGCGCGGTCGGGGTGACGTGCGCGCCCCAGCGGTCGGTGCCGTCGGCCAGCTCGCGCATCGGCGTCCACGGGCCGCCGCGGCCGCGCGGGTCGCGCAGGACGACGTTGGCGTTGACCGCCTCATGGCCCTCCCGGAAGACGGTCGCGGTGACCAGGAAGGTCTCGCCGGCCACGGCCTTGGCCGGGCGGCGGCCGGCGTCTACGAGGGGGCTGACGTCCAGGACGGGGATGCGGCCGATCACGGTGTCGCTCTCTGTCGTCTTGCGGGCGGCGGTCTTGCGGGCGGCTGGTCGGCGGGCGGCGGGTTCGCCGGCGGCGGGCTTGCCGGTGGCGGGTTTCGCGGTGGCGGTCCTGCGGGTGGCGGGTCCGGCGGCGGCTCCTGCACCGGCTCCTGCACCGGCGTCGGACCCGGACCCGGCTCCGGCGCCGGCGGTGGCCGGTCCGGTCGCGGGCCCGGCCTTCGGGGCGGCGGGTCCGGCGGCGGTCGCGCTGCGCCGGGTGGTGGTGCGCTTGCGCGGTGCCGCGGGTCGGCTCTCCCCGGCCCCGGGTTGTCGGGCCGGTTCGTCCGCTCGCTCCGTACGGATAGCCCCGACGCCCCGGGGGGCCGGCATCGGCGCGTCTGTCCGAATGTCAGAATCCATCCGTCCGGCGGATTCCGCGACCGCTGCGTCGAGGGTGTCGGCCACCGGTGTGGACTGGTCCCGCGTGTCGCCGTGCATGCCAAACTCCTGCCCGAGATCGGCGGCAGCTCCCGCGGGCCGGCGGGGCCAGGGGAGTACCGGGAGGACTGCTGGGTGGGGAGGACGTGCGACCGGAAGCCTGCCCGCGCCGCCGTACCCGGCAACCTGCCCAGCTCCCGCCGAGCCCGTGGCGGGGCGTCCGAGAGCCCGCGCGCGTCCCGGCGCACGCCTCTCGGGGCACACCCCTGGGTGACCCGACCCACCCGTGAACGAGCAGGCCGAGTCCGAGGACACGCATCGGTGCGCGGTGAGCGCCGAATGGACCAAGGAGGAAGCGGAACGGTCAACGCGGAAAGGATTCGGACGTGCTGCTTCTCGGGGGAGCGCCACCCGTCTCCGCACGCCCCGCAGCATCAGCGACCTCGGCTCATCGTCGCACCGGAGACGCGACTTTCGCAGCGGTATGACAGTAGTTTCGGACGTGATCAGGGTCGGAAGCGACGGCGGAAATGGACCTGTTCCACAGCGTTCACGTATTGGTGGCGCGGCACCCGGAAAAGTGCGCCTCGTGCGCCCCCCGTGCAGCCCAATGCGCCGAATGCGATCTCATCAATAGCCCGAACGGATGCCGAATAGCTCGACTGACGCACCATCATGTCACTCGCCACGGCTACGCTTCACGCCGTGAAGGCAATCCGCAGATTCACCGTCCGCACCGTCCTGCCCGAACAACTCCAGCCGTTGCACGAGCTGGCCCTCAACCTGCGCTGGTCCTGGCACCCCGAGACCAGGGACCTCTTCCGGTCCGTGGACCCGGAGGTCTGGGCCGCGACCGGCGAGGACCCGGTGCGGCTGCTCGGGGAGGTCCCGGCCGCCCGGCTCGCCGCGCTCGCCGCCGACCGGCGGTTCCTCCGCAGGCTCGGCGACCTCGCCGACGACCTGCGGGAGTACCTGGCCGGCCCGCGCTGGTATCAGTCGGCCGGGCAGGGGGCCGACGTCCCGCTGCCCGCCGCCGTCGCCTACTTCTCGCCCGAGTACGGGATCGCCGCCGCGCTGCCCCAGTACTCCGGCGGCCTCGGCATCCTCGCCGGCGACCACCTCAAGGCCGCCAGCGACCTCGGGGTCCCGATCATCGGCGTCGGGCTCTTCTACCGGCACGGCTACTTCCGCCAGTCCCTCGACCGGGACGGCTGGCAGCAGGAGCGCTACCCGCTGCTCGACCCGGACGAGCTCGCCGTCACCCTGCTCCGCGAGACCGACGGCACCCCCTGCCGGATCGACCTGGCGCTGCCCGGCGGCCGCACCCTCGCCGCGCACGTCTGGAAGGCCCAGGTCGGGCGCGTACCCCTGCTGCTGCTCGACTCCGACATCGAGGCCAACTCGCCCGCCGAGCGCGAGGTCACCGACCGCCTCTACGGCGGTGGCAGCGAGCACCGGCTCCTCCAGGAGATGCTGCTCGGCATCGGCGGCGTCCGGGCCGTCCGCGCCTACGCCCGGCTCACCGGCCACCCCGCGCCCGAGGTCTTCCACACCAACGAGGGCCACGCCGGCTTCCTCGGCGTCGAGCGGATCCGCGAACTCGTCGCCGACACCGGGCTCGACTTCGCGGCCGCCCTGGAGTCGGTCCGGGCCGGCACCCTCTTCACCACCCACACGCCCGTCCCGGCCGGCATCGACCGCTTCGACCGCGAGCTGGTCGCCCGGCACTTCGGCGGCGAGACCGCGCTGCCCGGCGTCCCGGTCGAGCAGGTCCTCGCGCTCGGCGCCGAGACCTGGCGCGGCGGCGACCCGAAGCTGTTCAACATGGCCGCCATGGGCCTGCGGCTCGCCCAGCGCGCCAACGGCGTCTCCACCCTGCACGGCGAGGTCAGCCGGTCGATGTTCAGCGGCCTCTGGCCCGGCTTCGACACCGCCGACGTCCCGATCACCTCCGTCACCAACGGCGTCCACGCCGCGACCTGGATCGACCCGGCGGTGGTCCGGCTCGGCGCCGCCGAGATCGGCGCCGACCGCGCCGAGGCCGCCATGACCACCGGCGACACCCAGCGCTGGACCGGTCTGGAGCGGATCGGCAACACCGAGATCTGGGAGCTGCGCCGCACCCTGCGCGCCCAGCTGGTCGACGAGGCCCGGCGCCGGCTGCGCGCCTCCTGGCGCCAGCGCGGCGCCGGCGAGGCGGAACTCGGCTGGGTCGCGTCGGTGCTCGACCCGGACGTCCTCACCATCGGCTTCGCCCGCCGGGTGCCCTCCTACAAGCGGCTCACCCTGATGCTCCGCGACCCGGAGCGGCTGCGCGCCCTGCTGCTGCACCCGACCCGGCCGGTCCAGATCGTGGTCGCCGGCAAGGCCCACCCGGCCGACGACGGGGGCAAGCGGCTGATCCAGCAGATGGTGGCCTTCGCCGACGACCCGGCCGTCCGGCACCGGATCGTCTTCCTGCCCGACTACGACATGGCGATGGCCCAGCACCTCTACCCGGGCTGCGACGTCTGGCTGAACAACCCGCTCCGCCCGCTGGAGGCCTGCGGCACGTCCGGGATGAAGGCCGCGCTCAACGGCTGCCTCAACCTGTCCGTGCTGGACGGCTGGTGGGACGAGTGGTTCGACGGCCAGAACGGCTGGGCGATCCCGACCGCCGACACCGGCGACGGGGTGCTCGACCCGGAGAGCCGGGAGGCCGAGCGGCGCGACGACATCGAGGCCGCCGCGCTGTACGACCTGATCGAGGACCAGGTGGCCGCCCGCTTCTACGACCGGGGCGGTGACGGCCTGCCGCACCGGTGGATCGCGATGGTCCGCCACACCCTGGTCACCCTGGGCCCCAAGGTGCTGGCGGGGCGGATGGTCCGTGAGTACGTGGAGCGGCTCTACGCGCCCGCGGCGGTGGCCCAGCGGGAGCTGGCGGCGGCCGAGCCGACCGGGTCCGCGGGCGTGGCGGCGGGCGCGGCGGCGGAGGCCGTCCCGTACGCCGGGGCGCGCGAACTGGCCGCCTGGAAGGCCAGGGTCCGGGAGGGCTGGCCGGCCGTCCGGGTGGAGCACGTCGAGGCGGACTGCCCGGACGAGGCGCAGGAGCTGGGGAGTTCGCTGGCGCTGCGGGTGCAGGTCGCACTCGGTCCGCTGGAGCCCGGCGACGTCGAGGTGCAGGCCGTCTCCGGCCGGGTCGACGAGTCGGACCGGATCTCGGACGGCTGCCTGCTCGCCCTCAAGCCGGTCGGCGGTCCGGACCTCGACGGGCGGACCAGGTACGAGGGCTCCCTGGAGCTCTGCCGCACCGGCCCGTTCGGGTACACCGTCCGGGTGCTGCCGGCCCACCCGAGGCTGGCCTCGCCGGCCGAGCTGGGCCTGGTGGCGCTGCCTCCGGAGGCCGCCGGGATGGACGCCGGGCTGCTGCGCTGAGTCCGCGGGCGGGTTCGGGGCGGGCGGGGTGGGGGCCGGTGGTCCGGCTTCCCTCCGCCCTGCCCGCCCCGCCCTGCCCGCCCTGCCCGCCCGTGTACGGGCGCCCGGCCCGTGCCGGTCGTTCGTGCCGTTCGTTCGTGCCGTCGTCGCCGCGGCTCCCCGTCTCTCCGCCCCGCCTCCCCCGCTCTGTCGCCCGCGGGGGAGGCGGGGCGGGGTGTTGTGTGACGCGCCCGGCTCGTGCTGCCGCCCGGTTCGTGCGGCGTTCGGCGGGTGCGGCGTACCCGCGCGTTGCGTTCGGTGGGTGGTGGGTGGTGGGTGGTGGGTGGCGGGTGGTGCGGGAGGTCAGCAGACCGCTGCGACCAGGGCGTCACTGACGGAGCGCCACGCCAGCCCGGCCTCGCTGAAGCCCGCCTCGACCAGCCGGGCGGTGTGCCAGCCGGCCGGGTGGGACTCGCCGTCGGCGTGCGATCCGTACATGGCGTTCCGGGCGGCGACCTGCTCGGCGAGCAGCGGGTCGGCCGCGGCGGCGATCCACCAGCCCTCCCAGTCGAGGACGCCCTCGGCCGTCTCGCGCTCCTGGTGCCGCCTCCGGAAGGCCCGGTCGGCCGCACTGAGCAGCGGGATCGACTCCTCGGGGGTGTGGTCGGCGTTGAGGAAGACCCCGCCGGGCCGGATCAGTCCGGCCAGGTCGCCGTAGAGCCGGACCAGGTCGGCGGTGGGCAGCCAGTGCAGGGCGGTGGCGGTCACCACCGCGTCGAACGGGCCGGGCGGCAGGGCCCCGGCCCACTCCGGGTCCTTGAGGTCGGCGGTCACCAGGGTGAACCGCTCGTCCTCGCCGAGGACGCCGCGGGCGATCGTCATCAGCGCGGGGTCCTGGTCGACGCCGACGCTGACGGCGCCGGGCAGCCGGGCGAGCAGTCGCTCGGTGATGCTGCCCGTCCCGCAGGCGAGGTCGAGGACGCGCGGCGCGGGGCCGGTCACCGCCTCGACGACGTCGAGCATCACCCGGAACCGCTCCTCACGGTCGGGCAGGTACCACTCCTGCTGACGGTCCCAGCTGCGCTGCCACTGCTCCCAGTGGTGTCGGTCGACCATGGTCGCTCCCTCGGTCCTGGACTGGCTCGGTAAGGCCTGGAAATGACTGTAGACCCTTTCGGTAATGGATGAAAGGGCCTGCTGTCTATTACGAATCGCCCGGGTAGGCCGGCCGGTGAGGCCCGGTACGAGCAGGCCGGATCGGTGCACCGGTGCATCGGTGCATCGGAGTGAGGCCACCACGTGGTGGGTCCTGACCGCCGCCGGACCCACCACGGCCTCCGGCGGAGTCGTCGGGCGCGGAGCCGGCGGGTCGGCGGGGCGTCCGGCGGATGCCGGGCCGACCGCCTCTTCCGGTGCGCGGGTCCGCGCACCGGAAGAGGGTCAGACCAGGCTGTCCCGCCAGGCCTGGTGGAGCTCGGCGAAGCGGCCGGCGCCGTCGATCAGCTCGTGCGGCGTGCCGTCCTCGACGATCCGGCCCTGGTCCATCACCAGGACCCGGTCGGCGATCTCCACGGTGGAGAGCCGGTGGGCGATGATCACGGCCGTCCGTCCGGCCAGCACGGTGCGCATCGCGCGCTGCACCGCCTGCTCGCCGGGCACGTCCAGCGAACTGGTCGCCTCGTCCAGGATCAGCACCGCCGGGTCGGCGAGCAGGGCGCGGGCGAAGGCCACCAGCTGGCGCTGGCCGGCCGAGATCCGCCCGCCGCGCTTGCGCACGTCGGTGTCGTAGCCCTCCGGCAGCTCGGCGATGAACGCGTGCGCGCCGATCGCCCGGGCCGCCTCCTCGACCTCCTCCCGGGTGGCGCCGGGTCGGCCGATCGCGATGTTCTCGGCGACGGTGCCGGAGAAGAGGAACGACTCCTGCGTCACCATCACCACCCCGCGCCGCAGCTCGGGACCGGTCAGGTCGCGCAGGTCCACCCCGTCCAGGGTGATCCGGCCCTCGGTCGGGTCGTAGAACCGCGCGAGCAGCTTGGCCACCGTCGACTTGCCGGCCCCGGTCGCGCCGACCACGGCGACGGTCTGCCCGGCGGGCAGCACCAGGTCGAAGGGCGGCAGCACCTCCTTGCCGGTGCGGTACGCGAACCGGGTCTTCGCGAAGTGCACCTCGCGGCCCTTGGCGGTCGTCGCGGGCAGCTCCTTCGGCTCGGCCGGTTCGGCGACGGTCGGCTCGTGGGCGAGCAGTCCGGCGATCTTCTCCAGCGCGGCGGCGGCCGACTGGTAGCTGTTGAGGAACATCGCCAGCTGGTCGATCGGGTCGTAGAGCCGGCGCAGGTAGATCACGAACGCGGTGAGCACGCCCAGCGCCATGCTGTCGTCGGTGACCAGGTAGGCGCCGAGCAGCACCACACCGGCGGTCCAGACGTTGGCGGTGCCGCGGGACAGGCCCACGTACCGGGCGATCTCCAGCAGGCCGTCCGCGGTGGCGGCCGCCGACTGCCGGTTCACCACGCCGAAGGCGGCGTCGTTGGCCCACTCGCGGCGGAACGCCTTGACCGGGCGGATCCCGTTCATGGTCTCGGTGAAGCGGACGATCAACGAGGCCGCCGAGGTGCGCGAGCGGCGGTACACCCGGCGCGAACGGCGCCGGAACGACCGGGCGATCAGCCAGAGCGGCAGGAACGAGGCCAGCGAGACCAGGCCGAGCCGCCAGTCCAGCACCAGCAGGATGACCGAGATCGAGCAGACCGAGAGGAAGACGGTCAGCAGCTCCTGGAGGCCCTCGGAGAGCAGTTCGCGCAGCGCGTCCACGTCGCTGGTGGCGCGGGAGATGATCCGGCCCGAGGTGTAGCGCTCGTGGAAGTCGAGGCTGAGCCGCTGGGCGTGCCGGAAGATCCGGCCGCGCAGCTCCAGCAGGATGTCCTGGTTGACCCGGGCGCTGATCTTGATGAACGACCACTGGAGCACGGTGCCCAGCAGCGCACAGCCGAGGTACGCGGTGATCACCGCGATCAGCGGACCGGAGTCGTTGTCGCGCAGCGCGGGGATGCCGCGGTCCATCGCGAACGCGACCAGCAGCGGCCCCGCCTGGAGCGCGGCCTGCTGGAGCAGGATCACCGCCATCGCGATGACGATCCGGACCCGGTGCGGGCCGAGCAGCGAGCGCAGCAGCGCCCGGGGGGCGCCGGGCGGGACGGGGATGTCCTCCTCGTCGGCGGGCGGGGCGGGCAGTTCCTCCTCGGCCGGGTCGCCGGTGGCGGTGGCGGTGCCGGAGTCGGCGGTGGTCGCGGTCGCGGTCGCGGTCTTGGTGGCCGTGGCGGGGGCCTTGGCGTTCGGGTCTGCGGCGTTCGGGTCTGCGGCATTCGGCTCGGCGGGTTCCGCGCCGGACGGTCCGCTGCCGCCCGCCTTCCGGCCGGCGGGTTCGACGGTGGTGGTCATCGGGCGGTGCTCCCCTCGGGGACGAGGGCGGCCTCGCCCGACATCAGTTCGCGGTAGCGCGCGGAGCGGTGGAGCAGCTCCTGGTGGGTGCCGACCGCTTCGATCCGGCCGTCGGCGAGCACCGCGACCCGGTCGGCGAGCATGACGGTGCTCGGCCGGTGGGCGACCACCAGGGCCGTGGTGGAGCCGAGGACCTGGCGCAGGGCACGCTCGACCAGCGCCTCGGTGTGCACGTCCAGCGCGGAGAGCGGGTCGTCGAGGACGAGGAAGGCCGGATCCCCGACCACCGCGCGGGCCAGGGCGAGCCGCTGGCGCTGGCCGCCGGACAGGCTCAGGCCCTGCTCGCCGACCTCGGTGCCGACGCCCTCCGGCAGCTTCTCGACGAAGCCGGCCTGGGCGGTGGCGAGCGCGGTGTGCAGCCGGTCGTCCCCGGCGCCGGGGGCGCCCATCAGCACGTTCTCCCGCACGGTGGCGGAGAACAGGGTGGGCTCCTCGAAGGCCACCGCGACCAGCTCGCGCAGCCTGGTCCGGTCCAGTTCGCGGATGTCCCGGCCGTCCAGGGTGATGGTGCCGCCGGTGGCGTCGTACAGGCGGGGGAGCAGGGCGGTGAGCGTGGTCTTGCCGCTGCCGGTGGCGCCGACCAGGGCCATCGTCTCGCCGCTGCGGATGTGCAGGTCGACGCCGCGGAGCAGGTCGGGGGTGTCGGCGGGGGCGTCGGGGTAGCGGAAGCGGACGCCGGTGAGCCGGATGCCGTCGGGCCCCGAGGCCTTGGCGAGGTCGGCCGTGGGGGTGGTCCTGGCGAGGTCGGCCGTGGTGGGGGCGGCTGCGGTGGCGGCCGGGGCGGCGTCGGCCTCGGGCTCGTCCAGGACCTCGAAGAAGCGGTCGGTGGCGGTGGCGGCCTCGTTGGCGTACGCGAGCAGCCAGCCCAGGGACTCGACCGGCCAGCGCAGCGCGAGCGCGGTGGAGAGGAACGCGACCAGGGTGCCGGCGCTCAGCTCGTCGTGGGCGACCAGGTAGGAGCCGGCCGCGAGCGCGCAGCCGAGGGCCAGCTCCGGCAGGCCGACGATGAGCGCCCAGAGGTTGGCGAGCAGCCCGGCCTTCTTCAGCTCGGTGCGGCGCAGGTCCCGGGAGTGCTCGCGGAATCGTTCCGCCATCGAGCGGTGGCGGCCGAAGGCCTTGAGGATGCGGATGCCGAGGACGGACTCCTCGACCACGGTCGCGAGGTCGCCGTTCTGGTCCTGGGCGAGGCGGGCGGCGCCGGAGTAGCCGGACTCGAAGCGCCGGGTGAGCAGGAACAGCGGCACCACGGGCACGAGCGCGATCAGGGCGAGCCGCCACTCCTGGGTGAACATCAGGGCGGTGCCGGCCAGGAAGGTCACCGTGTTGACGATCAGGAAGACCAGGGGGAAGGCCAGGAACAGCCGCATGGTGTACATGTCGGAGGTGGCCCGGGAGAGCAGCTGGCCGGAGCCCCAGCGGTCGTGGAAGGAGACCGGCAGCCGCTGGAGCTTGGCGAAGAGGTCACCGCGCATCGCCGTCTCCACCCCGGCCAGCGGTCGGGCCAGCACCACCCGGCGTGTGTAGAAGAGGGCGGCCTCGGTGAGGCCGAGCAGGAGCAGCAGGCCGACCAGCGGCCAGAGTCCGTCGAGGTCGTGCTCGGCGATCGGCCCGTCGACGATCCGGCCGAGCACGATCGGGACGAGCAGCACGCTGAGCGCGGCGAGCAGCGCCGCACTGATCGAGATGACCAGTCGGGTGCGGATCGGGCGGACGTAGGGCCACAGGCGCAGCAGTGAGCGCACCGTCGACCGGTGGGCGGGCGCGGAGTCGGGGGTCTGGTTCTCGGCCATCGCCGTGAGGGTAGGCCGAGCCGCCGTCATTTCTCATCCGGTTTTTCGGACCTGTCGTCGAATACCGGCCACGGCCCGGCCACGCCCCGGTGCCGGCGCGGCGCCGGGGCGGTGCCGCGTCGGGGCGGGGGCAGGGTGGGCGCGAGGTAGGCGCGAGGTGGGCGTGGGCCGGGTGCGGTGGGGGTTCCGGTTCGGCCGCGGGCACCCGGACGGGGCCGGTGGGTCGGTGGGCCGGCGGGCGGGTGGGCCACGCCGGGCGGCGTCCCGTGCCAGCCCCCCCGCGGCGGGTGATGGGCGTCAGGTGGCGGGCGTCACACGCCGTCGTGCGGTCCGGCCGTGCGGCGGCGGGCCCCGTCCGGTGTCCGAAGCAGCCGCAGCGAGCGCCCGCCGAGCACGACCACGTCCTGCGGGAGGTGGGTGCCGGTCGCGTCCACCGCCGTCTCCACCACCGTCTCGTACCGTGCGCCGGCCGCCGCCCAGGGTTCGCCGGGCAGGGTGAAGGCGACCGGTTCCGGGCCGGCGTTGAGCAGCAGCAGGAAGCTGTCGTCGTGCAGCGGGTGCCCGTACCGGTCCCGTTCGGACATGGCCGTGCCGGAGAGCAGCATGCCCAGCCCGGCGGTCGGCGCGAACCAGTCGGCCTCGGTCATCTCCTTGCCGAGCGGGGTGAACCAGGCCAGGTCCGGCTGGCCGCCGGGAGCCGGGGCGCGGCCGGAGAAGAACGCCCGCTGCCGCAGCACCGGGTGGGCCCGGCGGAGCCGGACGAGGCGCGCGGTGAACTCGTACAGCCCGCGCCAGGCCGGGTCGGCGATCAGCGACCAGTCGAGCCAGCTGACCTCGTTGTCCTGGCAGTAGGCGTTGTTGTTGCCGCCCTGGGTGCGGCCGAACTCGTCGCCGGCGGTGATCATCGGGACGCCGGCGGAGAGCAGCAGGGTGGCCGTCAGGTTGCGCAGCTGGCGCTGCCGCAGGGCGTTGACGACCGGGTCGGTCGTCTCGCCCTCGGCGCCGTGGTTCCAGGAACGGTTGTCGTCGGTGCCGTCCCGGTTGGCCTCGCCGTTGGCCTCGTTGTGCTTGCGGTCGTAGGAGACCAGGTCGCGCAGGGTGAAACCGTCGTGCGCCGTCACGTAGTTGACCGAGGCGTACGGCCGCCGCCCACCGCGCTGGTAGAGGTCCGAGGAGCCGGAGAGCCGGTAGCCGAGCTCCCGGACGTCCGGGCGGGCGCCGCGCCAGAAGTCCCGCACGGTGTCCCGGTAGCGGTCGTTCCACTCGGCCCAGAGCGGCGGGAAGCCGCCCACCTGGTAGCCGCCGGGGCCGACGTCCCACGGCTCGGCGATCAGCTTCACTCGGCTCAGGACGGGGTCCTGCGCGACGGCGGCGAGGAACGGGTGCTCCATGTCGACGGCGTCGCCGCCCCGCGCGAGCGCGGCGGCCAGGTCGAAGCGGAAGCCGTCCACGCCCATCTCGGTCACCCAGTACCGCAGCGAGTCGGTGATCAGGCGGATCACCTGGGGGCGGCGGGTGTCCAGGGTGTTGCCGCAGCCGGTGTAGTCGGCGTAGCCGCGCGGGCGGTTGGGCGGCAGGCGGTAGTAGCCGGCGTTGTCGATGCCGCGCAGCGAGAGCGAGGGGCCCAGCTCGGCGCCCTCGGCGGTGTGGTTGTAGACGACGTCGAGGATGACCTCGATCCCGGCCGCGTGGAGCGCGTGGACCATCCGCTTGAACTCGCCCACCTGGCCGCCGCGCGCGCCGGAGGCGGAGTAGCCGGCGTGCGGGGCGAAGTATCCGGCGGTGTTGTAACCCCAGTAGTTGACGAGCCCGCGCGCCTGGAGGTGGTCCTCGCTGACGTGCTGGTGGACCGGCAGCAGCTCCACCGCGGTGACGCCCAGGCCCGTGAGGTGGGCGATCGCGGCCGGGTGCGCCAGCCCGGCGTAGGTGCCGCGCAGTTCGGGCGGGATCCCGGGGTGGCGGAGGGTGAAGCCGCGCACGTGCACTTCGTAGAGGACGGTCTCGGCCCACGGGGTCTTCGGGCGGTGGTCGTCGTACCAGTCGTCGTCGTCCTGGACGACGACGGATCTGGGCACGAACCGGGCCGAGTCGCGGTTGTCCCGGACGGTGTCGGCGACGTCCGCCTCGGGCCAGTTGCGGACGGCGGCGCAGGCCGCGTCGTGGGAGGTGTAACAGCCGTCGACGGCCCGTGCGTACGGGTCGAGCAGCAGCTTGGCCGGATTCCAGCGGGCGCCGGTCCACGGGTCCCATCGGCCGTGGACGCGGAAGCCGTACCGGGTGCCGGGGAGCACGCCGGGGACGAAGCCGTGCCAGACCTGGAAGTCCTGCTCGGTGAGGCGGTGCCTGGTCTCCAGGCCGTCCTCGTCGAAGAGGCAGAGCTCGACGGCCTCGGCGCCGGCTGCCCAGAGGGCGAAGTTGGTGCCGTGGCGGCCGTCCGGCTCGGTGCGGAAGCGGGCGCCTAGCGGTTGCCAGCTGCCCGGCCACGGCGGTCCGTCGGCGTGTGCCGCACTGCGGGCGGTGTCGTGTGCCTCGTCCTGTGCCGAGCCCCGTGTCGTGCCGTGCGTGCGCACGACGGCTTCCAGCTCCTGCCCTGACGCCATGGCGGTGCCCTCCCTGGCCGGGGTGTCCCGTACCCCGTGAGGGGTCTCTTTCCCTGATCGCGCCGGGTGGATGCGGCTGAACGGTGTCTTACCGGCGGATGGCGGGCGTGCGCACAGAAAGTCGGCGGGGCCGACTTTCCACGCAGCAGCATCCGCCGGGCGGGGCTGGCCGGGGCGGGCCGGGGCGCACTCGGGGTGAATCTGTAGACCGGTCGACATATTCGATTGCGGGCGGCTCGTGCTGCCCACGTCGGCCTACCTCGCCCCAGTCGCCTCCTCCGCCCCGACCGACACGTTCCTGCGGGAGTGGGAGTGGGAGTGGGAGTGGGAGTGGGGGCGGCGGCGGGAGTGGGAGCGGGGGTGGGAGCGGGGGCGGCCGCGCACCGCGCACCGCGCACCGCGCGAAAAGTCGGCCGGTCCGACTTCTCGCGCACGGCGGAGCCCATCGGGGCTGGGTATGCAGCAGGAATATGCCGACCGGTCTACAGATTCCCCGCGTGGCAGGCGCGCCTGGTCCGGCCTGGTGTGGGAAGCCCCGGCTCGCCTCAAGCCCGGCGCGGCGTGACGGCGGGCCGCTGGTCGTGTGCGGAGCAGGAAGTCGGCGGGTCCGACTTCTCGCGCGGCGCGGATTCGCAGTTCGCGTCAGCCGAACGCGTGAAGGGGCGGCTCAGAATATGTCGACCGGTCTACATAGGACTGCTGCCCGTCCGGGGCTTTCTCGGGTTTCGGGTGGGGAAGTGGGGCGTCGGCGGCATTGGCGGCATTGGCGGCGCCGGCTCTCCGTGTGGTGGGAGTCGCTAGGGAAGTCGGCCGGTCCGACTTCTCGCGCGGCGGCCTGTGGGGGCGGCCGGGCAGGGTGCGTGAGGCCAAATATGTCGACCGGTCTACAGATTCATGATGGGAGTGGCGGCGGGGCGCAGGCGGGCCGGCCGGTGGCGCACCGCGCGAAAAGTCGGCGGGTCCGACTTCCTGCGCGGTGATGGTTCGCGGTTCGTGTCGGCCGGGTGGGGGAGCTTGCGGAATATGTCGACCGGTCTACATATCCGCGCCGTGCGGTCGTGCCCGCTCCTCGGTCTCGGCCACCGGGGTGGGATTTTCCGGCGTGTCCGCGTGTCCTGCCGGGATTGCCCTCGTTGTGCGGGGTATCGGACGGAAACGGCGGGAGGCCCCGGTATGCGGCCCCGAGGACTGATGTGGGCGCGGCGGGTGGCGGCGCTGGGGTGCTGTCTGGCGGTGCTGGCCGGTTGCTCGGGAGGTGGCGGCTCACCGAGGACCCCGAGCGACGACGCGGCCCCGCCGGGCGCCGGGAGCCCCCCGCCCGCCTCCCGGGCGGCGATCACCGCCCTGCCCGCCGACAACGCCCAGAACGTCCCGCCCGACGGCCCCGTCCGGGTGACCGTCGCCCAGGGCCGGCTGGTCTCCGTCCGGCTGGCCGACACGCAGGGGAACGAGGTGGCCGGGACGGTCTCCGGGGACGGCACGAGCTGGACGCCGGCCGGCCCGTTGCCGCTGGGCACGGCCTTCACCCTGGATGCGGTGGCCGAGGACGACCAGGGCCAGAAGGCGGCCCAGCACACCGACTTCTCGACGATGGCCCGCGCGCACACCTTCGTGGCCTTCTTCACCCCCGAGGACGGTTCCACGGTCGGTGTCGGCATGCCGGTGTCGTTGCGGTTCAGCCGGCCGATCACCGACCGGGCGGCGGTGGAGCGGGCGGTGTCGGTGACCGCGGACCCGCCCGTGGAGGTGGCCGCGCACTGGTTCGGCGGCCAGCGCCTGGACTTCCGCCCCAAGGCGTACTGGGCGGCCGGCACCAGGGTCTCGGTGGCCCTGCGGCTGAAGGACGTGCAGGGCGCGCCGGGCGAGTTCGGCACCCAGGTGAAGGACGTCCGGTTCACGATCGGCCGGGCCCAGGTCTCCACGGTGGACCTGGACGCCCACACCCTCACGGTCCGGGCCGGCCAGGGCGGCCGGGTGGTGCGCGCGCTCAAGGTGTCCGGCGGGGACGC
This sequence comes from Kitasatospora sp. NBC_00458, assembly GCF_036013975.1. Taxonomy (NCBI): domain Bacteria; kingdom Bacillati; phylum Actinomycetota; class Actinomycetes; order Kitasatosporales; family Streptomycetaceae; genus Kitasatospora; species Kitasatospora sp. NBC_00458. The sequence continues at coordinate 5,778,159 of NZ_CP107904.1, forward strand.
CAAGCACACGACCTACCGGGGCGTGCTGGTGGTGTCGGAGAAGTACCGGGTGACGCGGATGAACTCGCAGACGGTCGGGATGGGCGACGAGTACGACATCAAGGACGTGCCGCACGCGATGCGGCTGACCAATTCCGGCACGTTCGTCCACGGCAACTACTGGGCGAACCCGGCGGTGTTCGGGACGGCGAACACCAGCCACGGCTGCATCGGTCTGGCGGACGTGAAGGGAGGGGCCAGCAAGGAGAGTCCGGCGGGATGGCTGTTCGAGCACACCATCCCCGGGGACGTCATGGAGGTGAAGGCCTCGGCGGGGGACGTGGTTCCGCCGAACAACGGTCTGAACGGCTGGAACCTGCCGTGGGCGCAGTGGGTGGCGGGGAGCGCCCTCCAGTCGTCCGCGAGCCCGTCCGCGAGCCCGTCCGGTGCCCCGCCCGCCCCACAGACCCCGGCCGCCCCGGCCGCCCAGGGCACCTCGCCCGCCGGGCCGCCCCCCGCCCCCGCGGCGAGCCCGTTCGCCTCCCCGGTGGCGGGTCGACCCGCGAGCCCGTCGGCCGGCCGGTCCGCGGGCGCCACCGCGAGCACTCCCTCGAACACTCCCCCGAGCGCCACAGCGGGCGCTCCCACGGGTGCCACCGCAGGCACCGCGGCCGCCCCGGCCGGGGCGGCCCCGCCCGGGAGTGGGGCCGTGACCTCCTAGATCACCGAGTCGTGAAGGTCCCGCACGGATGATCTTCACCCGTATTCACTGGGATCCTCCCCAAGATTCACTCATTCGGCCCAGCTATCCTGGCTTGCCGCGCCGAAGCCCGGTGCGGAAGATCGCCGGTCCGGTGCAACCCACCTGGGCGGTAGCGCGTCCATCAGGGTGGACACCGGGAGGGGAGAGACCGTGAAGCCGGTTAGGGCGGCCGACGCCGCGATACGCACCACCACCACGAACCGTCGCCTGCGTCAGAGTGCGGTTGCACTGGCGATGGGCGGGGTGCTGCTGCTCACTGCGGCCTGCAACGACGACAAGGGCGGCGAGACCAAGGCCGGCGGCGACGCCGCCGCGACCGCGGGCGCGAGCGGCACGGGCGGAGCGGGTGACGGGGGGACGCCGGCACCCGCCCAGAGTTCGACGCCGCCCAAGACCTCGGCTGCGGTGCTGACCGTCGAGCCCAAGGACGGTGCCCAGGACGTCGCGCCGACCAACGCGCTCCAGGTGTCGGTGGCCAACGGCAAGCTCACCACGGTCGAGGTGACCGACAAGGAGGGCAAGCCGGTCACGGGGGCCATCACCCCGGACGGCCTCGGCTGGAAGCCGAGCGCCGCGCTGGCCGTCGGCATGGCGTACAAGGTGAACGCGCAGGCCGCGGACGCCGAGGGCCTGGTGGCGGCGTCGACGACCTCGTTCACCACGCTGACGCCGGACAAGAAGGTTTCCACCAACGACAACATCGCCGACAACGCCACCTACGGCGTCGGCATGATCGTCTCGGTGGTCTTCAACAAGGACATCAAGAACAAGGCCGAGGTCCTCAAGGGCATCTCCTTCGAGACCAACAACGGCACCGAGGTGAAGGGCCACTGGTTCGGCAGCCGCCGGCTGGACTTCCGCCCGGAGAAGTACTGGACGCCGGGCACCAAGGTGACCATCAAGTACCGGCTGAAGAACGTCGAGGTGGCCCCGGGCATCTACGGCGACGTGGAGAAGGACGAGCCGTTCGTCATCGGCCGCTCGCAGGTCTCCGTCGCGGACTCGGCCTCGCACCAGATGACGGTGACCCGGGACGGCGTGAGCCACACCGTGCCGGTGACCCTCGGGGACGAGAAGAACCCGTCCTGGAACGGCACCATGGTGATCTCCAGCAAGGAGAAGGTCACCCGGATGAACTCGCAGACCGTGAACCTCGGCGAGGAGTACGACATCCCGGACGTGCCGCACGCGATGCGGCTGACCACCTCCGGCACCTTCGTGCACGGCAACTACTGGGCCAACCCCTTCGGGAAGTCCAACGCCAGCCACGGCTGCATCTCGATGCAGGACGAGAAGGGCGGCAGCGACACCTCGGTGGCGGGCAAGTTCTTCAACGACTCGATCATCGGCGACGTGGTCACCGTGAAGAACTCGAAGGAGAAGACCGTCGCGCCCGACAACGGGCTGAGCGGCTGGAACATCCTCTGGCCCAACTGGTAGTCCCTACCCGCTGGTAGACCCGGTCAGTCCCGGTTCGCGAGCGCCCGGCCCGATCCTCACTCGTTGGGGTCGGGCCGGTCCCGTTTCCCGGGCCGATCGCCCCCCGAACGGCGCAACCTTTCCGGAGGCTGCCGCGTGTATCTGTCGGGTCTCCCGACACCCCGGCACCAGGGCGGGGACGAGCGCGGGACCGAGAAGGGGGGTCGACGGTGAAGTCGATACGCAGGATGGTGGCCGCCGGTCTGGTCGGTGGTGCGCTGGTGCTGACCAGCGCCTGTGGCGGGAGTGGCGGGAACGGGAGCGCGGCCAAGGCCGAGCTGGGCGCCGGCGGGGCCGCGGGGGCCTCGCCGTCGGCCGCTCCGGCCAGCTCGGCAGGAACCGCGGCAGGAGCCGCGGCGGGGGAGGGCGCCGGGGCCGGGGCGCCGTCGGCGGCCGCGCCGAAGGTCTCGCAGGCGGTGGTGGACATCCAGCCGAAGAGCGGTTCGGTGGACGTCGCCCCCGACGGCACGCTCAAGGTCGCGGTGGCCGGGGGGAAGCTCACCACCGTGAAGGTGAGCGACAAGACGGGCAAGGAGGTGGCCGGTGCCATCGCCGCCGACGGGTCGAACTGGGTCCCGTCCGGCCCGCTGGCGGTCGGCACCGCCTACCAGGTGAGCGCGTTGGCGACGGACGCCGGCGGCGTGGTCGCGGCGGCGGACAGCAGCTTCACCACGCTGACGCCGGAGCGCGAGGCGAAGGCCGCCGACAACGTCGAGGACAACGCCGCCTACGGGGTCGGCATGATCGTCTCGGTGACCTTCGACAAGGACGTGAAGAACAAGGAGGCGGTCGCGAAGGGCATCTCCTTCAAGACCGACAACGGGACCGTGGTGAAGGGTCACTGGTTCGGCAACCGTCGGCTGGACTTCCGTCCGGAGAAGTACTGGACGCCCGGTACCAACGTCACCGTCCAGTACCGGCTGAAGAACGTGGAGATCGCTCCGGGCGTCTACGGCGGTGTCGAGCGGGACGAGCCCTTCACTATCGGGCGATCCCAGATCTCGACGGTTGACGCCAAGGCGCATGAGATGACCGTCGTACGGGATGGTCAGAGCTCGGTCATCGACATCACCTCCGGCTCGCCCGAGCACCCGACCTGGAACGGCACCATGGTCGTCATGTCCAAGGAGGGCGTGGTGCGGATGCAGTCCAGCAGCATGCCCGGGATGACCGGCGACCCCTACGACCTCCAGGTTCCGCACTCCATGCGGCTCACCGACTCCGGCACGTACGTGCACGGGAACTACTGGAGCAACGCCTTCGGGGCGGACAACGTCAGCCACGGCTGCGTGGGTCTGAAGGACGTCAAGGGCGGCGGCGCGGGCACCTCGGCGGGCACGTTCTACGACGGCTCGCTGATCGGGGACGTCGTGTCGGTGAAGAATTCCTCGCGCGGCCAGGTCGCCCCGGACAACGGGCTCAGCGGCTGGAACCTGGACTGGAGTGCCTGGTAGGAGGCGGTGCGCGGCAACCCGGGCTTGACGGTTCGCAGACCCGGGTTGCTCGCGGCATATGCCGAGCGAGTAGTGATCGTTTGCTCATTGTCCGTACGCGGCCGCTTGCGTTCCGCAATGATGGACCGCATGGCGGGTTGGGGCGAAACAGATCAGTCATCACTTCTCGCGTCCAGCTTGGTTGCTGACGCGTCGTGGGCGTGCTTCCAGGACGCGCTGGCGGCCCTGGAGCGGCTCAGCTCGGAGGAGCTGGAGCGGATGTACGTCGGCAGGTTGTGCGACCAGTCGGCGTCCGGCGAGGTGCGGTTGCCTTCCCGGCCGGAGTCGGGCCCGGTGGCGCGCCGGCTGGTGCTCTCGGTCCTGGAGACCTGGGACCTGCACCAGCAGCTGGAGGTCGGAGAGTTACTGACCAGCGAGCTGGTGGCCAACGCGGTGCGGCATGCCGCCGGGCGGACCATCGGACTTCAGGTGTCACGGAAGCCCGGCTGGCTGCGGGTCGAGGTGCGGGACTCCTCACGGGCGCTGCCGTGCATGATCCTGGCCGAGCCGCTGCCGATCAACGAGCGCGGGCGCGGGCTGAGGGTGGTCGACGACCTGGCGGACCGCTGGGGCGCCGACCTGCTGCCGCGTGGCAAGGGCGTGTGGTTCGAGCTGAAGGTGCGCGACCGGCACTGACCCGGGCGCTCGCGCGCGGGAGTGTGTCGTCGCCGGAGGCCGCCGGGCCCGGGGAGCACCCGCGGCCCGGGCCCCGGACGGCGCACGCGCGGACGGTGCACGCGTGTACGGGTGCGCGGGCCGCGGGTGCAGGGGCGTACGGGTCCGGAAAACACGCAGGGCCCCCGACTTCACCATGGTCCGGTGGATGGGGGCCCCTGCAGGTCATCGCGCCGGCCAAGGGGGTGCGTGCCGCACGATGGGCGACGGCCGTGCCAGGTCGGGCCAGCCGTAGTCTCCGTGTGCCCACGGCGATTCGTTCTCGCCCGCCGTCGGACACTTCGACTATCGCACGAATCTCAGCATGTGGGCAAACCGGATGGCTTCGATTGCAAGGTTTGTAACTTAGTTCACCTTGGGAATTTGCATAGGTTCACGCTGTCGCCTGAGATTATTCATGATCGGCATTATTCGCCGCTTGTCTGCGCCGTGTGCGAGCTGTGTCCGGCATGTGCGGACGGCCACGGGCTGCGCACCGAGAGCAGCGGGACGTCGAGGCCCAGTTTGGCGGCCGTGCTGTGCACCGACTCCCGCAGGTACGGGTAGAGCACCGTCACGCCGACCTGGTCGACGAACCACTGCTGCTCCTCGGGCCCCAGCTCGAACGGGTCGCCCAGCGAGAACGCCGCCACGGCGTCGACGACGAAGTCCGCCTGGGCGGCGGCCAGCTCCAGCCGGCAGCGCACCTCCAGGGCCGCACCGTCGTCGCCCTGCCGGAGCCAGACCGACAGCGCGGTGCGCAGCTCGTCCTCCGGGCGGGGCTCCGGCCGGTCGAACAGCCGGCGCCCGCCGACCTCCAGGAACACGACGTCGTCCAGCTGGGCGGCCTCGGCGAGCTCCTGGAAGCTCCCGAACCGCCGCACCGGGCGGCGGGTGGCGGGTGACGCCATCAGACGGTCACCGACCGGGCGTCGCCGTCCGTCCAGACCGTCGTGCGGGGCCGCTGCGCGCGCTCGCGGGCCGTCACCCGGACCTGCACCTGGAGGGCGACGGGCGCCGGGGTCCAGACCGGGGTCAGTTCGGCGGCGGTGTGGTCGACCAGGGTGTGCAGCCGTGCGCCGACCGCCCGCGCGTAGCGCTGGAGCGTCGAGTAGCGGGCGTCGCCGCCGACGCGCTCGAACTCGGAGACGGTCGACTGCGAGGTGCCCATCAGTTCGGCCACCTCGCGCTGGGTGAGCCCGCACTTCCGCCGGGCCACCACCAGGGTCTCGACGAGTTCCGCGTAGGCCTTCGCGTCGTCGAGTGCCGCCGCGGTGCGGGGGTCGTCGAGATCGATGCCGAGAAGATCGTGCAGTGCGGACGCCATGGTCTCCTCCCCTCCGAGTCTTCTCACAGTATCGCCCAAAGCCGATACCGAGAACCGGGAACTCAGCCGTCCGGTGTTCTGTTCCGCCACTCCCTGAGCCGCTTAGAGGCGGCGCCGAGCTCGTTCGACGGGGTCTTCTGGGACTTCTTCTGGAAGAACGAGAGGGCGAGCAGGACCAGTCCGCCCGCCTGCTCCGCGTAGAGCAGGCGGAAGGTGCGGTGGTCGCCGGTGAGCCGGACCTCCAGGATGCCGCTGCCCAGGTCCTTGACGTCGCCGGGGAGGGTCTGGCGGTCCTTGACGCGGTTCATCAGGACGAACAGCTTGGCCCGTTCGTGCGGGGCGAGATCGGCCTTCTGCAGTTCCTTCTGCACGGGCGCGGACCCGTCCGCGCCCTGGTAGAGCGACCACTCCCGCTGCCCCGGCACCGCCCCACCCCCTCGTCCGCCCTCTCGGCAGTCTAGGCGGGCGATCGATCAACGTCTCGGGGCCGGTACCCGGTTCCTGGACGGGTGTTCGGTCCGGTGCCGGGTCCGGTGTGGGGTCCGGTGTGGGGCCCGGTGTTCGGCCCGGTTCTGAGGCCGGCCCGGGCGCGGGCGGCGTGCCGGTGGACGGCGGAGGGTGTGAGCCATGCGGGATTCGGGGACGCGACGGGCCGGGCCCCGCCGCCCGTCCGGCAGGGGCGGCAGAGGCCGCCCAGGAGGGCCTGCGGGCGGGCCGGGACGCGGCAGTCGGTGCACTCGGCGACGCGGGTCGGCGGGGGCGCTGCTGCTGTGGCGGCGACCGGCTGTTCCGGCGGCAGCTTCTCGATCAGCCGCCGACGGGTGAACGGCGCCGGGCTGTGGACCTCCGGAGGCAGCCCGGCGGTGAGTGCGGTGGTGAGCACGTCCGGTGTGGCGCCGCGGGCCAGCCAGGCGGCGGCGAGCGGTTCGAGGGCGGCGCAGTCGGCGGCCGAGAGGGAGAGGCGCCGGTCGGCGCGCCCGAGGTCCGCGAGCGTGCGGTAGGCCGGGGAGGGCGAGGCGGTGCTGCCCGGGTCCTCCGCCGGGGGAGGCGGGCGGTCGTCGGCCGCTTCGCCCTCCGGCGGGTTGCCCTCGCCGCCGGGCTCCCCGGTGGCGATGAAGTGGTTCCACCAGGCGTCGCCGCGCGGCGTCCGGGAGAAGTAGGTGCGGAAGACCCACTGGGTGCGGTCGGCGCCGACCCGCTCGCGGACCCGGCGGAGGTGGCCGGCCGCGGAGAGGTTGTTGAGCGCGGTCCGGACGGCCTGCTGCTTGTAGAGCGGGTTGAAGGCGGCGAGCGACTTCACGTCCATCGCGGCGCCCTCGGGGAACCGGTCGATCATATTCGCGAGATACGCCTCGCGGACGGGCAGATGTGCGAAGTCGCGTGCGTCGCGCGGGTGTTGGTCCGGCGCGGAACGCTTTCCGTAGCCCGGAGCGGCGAGTTCGGGCCCGCCGGGGAGTGTGGGGACGCTAAAGTCATGTGTAGCCACCGGAGCGACTCCTGTGTGTCGTACCTGGTCAGACCCCCGTTCGGTGTTCCAGCACCGGCGGGGGTTGATTCGTCTATGCGCACGCTACATGGCCGTGGCGCACCGTGGCGACTGGTGACGAATAGTCATATGGGCTGGTTGCAGGCCCACTTGGGGAGGGTGGGTGGGTGTGTTCACCCACCCATTCCGATGAAAGTCACTCGGCTCCCGGCACCTGAGCTTCGGCCGCCGAGAAGGCGACGAAGTCGGCCCAGGCGGAGGGCGAGAAGGAGAGCTGCGGACCGTCCGCATCCTTGGAGTCCCGGACGCGGACGGTGGCGGGGGAGGCGGCGACTTCGATGCAGTTGCCGCCCTGGTCGTTGCTGTAGGTGGACTTGATCCACCTGAGCCCGGTGCTCATAGTTCCTCCGCAAGTCTTCTGATGAACTCTTCGGACTCCTCGGTGCTGAGGGCCTGCATGCGGATCATGCCATGGCGCTGTGCGAGCGTGCTCACCTTGTCAGGGTCGGCATAGAGGGCGCCGGTGTCCTGGGCTTCGACGTAGGCGACCTGGTGGTGATCCGGGCTCTCCAGCAGCACCATGGGGCCGCTCAGCCCTGCGTATGCGGCGCGATCGATGGGGAGCACCTGGACTGACACGTTCCTCAACTGCATGGCCTCAAGAATGTGGCCGAGCTGGCGCTTCATGAGCCCGACGCTGCCCACGACTGCACGGAAAGCAGCCTCGTAGATCACGAAGTTGAACAGCACGGTTGGAGAGAGCCGCAACTTCTCCTGACGCTGGAGTCGGCCTGAAACCCGTGCGTCGACAGTCTCGTCATCCAGGGGCGGGTAGCTGTGGCTGATCAACTCGCGCGCGTACTCCTCCGTTTGCAGAAGCCCAGGAATCAGAAGGGCTTCGTAGGAGTTGAGTGCGATTGCTTCGGCCTCGTGTTGGGCGAAGCTGAGCGAGTAGGACGGAAACTTCTCCGGAGCCAGGTAGTCCTGCGCCCCCAGCAGCATCCCCCGTGCGTTGCACAGCTCGTCCGCTGTCTCCAGCAGCTTCAGCGACGGCTTCCGGCGCCCCGACTCCATCGACCGCACGCTCTCGATGTCGTAGTTGGCCGCCCGGCTCAACTCCTCGCGCGTCACGCCCGCTTGAGTGCGCCACCGCTTGATCTGGTCGCCGCAGTACTTCCAAGCCATCGGCGGCTGTGCGGGCGCGCTCATCGCCGGACCCCCATCTCTTGCGGTCGACCAGCGGGTCAATCACCCGCTGTACCACTGGCGTGACTCCCGAGGCTATGCCCGCCGGTCGTTTCCTGGAACGAGAAATGGCCGAACTCCGCTCCTGTGGGTGACGCCGATCCCCTCCCCACACCAAGGACAACGATGGTCGTCGAGTGGACCTTTCCCCGCCACCCCCGCAGCGTCGGCCGTGCCCGCGCCCGGCTGCTCCGGCAGGCCTTCGAGTGGAGCGTTCCCGACGAGGCGACCGAGGTCGCCCTGCTCCTCCTGAGCGAACTCGCCACCAACGCCTGCCGTCACGCCGACGCCCCGCGTGACCGTCTGATCCTGGTCGGCTGCTCCGTCCTCGACGGCTCCACCCTCCGTATCGAGGTGTCCGACGCCGACCCCCGGCTTCCCGTCCCGCGCCGGGCCGGTCCCGAGGACGAGACCGGCCGGGGCCTCGAACTCGTCGCCGCCCTCGCGACCGCCTGGGGCGCCCACCCCCGGGGTCCGGGCCACATCGGCAAGACCGTCTGGTTCGAGGTGAAGCAGTAGTGCTCGACCGGACGGGGCAGGCCGGGGCGTACGGCCGGGGAAGAGCGGAGTCCGGGGCCCGGGGCTCGGGGCGGGCAGGCGAACCGGTCGGGGGCTTCCTTGACTTCAAGTCGGCTTCAACTCCTACGGTCTCCCCATGGCCGCCGGACCGACCGGCGGCGCCCCTGCCAGGAGGACCGCCGTGACCACGCCCACCGCCGACGCCGTGACACCCGCCCGCTATCGCCACGCCGTCGTCCCGCACATCATGGTGGACGACGCCGCCGCCGCGATCGACTTCTACCGGCGGGCGTTCGGCGCCCGCGAGGAGTTCCGGATCGACGCCCCGGACGGCGGCGTCCTGCACGCGGAGATCACCATCGGGCCGTCGGTCCTGATGCTGGGCGATTCGAGTCCGGACGCCGCCGAGGCCGCCGCGTTCGCCGCACCGGCCGCGCTCGGCGGCACCAGCGTCACCCTGCACGTCTTCGTCCCCGACGTCGACGCACTGGCGGAGCGCGCGGAGTCCGCCGGCGCCGTGATCGTCCAGCCGCCGACGGACATGTTCCACGGCGACCGCACCGTCATCCTCAGGGACCCGTCGGGCCACCTGTGGGTGTTCCTGACCCACCTGGAGGACGTGTCGGACGACGAGCTCCGGCGCCGCATGGCCGCCTCCGCCTGAACTCCGCCCAGGGCCGCGCGCCGGTGCCTGATGTGTGGTCAGCCCTGCTCCGCGGCCGACGGTTCCGCCGGGGCCCCGCCCCTTCGGGAAAGATCAACATCTGCAGAATGTCCGTATGCGGATAACGAACACGCCGAGGCCGGCCACGATCGACGACGCTGCACAGATCGGCCGCTCCCTGGCCCTGGCCTTCGACGACGACCCGATGATGCGCTGGTTCTTCCCCGACGACGCCACCCGCGGGGCCTCCCTGGCCGACTACTTCAGCACGATCTTCACCCGGCAGTACCTCCACAACGCGGTGTGCGAGCGCACCGCGGCCGCGGCGGCCTTCTGGGTGCCGGCGGCGGCGCAGGACAAGGCCGTTCCCGACGCGGAGACCATCCGGCACCTCCAGGACCTCCTCGGCGACCGCGCCGGGCTGTTCGGGGAGGCCGTCGAGGTGGCCGCCGCACACGCACCCCGCGAGCCGCACTGGTCCCTCGCGCTGATCGGCGCCGACCCCGCCGCGCAGGGCCAGGGCCAGGGGTCCGCCCTGCTCCGCTCGGGACTGGCCAAGGCGGACGCGGCCGGCCTGCCCGCCTACCTGGAGTCCTCCAAGGCGGCCAACCTCCCCGTCTACGAGCACTTCGGCTTCACCGTGCGGGAGGAGCTGGAACTCCCCGGCGGCGGACCGACGCTGTGGAGCATGTGGCGCGAGCCGCGCCGGTCCTAGGAACGGCGCCCGCCCGCCGGGCCGAACCGCCCGGCGGGACGAACGCCCGGTGGGCGGCGACCGCGCCGCGGCTTCCGCGGCTGCCACGGTCACCGCGTCGCACGGCCGGACAGCCGGGACACCCGGTCCCCGCGGTCACCCGTCGCCGAGGGACGACCTCGGCAGCACCCCCGCGGCCCGGCCGTCCACCAGCACCAGTACGCCCGGATGCCCCGCGCCCAGCGCCCCGCGGGCCTCCTCCGCCGACTGCCCGACACCCACCGTCGGCAGCGCCGGTCCGAGCAGCGCGCCCAGCGGGTCGTCCGGCTCGGCGGTGCCGTCGGCGAGTGCCGCCGCCAGCACCTCCCGCGACACCGAGCCGACCACCTCCATCGCGCTCACCCCGTACGGACGGGCCGTCCGCGGCTGGACGGCCGGCGCGATCCCGCCCGGGGCGCCGCGCAGGGCCCGCGCCGCCTCGCCCACCGTCGTGTAGGCGTCGACCGCGACCAGCGGCCCGGCGCCGTCCAGCAGCGGGCGCAGGCCGCCCGCCCCCTCCGACTCCTCCAGGAAGCCCCACTGCCGCATCCACGCGTCGCTGTGCACCTTGGACAGGTACGAGCGGCCCGAGTCCGGCAGCAGCACCACGACCAGGTCGTCCGGGCCCAGCCGGCGCGCCACCCGCAGGGCCGCCGCCACCGCCGTGCCGGAGGACGGCCCGGCCAGGATGCCCTCCTCGCGGGCGAGCCGGCGTGCCGTCAGCAGCGACTCGCGGTCCGGGACGCGTTCGAAGGCGTCCGGGGCGTCCGTCCGGTAGGCCTCCGGCTGGCGGTCCTCGACCGTGGCGGGGTGCAGGAAGTGGCCGATGCTCTCGACGAAGTACGGACTGCCGTCGCCGCCGCCGTAGGTCGAGGACTCGGGGTCGGCGCCGATGACGGTCACCGTGCCGCCGGAGACCTCCTTCAGGTACTCCGCCGTGCCGGTGATGGTGCCGCCGGTGCCGACCCCCGCGACGAAGTGGGTCACCCGGCCGGCGGTCTGCTCCCAGATCTCGGGCCCGGTGGTCCGGAGATGGGCGTCGGGATTGGCCGGGTTGTCGTACTGGTTGGCGAACCAGGCACCGGGGATCTCCTCGGCGAGCCGCCGGATGACGTTGAACAGGTGCGCCGGATCCTCCAGCGGCAGGACGGTCGGCGCGAGCACCACCTCCGCGCCGTACGCCCGCAGGATGTCCGACTTCTCCGGTGACGCCTTGTCGCCCACCCCCACGATCACCCGGTACCCGCGCTGAGCCCCGATGATGGCCAGGCCGATGCCGGTGTTGCCGGAGGTCGCCTCGACGATCGTCCCGCCGGGCTTCAGCAGCCCGTCCCGCTCGGCGGCCAGCACCATGGACAGCGCCGCGCGGTCCTTGACGCTGCCGCCGATGCCGAGGAACTCGGCCTTGGCGTAGACCGGCGCGGCGAGGCCGGCGCCGAGCCTGGAGAGGCGGAACAGCGGCGTCCCGCCGATCGCGTCGAGTACGGATTCGTGCACTGCGGTCATCGCGGGCTCCTCGGCTCGATGTCCTGAGATCGTCGTCGGTCCGACGTCCGACGTCCGACGTCCGACCGAGCCTGCCCAGCCCCGTGCGCCGCTAGGCCGTTTTCCGGAGACCGTTCGATCGCCAGGGGGGCGGGGGGAACGGGCCCGCAGGTGCGGGCCCGGGCCTCAGTCGGCGGGCGGGGTGGACCGGGCGTAGCGGTCGGCGAGCCGGCGCAGGTGGACGACCAGCTCCGCGGGCTCGGTGACGTCGAAGTCGAGGTCGAGCATGCCCAGGTAGACCGCCAGGGTCTGCACCGTGTCGGCGCCGGTGACCAGGACGCAGGTGCCGGCGTCGACGGCCTCCACCGTGCCGACCGCGGGGTTGATCCGCTCGATCACCGCCGCCGCCGGGGCGTGGACGGTCACCCGCGCGTGGTACCGCCAGGCCGCGCTCGACACCCGTCGGGAGACGTACGCCGCGATGTCGCCGCCGGGCGGTTCGCGCGGGGTGAAGCGCGGTCCGGTCGGGGTGAGGGGCTGGATCCGGTCGACCCTGAAGGTCCGCCAGTCCTCGCGCTCGACGTCCCACGCGACCAGGTACCAGCGCTGTCCCCAGTTCACCGCCCGGTACGGCTCCACGGTGCGGCGGGTGGGCGCGCCGGAGTGGTCCAGGTAGTCGAAGCGCAGGCGCTCCTGGTCGCGGCAGGCGGACACCAGGGCGGTCAGCACGTCCGCGGCCACGGTCGGTGCCGGTCGGTCGGCCGGCACGGCCACGGTGTACGCCTGGATGGCCCGCACCCGCCGGCGCAGCCGCGAGGGCAGCACCTGCTCCAGCTTGGCCAGCGCCTGCAGCGAGGTCTCCTCGGCGCCGGGGACGGCGCCCTGCGCGGCGGTGCGCAGCGCGACCGTCACCGCGACGGCCTCCTCGTCGTCGAGCAGGAGCGGGGGCATGGCCGCCCCGGCGCCCAGCCGGTAGCCGCCGGTGGTGCCGCGCGTGGCGTCCACGGGGTAGCCGAGCTCGCGCAGCCGCTCGATGTCGTTGCGGACGGTGCGGCCGCTCACGCCGAGGCGTTCGGCCAGTTCGGATCCGGGCCAGGCGCGCCGGGTCTGCAGCAGTGAGAGGAGGCGCAGCAGCCGTGCGGAGGTATCGAGCATGGGGACCAGCCTGATCTGCGATTAGGAACGAATCGTGCCTATATCGAGAATACTGTTGTCCCCATGGAGAACAGCAGCCACACCGACGCCCGGATCCAGCCCTTCCGCATCGACGTCCCGCAGAGCGAGCTCGACGACCTGCGCGAGCGGCTGGCCCGCACCCGCTGGGGCACCGAGATCCCCGGCGCCGGCTGGAGCCGGGGTGTGCCCACCGCCTACCTCAAGGACCTGGCCGCGTACTGGGCCGACGGGTTCGACTGGCGCAAGGCGGAGGCGGAGCTCAACGGGTTCCCGCAGTTCACCACCGGGATCGACGGCCAGAACATCCACTTCCTGCACGTCCGCTCGCAGAACCCGGCGGCCGTGCCGCTGCTCCTGATGCACGACTGGCCCTGCTCGTTCGTGCAGTTCGTCGAGGTCGTCCGGCCGCTGGCGGAGGACTTCCACGTCGTCGTGACCTCCACGCCCGGCACCGGCTTCTCCGGTCCGCTCGGCGAGGCGGGCTGGAACACCGGCCGCATCGCGGGCGCGTTCGTCGAGCTGATGGGCCGGCTCGGATACGACTCCTACGGGGTCCAGGGGACGGGCGGCGGGGCCTGGATCGCCGCCGAGATGGGGCGTCAGGTGCCCGACCGGGTCGTCGGCGTCCACGTCAACGGCCTGGTCACCTTCCCCTCCGGGGACCCCGCCGAATTCGAGGGGCTGACTGAGGCCGAGCAGGAGCGGCTGGCCCGGCTGGAGAACTTCCAGCAGGACAAGATGGGCTTCGTCGCCATCCAGTCGACCCGCCCGCAGACCCTCGCCTTCGGCCTGCACGACTCGCCGGTCGGCCAGCTCGCCTGGATCGCCGAGAAGTTCAAGGAGTGGACGGACCCGGCCGCCGAGCTCCCCGAGGACGCCGTGGGCCGTGACCGGCTGCTGACCAACGTCAGCGTCTACTGGTTCACCGGCACCGCGGGCTCCTCCGCGAACCTCTACTACGAGTCGGGCCACGACCCGAGCGCCTGGGCCCCGAAGCCCCGCGGGACCGTCCCGACCGGCGTGGCCGTCGCCCTGAGCACCGACATCGCCATCCGCCGCTTCGCCGAGCGGGACCACAACGTCACCCACTGGACCGAGCTGGAGCGCGGCGGCAACTTCCTCTCGCTGGAGCAGCCGGAGGCCTTCGTCGCCGACGTCCGCGCCTTCTTCGGCACGCTCGGCGGCTGACGGCCGGGAGGGGTGTCCGCGGCAGGCTGCGGGGGCGGGCACCCCGGGAGCGCCGCGCCGGGTTCCCCCCCCGGATTCCTCCGGAGCCCCTCCGGATCCGCGCCGGATCCGCACCGCCGCCGTCCGGATCCGCTCCGGACGGCGGCGGCTCCGTGCGGGGAGGGCCGGGTTCAGTCCTCGACGGGCGTGCGGGTCCAGCCGCGGGTGTCGTCGGCCCAGAAGTAGCCCGGGGCGCCGCGCAGGCCGGCCGTCCGGAAGGGCTTGCCGTGGTCGTTGACGGTGAGGGTGCCCTGGCGGTCGCCGCTGCTCCACACCACCTCCAGGTACCAGCTGACGTCCTGGCCCGCCGTCGAGGCGTCGACGTTCAGCACCTGCGGATCGGTGGACGAGACCCGGTAGGGGAAGTCGGAGGTCCTGCCCTTGGCGTTCCCCTCCATCGCCGGGACGGGCACGGGGCGGGGAGCGGCCGCGTCCAGGTCGACCGCGAAGGCCGCCGGGGTGAGGGCGCCGCCGCAGCCCGAGCCCATCGTGTAGGCGTTCCACTTGGGCGCCGGGCGGGTGCTGACCACCTGCACGTAGAGGGCGTGCAGGACGACGGGCTTGTCCTCGGAGCCCTGCGCGGTCAGTTGCAGCCGCAGGTGCCCACCGGGGACGGCGCGCCGGTCGGCCGCCCAGGCGTCCATCCGGCGGCCTCCCGGGGGTGCGGGCGTCGTGCCGGGCGGCTGGGCGGACAGGAACCACTGGCCGCAGGGGCTGCCCCAGTTGTCGGTCAGGACGTTCACGTGGAACGGCGCTTCGTCGTCGGCGGCCGTGGGGGTCGGCGTCGGCGTGGGGGTGGGAGCGTCGGCCGTGGTGGGGGCGGGGACGGGGGCCGTCGCCGGGTCGGCCGGCGGGACGGGGCGGCCCGCCGTGTCGGGAGCCGTGGCGGCGGGGAGGGGCGCGGTGGCGGCGGCCGACGGTCCGGGGCCGGCCGCCGGGGTTCCGTGGCGTCCGGTCAGCACGACGACCGGGATCAGCGCGGCGGCCACGGCCACGGCGGCGGCGCTGAGCAGGATCCGGGTGGTGCGCCGCCTGCGCCGGGGCCCCTGCGCCGGGAGCCCCTCCGGCTCCGCCCCGTTCGCGGCGGGCGGCAGTCCGTCCGCCGGGGGCCGCGGTGCGGCGGCGGTCACGGCCGGGGGCGCGGTGTCGGCGCCGGGCGCGGCTCCGGCCCCGGGTGCGCTGGTGGCGCCGGGCGCGGCCTCGGCGACGGAAGCGGCTTCGGTGACGGCCGCCGTGACAGCCGGGACAGCCGTGACAGCTGCGGCGGCCGAGCGGGTGGCCGGTGCGGCCGGGGCGGCCGACTCCCGGCGGCGGGCCGCGTCCGCGAGGATCCAGCGGCGGTGCAGCTCGACCAGCTCGTCGGCGCTCGCCCCGCAGACCCGGGCCAGCCGCTCCACCGGCGCGTACTCGTTGGGGACGGCCGCGCCGTTGCAGTAGCGGTGCAGGGTCGAGGTGCTGACGTGCAGCCGGGCGGCGAGCGCCCCGTAGCTGCGCCCCGAACGGTCCTTCAGCTCGCGCAGCAGCTCGGCGAACTTCTCCGTCTCGACGCTCATCCAGGTGCCCCCCTCGTCCCGCAGCGGCGTTCCAGGCTCCGCCGAATCCGCAGCTCACGGTACCTGTAGGCGTTCCAGCGTCCCGAATCGGCGGGGAGGCCTGGCGGCCGGGACGGGACCCGGGCGAGTCTGCGGTCCGGCGGCAGAACGCACCCCGGCCGGGGAGCCGCCCGACCGGCCGGGGCCCGTCCAGTGGAAAAGAGGACCCACCCGTGACGATCCAGCGGACTCTGATTCCCGGCGCGCTCCTCGTGCTCGGTGCCGTCGCCCTCACCGGGTGCTCCGGCAGCCCGGCGGCCGGCGGACCGACCGCGGCGGCGCCCCCGCCCGCAGCCGCGGTCGCGCCCGCCGTGGTGGCCACGACCTCGGGCGGAGCCGTCGGCGGGCCGGCCGCAGCCCCGTCCACGGCTGCCCCGGGGCCCGCCGCCGCTCCCGCCCCGGCCGTCCCCGCCACCCCGGCGCGCGGCGTCCCGTCCGCGCCGGCGGCCGACCCCGCGCTCCCCGCTGGACCGGCCGCGGTCGGTACCGGAGGGGCGGGTGCGGCAGGTGGTGCGCCCCGCCCGGGCCCCTCTGCGCCGGGCGGGTCCGCGGCCGCCGACCCGCGCCCCGCATCCCCGTCGGCCCGGCCTCCGGGCCCGGCAACCGTGCCCGATCGGGCGCCGTCCTGCACGCCCGGGCAGCTCGCCGTCACGGCGAAGCCCGTGTCCCGCCCGGCCGGGCGCCTGCTGCTGACGGCTCGCAACACCGGGACCGCCCCGTGCGATCTGGGGCTGGTCGGAGTCGTCACCTTCGCGGGCGGGGTCGAGGCGACCGTCCCCGGGGGGATCGGCGGCGGCCCGAATGTCCTGATGCCGGGACAGGCCAACCACGAGGCGGTCACGCTGGTTCGCGGTGGCGCCCCGGGCAGCGGCGCCACCGCGTCGGCGCTCACCGTCGCGCTCGACGGCGGCGCCACGGTGACCGTCCGCACCACGTCCTTCGTCCACGCCCCCTCGTCCGGCCTGTGGCGGTCGACCGAGGCCGACGCCCTCCGGCAGTGACCGGCCGGGCGGAGCCGGCAGACCCGGTGGAGCCCGCAGAGCCCGCAGAACCCGCAGAACCCACAGAGCCCGCAGAGCCCGGTGGACCCCGCAGAACAAGAAGAACCCCGCAGAACCCCGCAGAACCCCGAGGAAAGAGGAGCACCCAGCATGCGCATCCCGAACCGACGTCCGAACCGCACCGCCGCCCCGCACCCCACCGTCTCCACCGCCCCCACCGCCCGCACCGCCCGCACCGCGCGGGGCCCGCTCGCCGTCCTGCTGGCCGCCGCCGGGCTGGTGGCCGTGGCCGCCGCCCCCGCCGCCGCCGTCCACGGCGGGTCGGACACGACGACCAGGGCCAACCCCTTCGTCATCGCCCTGGAGACGGCGGACGGCCAGCAGTGGTGCACCGGCGCCCTGATCGCCCCCACCAAGGTCCTCACGGCCGGCCACTGCGTCACCGAGGCCGACGACCCGACCACCCTGCGGGTGATCGCGGGCCGGACCGACCTCACCGGCACCGGCGGCCAGGAACGGCGGGTGAAGAGCTTCAAGGTCGACCCCCGCTTCACCTCCGCCCTGGCCCACGACTCGGCGGTGCTCACCCTCGACCGGCCGCTCCCGCAGCGGACGGTCCGGGTGGCGGGGAAGGGCGACGAGAAGCTCTACCGGTACGGCCGCACGGCCACCGTGTACGGCTACGGGCGGACCGGGGACGGCAACCCGGGCACCCACCTGAAGAAGGCGGTGCTCACGCTCGCGGCACCGGCCGACTGCTTCCCGTACGCCGAATCCGACACCTCGCCGCTGCTGAAGGTCTGCGGCATGCCCGGGCCCGGGACGACCGACAGCATCTGCAAGGGCGACTCCGGCGGGCCGCTGGTCGTGGACGGCGTGGTGATCGGTGTCGTCTCGACCGGCAACAAGTACTGCGACACCCAGATCCCGGTCTCGGTGTTCACCCGGGCCACCGACGTGCCCCGGTCGATCCTGAAGTAGGCGTACGGCCTCCGGCACGCGGCCGGGCGGAGCGGGCTCAGGCCCCCGCCCGGCCTTCGCCGTCCCCGAGGACGGCGGCCAGCAGGCCGGGGAACTCGGCCTCGACCGGACCGCGCCGGAGCGACATGATCCGGGCCTTGCCGTCCGCGCGGGTGTCGGTGAGACCGGCCTCGCGCAGGATGCGCCAGTGGTTGGAGAGCGTGGAGCGCGGTACGTCGAGGCCCTCCGGACTGCACGCGCACTCGCCGTCGGCCGCCATCCGCCGGACCAGTTCCAGCCGGACGGGGTCGCCGAGGGCGTGCAGGACCACGGGCATCTCCACCGGGCCCTCCCTTCCGTCCGTTCTCCTACTCCTCGTAGTATGCGGCTCGGTTCAACGTTTCGGGAAAATCGAAATGATCTCGGAGGATCCCGCATGCCCGTCGTCCGCACCTACACCCGCGTCTACGTCGACGACCTCGACACCGCCCTGCCCACCTTCGTCGAACTCACCGGTGAGCAGCCGTCGTTGCGCTTCCCCTACCGCGACCTCGAACTCGCCGCGATCGGTGGCCACCTGCTCGTCGCCGGCACCCCCGAGGCCCTCGCCCCCTACCGGGCCACCCACGCCACCCTGATCGTCACCTCCCTCGACGAGGTCCTCGCGCTCGTCGACGCCCTCGGCGGCGAGGTCCTCGACGGCCCCAACACCGTCCCCACCGGCCGCAACCTCACCGCCCGCCACCCCGGCGGCGCCGTCCTCGAATACGTCGAGTTCCACGCCGAGGCCCGCGCGACGATGCAGTGAGCCGAGGTCGCTCGAAGGGGCGCCGAGCGGGCGGTCAGATGGCCAGGCGGGCGGCGATGCCGTCGAGGACGCAGTCGAGGCCGGTCTCGAACTGCCAGTCGGGGTCGTCCTTGCGGGTGGCCTCGGTGAGGTAGCGGCCGTACGCGGGGTAGCGGCCGGTGGACATCAGCCAGGTCATCCGGGGGGCGAGGGCGGCGCGGGTCGCGTCGCCGTCGGGCCAGCCCTGTTCGCGCTGCCAGGTCTGCAGGCCGACCTCGGTGGCGACCGAGCCGCGCACGTAGTCGGTCACGGTACGGAAGACCGCCATCGTGGTGTCGGCGTCCAGGCCGTGCCCCGCGAGGGCGGCGAAGGCGTGCTCGGGGACGGCGAGCTGGTTCGGGGTGAGGGCGAGGGTGCCGGCCCGGACGGTCCACGGGTGGGCGAGGTTCATCGCGCGCAGGGCGAGGGCGAGGGCGCGCATGGTGGCGCGCCAGTCGGTTCCGGTGCGGTCGAGCGGGAGCTCGGCGTGGACGGAGTCGACCATCAGTTCCAGGAGTTCGTCCTTGCCGGAGACGTACCGGTAGGCGGCCATCGGGGCGACGCCGAGCGCGGTGGCGAGGCGGCGCATGGTGACGGCCTCAAGGCCCTCGGCGTCGGCGAGCGCGACCGCGGCCTCGGCGATCCGCTGCGGGGTGAGCGCGGTGCGCGGGGCGGGTGCCGGGCGGTCGAGGCGCTCCCAGAGGGAGGCGGGGGGCTGCTCCGCGGCGGTGCCCTCGTGCGGGGTCATGGGCGGCTCCTTCCGGTGGTGGCCGACGCCTGGGGACCGGCACTCGATGTGTACAACGTATCAGGAGTGGACGGCGTACGCGGCTGTGTGTACGTTGTATCCGCAAGAGATACGTTGTACACATCGAGGGGGATCTCCATGTCCGCGAACACGTCCGCCGCCACCACCGCCACCGCGCCCGCCACCGCCGCGTCCACCGCCACCGAGCCGCTGCGCGTCGCCGTCATCGTCGGCTCCACCCGGGGCGGCCGCTTCGCGCCGGTCGTCACCCGCTGGCTGCGCGAGCACCTCGACGCCCGGGGGGACCTGGAGGTCGACGTGGTCGACCTGGTCGAGACCCCGCTGCCCACCGAGCTGCCGTCCTTCGGCGACCCGGCCGCACCCGGCACGGAGGAACTGCTCGCCGCCGTCTCGCCCCGCCTGGCGGCCGCCGACGCCTTCGTGATCGTCACGCCCGAGTACAACCACAGCTACCCGGCGCCGCTGAAGAACGCCCTCGACTGGCACAACCACGAGTTCCACGCCAAGCCGGTCGCCTTCGTCTCGTACGGCGGGATCTCCGGCGGCCTGCGCGCGGTCGAGGCGCTGCGGATCGTCCTGGCCGAGCTGAACGCCGTGACCATCCGCAACACGGTCAGCTTCCACGGCGCCTGGGAGCGGTTCGACTCCGACGGCAAGGCGGTCGACCCGGCCGCCGACGCCGCCGCCAAGACCCTGCTGGACCAGCTGACCTGGTGGGCCCAGGCGCTGCGCGACGCCAAGCGCGTCCGCCCGTTTACCGGCTGAGCGCGGGGGAGGGGGAAGGAAGCGGAACGATGAAGCGGTTCCCCTGGCTCGGGGTGATCGGGCTGATGCTCGGGATCTTCCTCGGAGCTCTCGACGGTCAGATCGTCTCGACGGCGCTGCCCACCATCGTGGGCGAACTCGGCGGGTTGGACCACCTCTCCTGGGCGGTGACCGCCTACCTGCTCACCTCGGCCGCCGCCACCCCGCTCTGGGGCAAGCTCGGCGACCTGTACGGGCGGAAGGGCGCGTACCAGTGGTCGGTGGTGCTGTTCCTGGCGGGATCGGTGCTCGCCGGGCTCTCCCGGTCGATGGAGCAGCTGATCGCCTTCCGGGCCCTTCAGGGGGTGGGCGCCGCCGGGCTGATGGTCGGCGCGCTCGCCGTCGTCGGGGTGCTGGTGCCGGCCGGGGACCGGGGCCGGGTGCAGTCGGTGATCGGTGTACTGATGCCCGTCGCGATCGTCGGCGGGCCGCTGCTGGGCGGGGTCCTCACCGACCACCTCAGCTGGCGCTGGGCCTTCTACGTCAACCTGCCGGTGGGGCTGTTCGCCCTGACGGCGGTCGCGGTCGGTGTCCGGCTGCCGGCCGTCCGGCGGACCGAGGTGCGGATCGACTGGGCCGGCGCCGGACTGCTCACCACGGGGGTCCTGGCCCTCACCCTGATCGGCAGCTGGGGCGGCACGGCGTACGGCTGGGCCTCGCCGCAGGTGCTCGGCGCGGCAGGGGCGGCGGCGCTGGCGACCGCCCTGTTCGTCCGGGTCGAGCGGCGGGCCGTCGAACCGCTGATCCCGCCCGCGCTGTTCCGCCACCGCGCGGTCACCGAGGCGCTGGTGCTCGGCTTCCTGCTCGGCGCGCTGATGCTCGCCCTGATCGGCTACCTGCCCCAGTACCTGCAGTTCGTCCAGGGCGCCTCGCCCACCGCGGGCGGGCTGCTCCTGCTGCCGCTGATGCTCGGCATGCTCGGCAGCCAGCTCGCCACCGCCCGGCTGACGGCCCGGGGCGGCGGGCGCCGCTACCCGCTGCTCGGCAGTGCCGTGGCACTGCTCGGCACGCTGCTGCTGCTCACCCTCGGCGCGGACACCGCGCGGCCGCTCGCCTCGGCGCTGACCGTCGTCGCCGGGGCCGGGATCGGGCTGGTCCTGCAGAGCACCCTGCTGGCCACCATGGCGGCCGTGCCGCCGCGCGACATGGGGGCCGCGATGGGGTCGGTGATGCTGTTCCGGACGATCGGCGGCTCGCTGGGCATGGCCGCCCTCGGCGCGGTCTACACGGCCGGGCTGTCGTCCTCCCTCACCGGAGCGCTCGGCCCGGACGCGGCCGGGGGACTGACGGACGGCGGGCTGACCCCGGCCGCCGTGGAGCACCTCCCCGGGAGGACCGCGGACGCCGTCCGCGCCGCCGTCACCACGGGCCTGCACGGCACCCTCCTCGGTGCCGCCGCGGTGGCCGCCGCCGCGGTCGCCGTCGCCGCCCTGGCCCGCCGCTCCCCGGACCCTGACCGGGACCCGGCCCCGGACCCGGCGTCGGCCGAGCTCCCGTCCACCGACCCGGCCCCGGAGTCCGCGGGCACCGGCTGACCGCCCGGCCGATGCCGCCCGCGCGCACGGCGAGGCCCGGTGTCCCGGACGAGGGTTCGTCCGGGACACCGGGCCTCGGGACTTCACCGGCCGGTGCCGGCCGTCAGCACTCGATGACGTTGACGGCGAGGCCGCCGCGCGAGGTCTCCTTGTACTTGATCTTCATGTCGGCGCCGGTCTCCTTCATGGTCTTGATCGCCTTGTCGAGGGAGACGTGGTGGCGCCCGTCGCCGCGCAGCGCCATCCGGGCGGCGGTGACGGCCTTGACCGACGCCATGCCGTTGCGCTCGATGCAGGGGATCTGGACCAGGCCGCCGACCGGGTCGCAGGTGAGCCCGAGGTTGTGCTCGATGCCGATCTCGGCGGCGTTCTCGACCTGCTCGGGGGAGCCGCCGAGGACCTCGGCGAGGCCGCCCGCGGCCATCGAGCAGGCGGAGCCGACCTCGCCCTGGCAGCCGACCTCGGCGCCGGAGATGGAGGCGTTCTCCTTGAAGAGCATGCCGATGGCTCCGGCGGCGAGCAGGAAGCGGACGATGCCGTCGTCGTCGGCGCCCGGGATGAAGTTCAGGTAGTAGTGCAGCACGGCGGGGATGATGCCGGCCGCACCGTTGGTGGGGGCGGTGACGACGCGGCGGCCGGAGGCGTTCTCCTCGTTGACCGCCATCGCGTAGAGCGTCACCCACTCCATCGCGTTGGCCGGGCCGATGCCCTCGGCGCGCAGCGCGCGGGCGCCGGACGCCGCGCGCCGGCGGACCTTGAGGCCGCCGGGGAGTATCCCCTCGCGGGACATGCCGGCCCGGACGCACTCCTGCATGACGCGCCAGATGTCCAGCAGCCCGGCCCGGATCTCCTCCTCGCTCCGCCAGGCCTTCTCGTTCTCCAGCATCAGGCCGGAGATGGACAGGCCGGTCTCCCGGCTGAGCCGGAGCAGTTCGTCGCCGGTGCGGAAGGGGTACTTCAGCGCGGTGTCGTCGGGCTTGACCCGCTCCGCGCCGATCGCGTCCTCGTCGACGACGAAGCCGCCGCCGACCGAGTAGTAGGTCTTCTCCAGCACGGTGGAGCCGTCGGCGCGGAAGGCCCAGACGGTCATGCCGTTGGCGTGGTACGGCAGCGAGCGGCGGCGGTGCAGCACCAGCTGGCTGTCGGGGTCGAAGTCGATGGGGTGGGTGCCGAGCAGGTTGAGCCGCTTCTCGGCGGTGATCCGCTCGACGTCGAGGTCCGCCTGGTCGACGTCGACCGTGCGGGGCGAGTTGTTCTCCAGGCCGAGCAGGACGGCCTTCGGGGTGCCGTGGCCGTGGCCGGTGGCACCCAGGGACCCGTACAGCTCGGCGCGGACGGCCGTCACCTCGGTCAGCAGGCCCTCCGACTTCAGACGGCGGGCGAACATCCGGGCGGCGCGCATCGGACCGACGGTGTGGGAGCTGGACGGGCCGATGCCGATGGAGAAGAGGTCGAAGACGCTGATGGCCACGGAGGGACGTCCTTGTCTGTCTCGTGGGAGGAGCGGGCGGGTGCTGACACGGGACGGGGCACCGCGCGCACTCTCCAGTGTGCGCGGTGCCCCGGAATCCCAGGTGGCCCGGCGGGGTGAGGCCGGTCACCTCTGCCCGAACTACAGGTTCGGGTAGAGCGGGTACTTGTCGGCCAGGGCGGTGACCCGGGCCTTGAGGGAGGCGGCGACGGTCTCGTCGAAGGCCGGCTTCAGGGCCTCGGCGATGATGTCGGCGACCTCGCGGAAGTCCTCGGCCTGGAAGCCGCGGGTGGCGAGTGCCGGGGTGCCGATCCGCAGGCCGGAGGTGACCATCGGCGGGCGCGGGTCGTTCGGGATGGCGTTGCGGTTGACCGTGATGCCGACCTCGTGCAGGCGGTCCTCGGCCTGCTGGCCGTCGAGCTGGCTGTTGCGCAGGTCGACCAGGACGAGGTGGACGTCGGTGCCGCCGGAGAGCACGGAGGCACCGGCCTCGGCGACGTCGGCCTGGAGCAGGCGCTCGGCGAGGATCCGGGCGCCGTCGAGGGTGCGCTGCTGGCGCTCCTTGAACTCCTCCGAGGCGGCGACCTTGAAGGCGACGGCCTTGCCGGCGATGACGTGCTCCAGCGGGCCGCCCTGCTGGCCGGGGAAGACCGCGGAGTTGATCTTCTTGGCCCACTCGGCCTTGGAGAGGATGACGCCGCCGCGCGGGCCGCCCAGGGTCTTGTGGGTGGTGGTGGTGACCACGTCGGCGTACGGCACCGGGTTGGGGTGCAGGCCGGCGGCGACCAGGCCGGCGAAGTGCGCCATGTCGACCATCAGCAGCGCGCCGACCTCGTCGGCGATCCGGCGGAACGCGGCGAAGTCGAGCTGGCGCGGGTAGGCGGACCAGCCGGCGATGATCAGCTTCGGCTGGTGCTCCTTGGCGAGGCGCTCGACCTCGTCCATGTCGACCTGGCCGGTCTTGTCGTCGACGTGGTACGCGGCCACGTTGTAGAGCTTGCCGGAGAAGTTGATCTTCATGCCGTGGGTCAGGTGACCGCCGTGGGCCAGCGACAGGCCCAGGATGGTGTCGCCCGGCTGGATCAGCGCGAACATCGCGGCGGCGTTGGCCTGCGCGCCGGAGTGCGGCTGGACGTTGGCGTGCTCGGCGCCGAACAGCTCCTTGATCCGGTCGATCGCGATCTGCTCGACCACGTCGACGTGCTCGCAGCCGCCGTAGTAGCGGCGGCCGGGGTAGCCCTCGGCGTACTTGTTGGTCAGGACCGAGCCCTGGGCCTCCATGACCGCCACCGGGGCGAAGTTCTCGGAGGCGATCATCTCCAGGGTGGTCTGCTGGCGGTGCAGCTCGGCGTCGACCGCGGCGGCGATCTCCGGGTCGAGGGCGTGCAGGGACTGGTTCAGAACCGTCATGGTGGGGTCTTCCCGGGAGGAGAGAAGGAGGAGTCGCGCACGGTGCGCCCCCGCGGGGGCGGCAGCGGGCGACGGGAGGGCGGAGCCGGTGGGCGAGGGGCGGCCGCCGCGCTGCGGCCGCCCCGGACGGCTCAGGCCGAGGGGTTGGTGAGCGCGGTGTACTCGTCCGCGCTCAGCAGCTCGTCGGTGGACTCGACGCGGACCTTGAACAGCCAGCCGCCGTCGAAGGGCTCGCCGTTGACCAGCGCGTTGTCGTCCAGGACGGCCTGGTTGACCTCGGTGATCTCGCCGGTCACGGGCGAGTAGAGGTCGCTCACCGACTTGGTGGACTCCAGCTCGCCGCAGGTCTCACCGGCGGTCACGGCGTCGCCGACCTCGGGCAGCTGCACGTAGACGATGTCACCGAGGGCGTCGGCGGCGTGCTTGGTGATGCCGACCGTGGAGACACCGTCCTCGGCGACGGTCAGCCACTCGTGCTCCTTGGTGTACTGCAGGTGCTGGGGGTTGCTCATGACGTCATTCTCCAGGATGGGAAGCGGGTACGGCGAAGCGGCCCGGTGGGCGGGCACGCCTCGGGAGGGGGAGGGTCAGCGGGCGCGCTTGTAGAACGGCAGCGCCACGACCTGGACCGGCTCGTGCTTGCCGCGCACGTCCACCGCGACGGTGGTGCCGGGGGTCGCGTGCGCCGCGTCCACGTAGGCGATCGCGATCGGCTTGCCCAGGGTGGGGGAGGGGGCGCCGGAGGTGATCCGGCCGATCGGCCCGCCGTCGGCGGAGACCACGCTGTACTCGGCGCGCGGGACGCGCTTGCCCTCGGAGACGAGGCCGACCAGCACCCGCGGCGGGTTGGCCTCGGCCTCGGCGGCGGCCCTCTCCAGCGCCTTGCGGCCGACGAACGCACCCTCGTTGGTGGTCTTGTCGAAGCGGACGACCCGGCCCAGGCCGGCGTCGAACGGGGTCAGCTCGGTGGACAGCTCGTGGCCGTACAGCGGCATGCCCGCCTCCAGGCGCAGCGTGTCGCGGCAGGACAGGCCGCACGGGACCAGGCCGCGGCCGGAGCCGGCCGCGGTCAGCGCCTGCCAGATCTGCTCGGCGTCGCCCGGGTTGCAGAAGATCTCGAAGCCGTCCTCGCCGGTGTAGCCGGTGCGGGCGAGCAGCACGTCGCGGCCGGCCACCTGGGCCGGGAGGATCGCGTAGTACTTCAGGCCGGGCAGGTCGGCGTCGGTGGTGTCGGCCAGGATCGCGGTGGCCTCGGGGCCCTGCACGGCGATCAGCGCGTAGGTGTCGCGGTCGTCGGTGACGACGGCGTCGAAGCCCTTGGCGCGGGCGATCAGCTCGTCCAGGACCAGCTGGGCGTTGGAGGCGTTGGCGACGACCAGGAAGGCGTCCTCGCGCAGGCGGTAGACGATCAGGTCGTCCAGGATGCCGCCGTCCTCGGCACAGATCATGGTGTAGCGGGCGCGCAGCACGCCGAGCGCGGAGACGAAGCCGACCAGCGCGTGGTCCAGCATCTCGCCGGCCTGCGGGCCGGTGACGGTGATCTCGCCCATGTGCGAGAGGTCGAAGAGACCGGCCTTCGTGCGGACGGCGAGGTGCTCCTCGCGCTCGCTGCCGTAACGCAGCGGCATGTCCCAGCCGGCGAAGTCGGTCATGGTCGCGCCGAGGGCGCGGTGCAGCGTGTCGAGCGCGGTCAGGCGGAGGGACGACATGGCCAGGAACTCCTCGGTCGGGGCACTCAGGGGTGCACGCGCCGGAACCGGCCCTGCTCGGGACCGACCCTGCGCGCGGGCATGCGGCGGCTGGGCCTCCCCATCTGTCGTCGAACCTGAGAGCTTCACCGCGCACTGTCCTGCAAGGGACAGCATGGCGGCTTGCACCGTGGGTGGGCGGACGGCAGGGCCGTGCGCCGCTTTCCAGATGTGCCTAACCCGTGCGGTAGGGGTGCCTGAGAGATTCCGGGGAGGACTTGCTCCTTCGGCGCCGGCTGTGCCGCCTGAACGGGGCACTCCGGACTCTCCCGCGCGGGTTCGAGCGGCCGGTATGGAGTTAGGGGCCCCGGCGGCGAAGACACCGGAGTCGCGGACATCATGGCACGTCCGTCCGGATGAGGGGAGGGGGGGAGGGTGCGGACCGGGGCGGCGGGGCGCCTCGGAGCAGGGCCGGGGCGGTGCCCGCTAGGCTGCGGGCGTCGGCGAGCAGAGGGCGGTACAGCGGCGCATGGGGAACCCGGTGGAGCAGCAGCAGGGGTGGGACGGCCGGGAACAGGTGCCGTCGGGCGGGGGCGGGTGGCCGGCCAACGAACTGGAGCAGGTGCTCACCGCCGCGCTCGGCGACCCGGGGGCGACCCCCCGGGTGATCGAGGTGCTGGCGCGCAGCCAGGTGTGGATCCCGCTGCCGGCCGGCGGCGACCCGCAGGGCGAGTCGCTGGACCTGCCGACGACCGAGCTGGCCGGCGAGCCGTACGTGCCGGTGTTCTCCTCGCAGGAGGTCTTCCTCCAGCAGGCGCAGGGGATGGCCTTCGCGGTCGCGCCGGTCTGGGAGTTCGCCCGCGGGCTGCCGCTGGGGATCGGGATCGCGGTCAACCCCGGGGCCGCGGTCGGGATCCCGGTGCCGCCGGAGGGCGTGGCCGAGCTGCGCCGCGGGCCGCGCGAGGACCGCTGGGAGGTCCAGGACGGGCCGTCCGGCGGCCGGGTGGCCCTGCGCGAGCCGGTGCCGGGCGAGGACCCGGAGCTGTTCCTGGCCGTCTGCCGGAACGAACTGTCCGCCCTGCCCGGGGTGTTGACCGCACGGCGGGCACTGGCCAGTGTGGAGGGCGAACCCACCGTGATGTTCGTGGGCGTGCAGCTCGATCCGCTGGCCCCGGCCGATCCGGGGGCGGTGAACGAGGCGCTGGGGCGCGCACTGGGAACCGCGCCGCTGCCCGGCGGCGTCCACCTCGTACTGCTCGACCTCGCGGACGACCCGGTGGTCGACTGGTTGCTGAACCGGGTCGCCCCCTTCTACACGAGGGGTTGATCCGGCCCCGGGCCGCCGTCCGGCGGGCGAGCGGGACGGACCCTGGCACGTCGGCGTGGCGGTGGTCGGTGGCGCCCCATAGGGTGCGTGCTGACGGCCGCCGGGCCGCCGGAGGCAGACGAGGAACGAAGAGGCGCAGCGAGGTGGGCGCATGAGTGCGGGAGCGGTAGCTGGCGGTGCACCGGGGCCCTGGGGCCAGGCACCCACCGGGCGCCCGGATCCGGGCGCGCTGGAGCGTGCCCTGCGCGAGGTGGCGCCGGAGCGCTACGAGGCGTACGAGACACTGCTGCACGCGCTGGCCGAGGGGCAGGTCTGGATGCTGCTCTGGCACGGGACGCCGGGCAGCGCGGACGCCCAGTACGGGAACATGGAGATCAGCGGCCACGGCTACGCGCCGGCCGTCACCTCGCCCGAGCAGCTGGCGGCGTCCGGCTGGGCGCGGGCGCACGAGGTGATCTCCGGCCGGGAGATCGCGGCCTCGCTGTACCGGACCCGCTGGGGGCTCTGGCTGAACCCGCACGCGCCGGGCGGCGGCGTCGGGGTGCCGTGGGCGGACCTGCGGCGGGTCGCGGCGGGGCTGGACCGGCTGCCGGCCGGTCCGTTGAAGCTGAGCGAGCCGCAGGTGCCGGCGCAGCAGTTCTTCGCGCTGCTGGAGCGGCAGGCGGTCGAGGTGCGGGCGGTGCGGGCGCTGCGGCGGGCGTGGGTGCGTCCGACGGTCGGCGAGCCGTACCTGGCGATCGGCCTGGACCTCTACGAGAGCTCGCCGCCCACGGTGGAGGCGGTGCGCGCGCTGATGCAGCGGGCGATCGCGGTGGCGCCGGAGGGCCTGGCCGTCTCGACGGTGGCGATGGCGGACGAGTTCGACCCGGTGGCGCTCTGGATGCGGGCCAACGCGCGCCCGTTCTACGACCGGGAGGCGGCCGGGCAGGCGCGTCCGCAGGCGCCGTACCCGCCGGTGCCTCCGCCGCCGTACGCCTCGCAGCAGGGGCCCGGGTACGGGTACGGCACGCACCCGCCCGCGCAGGGCTGGCCGGGGCAGCAGCCGCCGCCCCAGGGGCCGTGGCCCGGTTACCCCGGACGCTGATCGACCAAACAACACATTAACTACCCTTTACCGAGACCGGTTTGACGAAAAGTCAGACCGGTCTCGACGTTTTCCGGACGAACTTCCCGAAGTGGGTGGAAGTCATCTTGACATGGCTGCTACAGCTGTGTGAAGAGGGATATGCCGGAGATTCGGGAGGTGCATGGGTGCAGATCACAGTTGGGCATCTGTCGGTTGTGAGGACTGGCGTAAGCCAGTTCGGATGGCAGAGAGTTCTGCAACAGCCGCCGCGCGTGGTTGGCGCCTCACAAAGGCGAACGCGCTGACGGACCGCATGATCCACGTGATGCCCATGCCGCGTGGCAGCAGTACTGAGCACGCCGCCGTACCGCTGGGAACACCGCAACCCGTACCTCCGCATGTCCGCACCTCCGCATGTCCGCACCTCCGCACGTCCGCACCAGCCGTACCGCCGATCCCGGCGTCCGGCACCCGTGGGCCGGCCACCGTCGGCGAGGGGACCGAACTGACCATGACCGCACCCATCAAGACCGCCGGGAACGCTCCGGAGGCAGACGCCGCCGCGAGCCCGGCCAAGAAGATCGAGGGCCGCTCGCTCGGCCGGATCGCCTGGACCCGCTTCAAGCGGGACAAGGCCGCCGTCGCCGGCGGCGTCGTGGTGATCCTGCTGATCCTGCTCGCCGTGCTGGCCAAGCCGATCGAATCGGTGTTCGGCCTCGACCCCGACGCACTCAACCAGGACCTGCTGGACGCCAACCTCGGCGGCCTGCCGCTGGGCGACTGGGGCGGGATGAGCTGGGACCACCCCCTCGGTGTCGACCCCCTGCAGGGCCGTGACCTGCTCTCCCGCGTCATCGAGGGCTCCTGGGTCTCCCTGCTGGTCGCCTTCGGCGCGACCCTCCTGTCCAACACCATCGGCGTCGTGCTCGGTGTGATGGCCGGCTACTACGGCGGCTGGGTGGACACCCTGATCAGCCGGGTGATGGACGTCTTCCTCGCCTTCCCGCTGCTGCTCTTCGCCATCGCGATCTCCGCCTCGCTCCAGGGCGGCGCGTTCGGCCTGCACGGCCTCCCGCTGCACATCGCGGTGCTGATCTTCGTGATCGGCTTCTTCAACTGGCCCTACATGGGCCGGATCGTGCGCGGCCAGACCCTCTCGCTGCGTGAGCGCGAGTTCGTCTACGCGGCCCGCAGCCTCGGCGCGCGGGGGCCGTTCATCCTGTTCAAGGAACTGCTGCCGAACCTGGTCGGTCCGATCCTGGTCTACTCGACCCTGCTGATCCCGACCAACATCCTCTTCGAGGCCGGCCTCAGCTTCCTCGGCGTCGGCATCCAGGCACCCCAGGCCTCCTGGGGCGGGATGCTCAACGACGCCATCCAGTACTACCAGGTGGACCCCCAGTACATGGTGGTCCCCGGTATGGCGATCTTCCTGACGGTGCTCGCCTTCAACCTGCTCGGCGACGGGCTCCGTGACGCCCTCGATCCCAAGAGCAACTGACCCAGCGTCAGGACCCTCCGTTCGGCCACCACTTCCTCAAGGGGTTGATCCCACCCATGCGTAGGTCCCGTACCGTCGCACTGACCGCCGCAGCCGCCGCCGCGGTCCTGGTCGTCACCGGCTGTTCGTCGAGCTCCAAGAGCGACGACGCCAAGTCCACCGCCACCGGCAGCTCCGCGGCCGGCGGTGCCACCGGTGCCGACGCGGGCACCAAGGGCATCGTCAACGCCTCGGACAAGAAGGGCGGCACCGTCACGTACGAGATGCGCGGTACGCCGGACTCCCTGGACCCGGGCAACACGTACTACGCGTACATCTACAACTTCTCCCGCCTGTACGGGCGTCCGCTCACCACCTTCCAGCCGGACGGCCAGAAGCTCGTCCCGGACCTGGCGGAGTCGCTCGGCACGCCGAGCGCGGACGGCCTGTCCTGGACGTACAAGCTGCGCGCGGGCCTGAAGTACGAGGACGGCACGCCGATCACGTCCAAGGACGTCAAGTACGCGGTCCTGCGCTCGAACTACGCGCCGGAGGTCAACTCCAACGGGCCGACGTACTTCAAGGAGATGCTGGTCGACAACGAGACGCCGTACCAGGGTCCGTACAAGGACAAGGAGGGCGACCTCAAGTCCATCGAGACCCCGGACGACCAGACCATCGTCTTCCACCTGAAGCACGCCTTCGCGGACTTCGACTACCTGGTCTCCGCCCCGCAGACGGTGCCGGTCCCGAAGGACAAGGACACCGGCTCCAACTACGTGAAGCACGTCATCTCCTCGGGCACCTACAAGTTCGAGAGCTACGAGGACGGCAAGCAGGCGGTCCTGGTCCCGAACACCAACTGGGACAAGAGCACCGACCCGATCCGCAAGCAGCTGCCGGACAAGATCGTGCTCAAGATGAACATCGAGCAGTCCACGATCGACAAGGACCTGCTGGCCGGGAACGCCCAGGTCGACCTGGTCGGCGCCGGCGTCGACCAGCAGACCCAGGCGAAGATCCTCCAGGACCCGAAGCTCAAGGCCAACACGGACAACGCCTACGGCGGCCGCCTGGTCTACACCGCGATCAACTCCAAGGTCGCGCCGTTCGACAACGTCGAGTGCCGCAAGGCCGTCCAGTACGCCATCGACAAGGTCTCGGTGCAGACCGCGATCGGCGGCCCGATCCGCGGCGCCGTCGCCAACACCGTGCTGCCGCCGGACATCCCGGGCCACGAGGACTTCAACACCTACCAGACCAAGGACAACAAGGGCGACGAGGCCAAGGCCAAGGAGGCCCTGAAGGCCTGCGGCAAGCCCGAGGGCTTCAGCACCGTCCTCACCGCCCGCACCGAGCGCGGCCCGGAGATCGCCGCCGCCACCTCGATCCAGGCCGCGCTGAAGAAGGTCGGCATCAACGCCGAGATCCAGCAGTACCCGCAGGGCAAGTACCTCTCCGACCACGTCGGTGTCCCGGCGTTCAACAAGGAGAAGAACGTCGGCCTGATGATGATGCAGTGGGGCGCCGACTGGCCGACCGGCTACGGCTTCCTGCAGCAGATCGTCGACGGCCGCTCGATCAAGGCCTCCGGCAACAGCAACCTCGCCGAGCTGAACGACCCCGAGGTCAACAAGCTGATCGACGACGCCGCGGTCAACACCGACAAGGCGGCCCGCGAGAAGATCTACGCCCAGATCGACAAGAAGGTCATGGACGCGGCCGTCTACGTGCCGCTGACCTACTTCAAGGTCTTCCTGTACCGCCCGGACAGCGCCACCAACCTCGTCTCCACGCCGGCCTTCTCGGGTGAGTACGACTACCTGAACATCGGCACCACCAAGTAAGAGCCTGGCTCCGCATCCCTGAAGGCAGGTGAAGGCAGCGGCGCCCGCCGTCGTCCGGAGGATCCCGGACGGCGGCGGGCCGCCGGAGCCGCCCAACTGTGTTTGCCTACATCATCCGCAGGACGCTGGCCGCCGCGGTGCTGCTGCTGGTGGTCAGCGCGGTCACCTTCGCGATCTTCTTCCTGCTCCCGCGACTGGCCGGCGAGACCACCGACCAGCTGGCCGCCCAGTACATCGGGAAGAACCCCTCCCCCGAGGCGATCGCGGCGGTCAAGAAGAACCTCGGCTTCGACCAGCCGCTGTACACCCAGTACTGGAACTTCCTGAAGGCGCTGGTCTCCGGTGCCGAGTACCAGTTCGGCCCCGACCCGGCCACCTGCCACGTGCCCTGCTTCGGCTACTCGTTCAAGAACCACCTGGAGGTCTGGCCGGAGCTCACCAAGCGCATCCCGGTCACCATCTCCCTGGCCATCGGCGCCGCCGTCGTCTGGCTGGTCTCCGGCGTCACCACCGGCGTGATCTCCGCGCTCAAGCCGAAGTCGATCTTCGACCGGCTCTCCATGGGCATCGCCCTGGCCGGCGTCTCGCTGCCGGTCTTCTTCACCGGCGCCCTGCTGCTCACGCTGTTCAGCTACGAGTGGCCGATCCTGGACAACCTGCAGTACACCAACTTCACCGACGACCCGCTGATGTGGGCCCGCAACCTGATCCTGCCGTGGATCTCGCTGGCCTTCCTGTACTCCGCGCTCTACGCCCGGCTCACCCGCGCGGGCATGCTGGAGACGATGAGCGAGGACTACATCCGCACCGCCCGGGCCAAGGGCCTGGTCGAGCGGAAGGTCGTCGTGCGGCACGGCCTGCGCGCCGCCCTCACCCCGGTCGTCACCATCTTCGGCATGGACCTCGGGCTGCTGCTCGGCGGCGCGCTCATCACCGAGCAGGTCTTCTCGCTCCAGGGCGTCGGCTTCTTCGCGGTCTCCGCGATCAAGGACAACGACCTGCCGAAGATCCTCGGCGTCACCCTGCTCGCCGCGTTCTTCATCGTCCTGTGCAACCTCGTGGTTGACCTCCTGTACGCCCTTGTCGACCCCCGGGTGAGGCTGTCGTGACCGAGCTCCAGAAGACCACGGCACCCGTGGCCGCCCCGACCGGGGACGCTCCGAGCGGCGAGGCCTTCCTCTCCGTCCGGGACCTGCGGATCCACTTCGACACCGACGACGGCCTGGTCCGCTCGGTCGACGGGGTCAGCTTCGACCTGAACAAGGGGCGGACCCTCGGCATCGTCGGCGAGTCCGGCTCCGGCAAGTCCGTCACCTCGCTCGGCATCATGGGCCTGCACCGCTCCAAGCGGGCCCGGATCAGCGGCGAGATCCGGCTCGACGGCGAGGAGCTGATCGCGGCCGGCCCGGACCGGGTCCGGCAGCTGCGCGGCCGCGAGATGGCGATGATCTTCCAGGACCCGCTCACTGCGATGCACCCGTACTACACGGTCGGCCAGCAGATCGTCGAGGCCTACCGGGTGCACCACCCGCAGGCCGGCAAGAAGGAGGCCCGGGCCCGCGCGATCGAGATGCTCGACCGGGTCGGCATCCCGCAGCCCGACCGGCGGGTCGACGACTACCCGCACCAGTTCTCCGGCGGCATGCGCCAGCGCGCCATGATCGCCATGGCACTGGTCAACGACCCCTCGCTGCTGATCGCCGACGAGCCCACCACCGCCCTGGACGTCACCGTCCAGGCGCAGATCCTGGACCTCATCCGCGACCTCCAGGAGGAGTTCGGCTCCGCGGTCATCATCATCACCCACGACCTCGGGGTGGTCGCCGAGCTCGCCGACGACATCCTCGTCATGTACGGCGGCAAGTGCGTCGAGCGCGGCCCCGCCGAGACCCTCTTCGACGCGCCCGAACACCCCTACACCTGGGGACTGCTGGGCTCCATGCCGCGCCTCGACCGGGAGCTCCAGGACCGGCTCGTCCCGGTCAAGGGCACCCCGCCCAGCCTGATCAACGTGCCCTCCGGCTGTGCGTTCCACCCGCGCTGCCCGTACGCCGACCTGACCGGCGGGCGCTCGGCCGACGAGGTCCCGGCACTCATCGAGGCCGCTGCCGGACACCACGCGGCCTGCCACCTCGCGGCCGCCGACCGGCACCGCATCTTCGCCGAAGAGATCGCGCCCCGGCTGTGAGGCCCGCCCCGGCCGCGCGCCCCGACCCGAGGGTGAGCCCCGCCCCGTACCACCATTCTGGAGAGAACCGATGACGGACACTCAGGCGGCGGCCATCCCTTCTCCCGCACCCGCCTCCGACCGGGAGCCGCTGCTCCGGGTGGCCGGCCTGACCCGGCACTTCCCGATCCACGGCGGCCTGATGCGGCGCCAGACCGGTGCCGTCCGGGCGGTCGACGGCATCGACTTCACCGTCAACGCCGGCGAGACCCTGGGCGTGGTCGGCGAGTCCGGCTGTGGCAAGTCCACGATGGGCCGACTGGTCACCCGGCTCGACGAACCCACCGCCGGGAAGATCGAGTTCGAGGGCACCGACATCACCCACCTGGGCGTCGGAGCGATGCGGCCGCTGCGCCGCGACATCCAGATGATCTTCCAGGACCCGTACTCCTCGCTGAACCCCCGGCACACCGTCGGCACCATCGTCGGCGCGCCGTTCCGGCTGCAGAAGGCCGATCCGCCCGGCGGGGTCAAGAAGGCCGTCCAGGACCTGCTGGAGCTCTGCGGGCTCAGCCCCGAGCACTACAACCGCTACCCGCACGAGTTCTCCGGCGGCCAGCGCCAGCGCATCGGCATCGCCCGGGCGCTCGCCCTGCGGCCCAAGATGATCGTCGCGGACGAGCCGGTCTCGGCCCTCGACGTCTCCATCCAGGCCCAGGTGGTCAACCTGCTCGACGACCTCCAGCAGGAGCTCGGCCTGACCTACCTGATCATCGCGCACGACCTCTCGGTGGTCCGGCACGTCTCCGACCGGGTCGCCGTGATGTACCTCGGCAAGATCGTCGAGATCGCCGACCGGGACTCGCTCTACCGCAGCCCGATGCACCCGTACACCAACGCCCTGATGTCCGCGGTGCCGGTGCCCGACCCGCGCCGCAAGCAGCGCGGCGGACGCGAGCGGATCCTGCTCAAGGGCGACGTGCCGTCCCCGATCAACCCGCCCAGCGGCTGCCGGTTCCGCACCCGCTGCTGGAAGGTGCAGGACGTCTGCGCCAGTCAGGAACCGCCGCTCGTCGCGCTCGCCTCCGGGCACCAGGTGGCCTGCCACTTCCCGGAGAACGCCCCCGGGGCCACCCCCGGCGACGACCGGGCGGCCGCCTCGGTGTGACCCGCGTCGGCGGCGTCGGTCGCGTCGATCGCGCCTGTTGCGTCGCCCGTGCCGGCCGCGTCGGCCGCATGACGCCGGAAGGCCGCCCGCCCCCAGCCCCACGGCTCCGGGCGGGCGGCCTTCCGGCGTCCGGGGCGTCCCCGCTCCGGGTGGACGGCTCGGACGGCCTGCTCGGGCGGCCTGTTCGCGCGGAGGTTCGGACGGCCTGTTCGAGTGGACGGTTTGGGGCGGTCCCGACAATCGGGTCCATAGTGGTCCGGTGACCTCGCAGATCTTCCCCTCCGACGTGCAGCAGTCGCTGGACCTCGTCGGCATCTTCGTCTTCGCCCTCTCCGGAGGGCTGCTCGCCGTCCGCAAGAACATGGACATCTTCGGCATCTGTGTGCTCGCCGAGGTCACCGCACTGGGCGGCGGGGTGATGCGCGACCTCGTCATCGGCGCCACCCCGGTCGCCGCCTTCAGCAACCTCGGCTACTTCACCACCCCGCTCGCCGCCGGACTCGTGGTCTTCTTCCTGCACCCCGAGGTCGAACGGATCAACCGCGCCGTGCAGACCCTCGACGCACTCGGCCTCGGCCTGTTCTGCGTGACCGGCACCGTCAAGGCGCACGACTACGGGCTCGGCGCCGTCCCGTCCGTCGCCCTCGGCATGGTGACCGCGGCCGGCGGCGGCGTGATGCGCGACGTGCTCGCCGGCGAGATCCCCTCGCTGCTCCGCTGGGACCGCGAGATCTACGCCGTGCCCGCCCTGGTCGGCTCCACCATGGTCGTCGTGCTGATCGCGCTCGACCGGCTGACCGCCGCCACCGGCACCGCCGCCGCGCTGACCGCCTTCGTGCTCCGGATGCTCGCCCTCAAGTACGGCTGGCGCGCACCGCGGGCCTGGCACCGCAACGGTTCTCGCACCAGCGAGGAGTAGGCGAGCCGCCGTACGCCAGCGAGACCGCCTCGGCCGTGCACAGCAGCTCCGGCACCAGCCGCACCAGCTCCGCGGGCGACACCCGGTCGGTCGGCGCCGAGATCGCGCAGGCCGCCACGGCCCGCCGGTCGCTGCCGGCCACCGGCGCGGCCACGCAGGTGACCGCCTCCCGGTGCTCGGCGGACTCGGCGGCCCAGCCCCGGCGGCGGACCGCCGCCAGGTCGGCGGAGAGCTCCGCCTCCGGCCTGCCGTCCCCCGGCAGCCCCGCCAGCAGCACCCGGCCGATCGCCGTCCCGGCCGCCGGCGCCCGCCGCCCGATCCGGCTCGGCCGCCCGGTGCCGCCGGTGCCGCCGGTGCCGTCGTCCCACCGGCCCGCCAGCTCGTCCAGGTACAGCACCTCACCGTCCTGCAGCACCGCCAGCTGCACGGTGCAGCCGCTGCGCTCGCCGAGGGCGGCCAGGTACGGCGCGGCGACCTGGCGGACGTCGATCTCCTCCAGCGCCCGGTTCGCCAGCGACAGCACCTTGCCGCCGAGCCGGTAGCGGCGGTCCGACTGCCGGTGGACGAAGCCGTGCTCCTCCAGCGTGCGCAGCAGCCGCAGCGCGGTCGACTTGTGCACGCCGATCGAGGTGGCGGCCTGTTCGAGGGAGACCGGGCCGTCGCCGAGTGACCCGAGGAGGGTCAGCGCGCGATCGACGGACTGCGACATGCCGCCCCCTGTCCTGGTTTCGGTCCGGGTCCTGGTTCCGGTCCGGGTCCTGGTTCCGGTCCGGCCGCACACCGGTGGCCGTCAGGCTAACCGCTCGCGACGCGCGCCCCGCACCGGGCCCCGGCCGCTCCGCACCAGGCGGCCCGGCTCTGCCCCTCCGGCTGCCCGCCCGGGCACGACGGTCCTCCACCGGCCCGGCCGGGGGCGGCCGGTGGCCGGATCGGTACGGTGGGCGGATCGGCCGCCGGACCGCAAGCCGGAGGCCCTCTACAATCGGATGGTTATGCCATACCTGGACCATGCGGCGACCACGCCGATGCTGCCCGAGGCGATCGCCGCGATGTCGGCACACCTGGGGGTCGTCGGCAACGCCTCCTCCCTGCACGCGGCCGGCCGCCGGGCCCGCCGCGTGGTCGAGGAGGCCCGCGAGTCGCTGGCCGACTCGCTCGGCGCCCGGCCCAGCGAGATCGTCCTCACCGGCGGCGGCACCGAGTCCGACAACCTGGCCGTCAAGGGCCTGTACTGGGCCCGCCGCGGCGCCGACCCGGCCCGCACCCGGGTGCTCTGCAGCCCGGTCGAGCACCACGCGGTGCTCGACGCGGTGCACTGGCTCGCCGAACACGAGGGCGCCACCGTCGAGTACCTGCCGGTGGACGGCCTCGGCCGGGTCCACCCGGCGGCGCTGCGCGAGGCGGTCGAACGCGACCCGGCCTCCGTCGCGCTGGTCACCGTCATGTGGGCCAACAACGAGGTCGGCACCGTCCAGCCGGTCGCCGAACTCGCCGCCGTCGCAGCCGAGTACGGCATCCCGATGCACGCCGACGCGGTCCAGGCGCTCGGTCAGGTCCCGGTCTCCTTCGCCGACTCGGGACTCACCGCGCTCACCGTCACCGGCCACAAGATCGGCGGCCCGTTCGGCATCGGCGCACTGCTGCTGTCACGCGGCTCGACACCCGTCCCGCTGCTGCACGGCGGCGGCCAGGAACGCGACGTCCGCTCGGGCACCCTCGACGCACCCGCCGCCGCCGGCTTCGCCGCCGCCGCGGAGATCGCCGTCGAACGGCGCGCCGACCACGCCGCCACCCTCGGCGCACTGCGCGACGAACTCGTCGCCGCGGTGCTGGCCGGCGTCCCGGACGCGGTGCTCAACGGCGACCCGGCGGCGGACGGACGGCTGCCCGCCAACGCCCACTTCTCCTTCCCCGGCTGCGAGGGCGACGCGCTGCTGATGCTGCTCGACGCCCAGGGCATCGAGTGCTCCACCGGCTCGGCCTGCTCCGCCGGCGTGCCGCAACCCAGCCATGTCCTGCTGGCGATGGGCGTCGACCCGCTGCTCGCCCGCGCCTCGCTCCGCTTCTCGCTCGGCCACACCTCCACCCGGGACGACGTCACCGCCCTCACCGAGGCCATCGGACCGGCCGTCCACCGCGCCCGCAACGCCGGTCTCGCGTCCGTCCGGCGCTGAGGAAACCCCGGCGGAATGCCCGACCGCACCACGTACGCTTGGATGCATCATGACTGACTTCCCGGGTGCCCCGACCGCTCCGTCCACCGGCCGCCTCCGCGTGCTCGCGGCGATGTCCGGCGGGGTCGACTCCGCCGTCGCCGCCGCCCGCGCCGCCGAAGCCGGGCACGAGGTGACCGGCGTGCACCTGGCGCTGTCCAGTAACCCGCAGTCCTTCCGCACCGGCGCCCGCGGCTGCTGCACCATCGAGGACTCCCGGGACGCCCGCCGGGCCGCCGACGTGATCGGCATCCCGTTCTACGTCTGGGACCTCGCCGAGCGGTTCCGCGAGGACGTCATCGACGACTTCGTCGCCGAGTACGCGGCCGGCCGCACCCCCAACCCGTGCCTGCGCTGCAACGAGAAGATCAAGTTCGCCGCGCTGCTCGACAAGGCGGTCGCGCTCGGCTTCGACGCCGTCTGCACCGGCCACTACGCGCGGATCGTCGACCTGCCGGGCGGCGAGCGCCAGCTCCACCGCGCCGTCGACGGCGCCAAGGACCAGTCCTACGTGCTCGGCGTGCTCGACGCCGACCAGCTCGCCCACTCGCTCTTCCCGCTCGGCGACACCACCAAGGACGTCATCCGCGAGGAGGCCGAACGGCGCGGCCTGGCCGTCGCGAAGAAGCCCGACAGCCACGACATCTGCTTCATCGCCGACGGCGACACCCAGGGGTTCCTGGCCCGCCACCTCGGCGCCGCGACCGGCGACATCGTCGACACCGACGGCGCCAAGCTCGGCGAGCACGACGGCGCCTACGGCTTCACCATCGGGCAGCGCAAGGGCCTGCGGATCGGCCGCCCGGCGGCGGACGGCAAGCCGCGCTACGTCCTCGACATCTCGCCGGTGAACAACACCGTGACGGTCGGCCCGGTCGAGGGCCTGGACGTCACCGCGCTGACCGCGATCCGGCCGCGCTGGTGCGGGGACTCCCCGGCGTCGGACGGCCGCTACACCGCCCAGCTGCGCGCCCACGGCGAGGAGGTGCCGGTCACGGCGGCGGTCGTCGACGGGGAGCTGCACGTCCGCCTGGACTCCGCCGTGCGCGGCATCGCCCCGGGGCAGGCGGTCGTGTTGTACGACGGCACCCGCGTTGTCGGCTCGGCCACCATCGCCACCACGGAACGCCCGGCCGTCAACGCCTGAGGACGGGGCGGGAGGGCCGGTCCAGCCAGGCCCACTGCTCCGCCTCGGTGACCGTCAGCCCGAACCGGTCGGGGCCGGGGCGGGCCCGCTCCTCCCACCAGCGGTAGGCCTCCTCGACCTCGTCCCAGAGGCGGCGGGGGCCGTACTGCCACACGGTGCCGTCCTCGACGGCGGCCCAGGAACGGGCGTCGGTGGTGGCCACCCAGAGCCGGGCGCCGTCCTCGTCCCGGGCGGTCCACACGTCGCCCAGACGCAGCCCGAGAGCGAAGCGGGCCTCCCATGCGTCGCCGGTGATCCGCTGCGGGGACAGCATCGTCCGGCTCTCGTCGGGAGCGTGCTCGTCGCGGACGACGTCGCGGAAGATCCGCAGGTCCTGCCGCTGGGTGCGCATCAGCATGAACGCGGAGTGCGGGCCGAACCGGCCCTCTGCTCGGTCGTCGTGCACGACGAGTCTGAGCAGTCCCTAGCAGAGCATGGGGTTGTCCCAGGGGGTGAGGACGATGCCGCCGGGTCTGGTCTGCTCGATCCAGGCCCATGGGATCCGCCGGACCGAGCAGGTCGAGATGATGCGGTCGTACGGCAACCGGCGGTGCCAGCCGAGGGAGCCGTCCCCGCAGACCACGTCGACGGTCAGGCCCGCGGCGTTCAGGGCGGCCTGCGCCTGGCGGGCGACCCGGGCGTCGATCTCGACCGAGGCGACGTGTCCGGGGCCGAGGCGGTGGGCGAGGAGCGCGGCGTTCCAGCCGGTGCCGGTGCCGATCTCCAGGACACGCATGCCGGGGCGGACGTCGAGGTCGCGGAGCATCCGGACCACGATCGAGGGGGCGGAGGCCGAGGAGGAGGGCCAGGCCCCGGCGGGGTCGGGCGGTTCCTCGCCGTCGTTGACCTGGGTGACGACCGGCAGGTCCGCGTAGGCGGAGTCGAACCAGCGGTCGTGGTCGGTCGGGAGGTCGCACGGCTCGTAGCCGCCGTGGCCGTCGTCCAGCCAGATGCGCTCCGGGAGGAAGCGGTGCCGGGGGACGGCCGTGATCGCCTCCCGCCACTCGCGGGGGACGGGGCCGCCGAGCGCTTCGCCGACGGCCCCGAGCAGGCCGCGGACGGCGGCCTGCTCGGGGTGGTGAGGGTAGTCGGTCACTTCTTGTCGTCGTCCTTCCGGTGCTTCGGCTCGGGCGCCGGCCGCGCGCCGTCGGGGGACGGCTTGTCCGTGCCGGGGTCCTTCTTGCCGCCGTGCTTCCCGCCGCTGTCCTTATCGGTTCCCCAGGCCATGGGCCCTCCTCGTGGTTGTGGTGGTCGTGTTGCGGCTACCGCTGCGGAGGCCGGGGCGTGGGCGGATTCGCCGGCTTCGGCCGCGGCGGCTTCGGTTCAGGCGTGGGCATGGGGGGACTCCAATCGGCGTGAGGGAAAGGGAGGTTGGTCGTGCCGCCTGAGTTCAGTGAGAACGATTGATCAGCACCAGGGCACCGGCAGCGAGGTGGAGCACGGCCGCGACCGACACCCCGTAGGCGGCCCACACCCGGACGGAGTCGGTATAGGGCGCGGAAGACGAGCCCTTCCCGGAATCGGGGGTCCGTGACGCGCTTGGCGGCCGGGAGGATCCGGCCGTGCCGAACCCTGACCTTCCGGGGGCTGTGGCGGAGTTCTCGATCACGGATCGTCTTGTCCTTGGTGAGCATGTCGGCGGATCGGGTCACACGGCGTACGGGAGGGGGTCCAGGGGCACCGCGAGAAGGGTTCGGCCTTCGGGGGCCGCGTGTGGGCCGATCACGGCCCACACGCGTTTGCCGGCGGGAAGGGGCTCGTAGCCGACCGATTCCGCGTAGACGCTGATCAGTGCGAGCCCGCGCCCGGACTCGTCGCCGGATCCGGCCGTGCGCTTCACCGGCGCCTCGGTGGTGCCGTCCGTGACCGCGACGATGACGTGGCCGTCGGCCAGCCACATTTCGGTGTCGATCAACCCGAGGGCCGGCCGGCCGTGTTGGCTTGCGTTGGTCACCAGCTCGGTGAGGACCAGGAGTGCGGCGAACACCTGATCGCCGTCCGGGTCGATTCCCCACGTCTGGAGGACTTTGCTGGCGTTCGCACGGAGGACAGAGACGGCATCTGGCGCTTGGTCGACCGCCCATGCGGCGCGCTTCGCGCCGATTGGGGCCAGAGGGCGGGGCTGCGGCCTTGTATCGGTCGTCACTGCCCCGCTGCCTCCGCTCGGCCCGTTCGCGTCAGTCCGGACGCGGCCGCCGATCGGGTGGCATTGACCGGTTCTTCGAAATCCTGCGTACTTGCCCTGGGCAGGGGAGTTGGGGGCATCACGGTACCTTCGATCAGAACGAACGACGGCTCTTCCGTCACCCGTTCAGGGAAGAAGGAGGCTCGTCAGGGTGCCTCCGGCTAGCCTTGACCGGGGCGACTACGACAGTAGAAGTTCGAGATCAGAACGTGCAGGGACTGCGAGTACGAGTTGATGGTGTGAACTCCCGAAGATGGGGGCTCTTGTGCGATCCAGGCCGAGCAAAGTCCTGACCGAGAGTCAGGGAAGCTTGTATCGAACGCGTTCAGGCGTGGTCTCGGGATATGTCCTACGAGTGATACGAGAGCAGCAGGGCCGGACCCAGGAGGGACTTTCCGAGGCGCTCGGTGTCTCGGTGGACACCATCGCGGGATGGGAGAACGGCCGACGGCCCCTCACTGCTGTTCCTGTCGGGCAGATGCTCACGACCCGCCACCTGCTCATGCGACTGGGCGCCACATCCGCTCTTCTCCATGTCTTCGAACGCGCTCTTGAGGCCGACATGCTGCTCGCTGGCGCGCTCGAAGACGATGTGTCGGTGGCGGCAGGTCCGCTCGGATCGATGGTGATGCAGCGCGACCTCATCGAGGTCTTGGCGTGGCCGCTCAATGGCCGAGCTCCTCGGGGTATTCGTGAACTTCCGGCGCCGGTGCGCTCTCGGAGAGGGCCTGCACCGGTCGGGCCGGAACTCTCCGGATCCGAGCGTGCCCGCTTCTTCGCCAACATGCGGCGAACTGCGGAGGAGGCTCGTGGAAGGGACCAACTCCTGCTCCGTCGCCAAGCGCTCTACCTCGCCGGTCTCGACGACCATGACGACACCGGTTCGTGGCTCGCTCATCAGCAGCGAACGGAACGCCCGAGTGATTGGCTGAGCAACTGGCTCAACTTTCGTTCTGTCGCGATGGTCTCCGCCCGGCACGGCGATCAAGATCAACTGGCCCACTTCATCGACGCCGCCCTGGCCGATGATGCCGGCGAAGCCGCGAACCTCAACTACTGGGCGTACTGGGTCGGAGAGCTTCCACTTGAGCTCTCCGACGACTTCATCGCGAATTCGACGTCTGCTTCCTGGCCCGGCTACAAGCTGCTCACGCACCTGGCCGATGGTCTCGACACCAGCCATGGTTACCTGGACCTGAATATCCACACAGCGTGGTCCCTGCTGCAGGCGCGGCCGAACCTTCTGCGCTCGGGAGTGGCGGTAGCGGTCCTGCGCGACAGGTTGCCCGTGATGTTGGATAGCGCCGGGGTCTCGACGCGTGGGCGGCGTGAGCTCGAAGGCATTCGCTACGCAATCCGCCTCGCTGAGGCGTGAGAGGAGTCCGAGGGTGTCCGATGACCTGTCTTCGGTGGCGCGGTTCCTGTTCGAGG
The DNA here is from genome assembly GCF_036013975.1 of Kitasatospora sp. NBC_00458. NCBI lineage: Bacteria > Bacillati > Actinomycetota > Actinomycetes > Kitasatosporales > Streptomycetaceae > Kitasatospora > Kitasatospora sp. NBC_00458. The sequence continues at coordinate 5,821,434 of NZ_CP107904.1, forward strand.
CCGGGACGCTCAAGCAGACCAAGCGCAGCGGGTGGTGGATGGCGGGCGTCCGTGATCCCGAGTCGGTCGCCGAGCATTCCTGGCGGACCTCGCTCCTCGCGTCGGTCATCGCCAAGCTCGAAGGCGCGGACCCCGCGCGGGCGGCGTTCCTCGCCACCTGGCACGACGTCGCGGAGACGCGGACCGGCGACGTCAACTATGTCGGCAAGAAGTACTCGACCGGCGCCGACCCCGAGGCGGTCACGGCCGACCAGGTCGCCGGCATGCCCGAGGCCCTGGCCTCGACCGTGCGGGAACTCGTCGCCGAGTACGAGGGCAAGGAATCACCCGAAGCCGTCTGCGCACGGGACGCCGACAAGTTGGAGTGCCTGCTCCAAGGGGTCGAGTACCTGGCTCAGGGGTACGTGAACGCCCAGCGGTGGATCGACAACAGCCGTGGGCGGTTGACCACGAAGACCGCCAACGACCTCGCTGACGCCATCCTGGCGACCGACTCGCTCGACTGGCTCCGCCATGCGCTCGGGGAGAAGCCTTCGCCATCCTTGACTTCTCAGGGGTGATGGTCCGTTCAGCCTGGCGGGGAGCTCTCGCCCCTCCTCGGAACCGGTGGCATGACGAGCGGCGGTGAGACCGGCCCGCTGCCCCTCCACTCGGTGTCCGTCGCCGGGGTGGTGGTGCGGGACGACGGGCGCGTGCTGGCGATCCGACGGGCGGACAACGGGACGTGGGAGCCGCCGGGCGGGGTGTTGGAGCTGACCGAGGCCCTTGAGGACGGGGTGCGGCGGGAGGTCTTCGAGGAGACGGGGATCAGGGTCGGCGTGGAGCGGCTGACCGGGGTGTACAAGAACGTGAGCCGGGGGATCGTCGCCCTGGTGTTCCGTTGTCGCCCCGAGGGCGGGGCCGAGCGGCTTTCGGACGAGTCGACCGCCGTCGGCTGGCTCACACCCTCGGAGGCCTCCGGCCGTATGGCGGAGGTGTACGCCGTGCGCGTGCTGGATGCCCTGCGGGACGATGACGTCCCGGCCGTCCGTGCGCACGACGGCCGGCATCTGCTGGCCGGTAGTCGTCGAACGCGTGCAAGGGACCAGGAGACGCCGGTATGAGCTTCTACGAGCAGCACCGCGACTTCGTCGAGGAGTTGGAGCGGATCGCCCCGGAGGGCGTCCGGATCGAGTGGTTCGGGGACACGCTGATCGTGCAGGCGCCACCCTCGAACATCCACCAGCTCAACATCGCGCGGGTGCGCCGGCAGTTCGAGCGGCACGCGCCCGACGGCTACCTCCCCGGCGAGCGCAGCGAGATCGTCAGCCCGGACGTCTCCAAGGGGCGCGAGCCGGATCTGACCTACCTCTCCCTGGAAGTCCTCTCCGAGCCGGGCAACAAGGCACCTGCTGCGGAAGCACTGATCGCCGTGGAGATCGTCTCCCCCTCCAACCCCGGCAACGACTGGATGGACAAGCTCCACGACTACGCCGTGATGCGCATCCCGCTGTACCTGATCGTGGACCCCCGCCAGCAGACCGTGACCCTGTTCTCGGAGCCGGACCGTGACCGGTACCACACCCGCAGCGACCGGAAGTTCGGCGACGAGATCCGCATCCCGGAACCGTTCGGCTTCACGCTCGGCCTGGCGGCGCTCGTCCCGTACAAGGACTGACCCGGGCGGGAAAAGGCGGTGGGGGGCCGGGCCGGGGCGTGATAGACCGGACGCACTATGAACATCACTGTCTTCTGCTCCGCGTACTCGCTCGACGACCGCTACTCGGCCCCGGCCGCCGAGTTCGCCCGGCTGCTCGGGGAGGGCGGGCACACGCTGGTCTGGGGCGGCTCGAACGCCGGGCTGATGGGCCTGCTCGCGGACGGCGTGAAGGCCGCGGGGGGCCGGCTGGTCGGGGTCTCCGTCGAGTTCCTGAAGCACAAGGCGTACGACGGCGCGGACGAGCTGGTCACCACCGCGGACCTCGCCGAGCGCAAGGCGCAGCTGCTGGAGCGCGCCGACGCCGTGGTCGTCCTGGTCGGCGGCCTCGGCACGCTGGACGAGGTCACCGAGGTGCTGGAGCTCAAGAAGCACGCGCTGCACGACAAGCCGGTGGTCGTCCTGGACACCGAGGGCTTCTACGCGGGCCTGCGCACCCAGCTGGAGCGGATGGACGCCGAGGGCTTCCTGCCCCGCCCGCTGGGCGAGCTGATCACCTTCGCCGACACCCCGGCCCGGGTCTTCGAGCAGCTGAAGGCCTGAGAGGATCACGGGCATGGCTGCTCATCTGATCACCGGCGCCGGCTCCGGCATCGGCGCCGTCCTCGCCGAACGCCTCGCCGAGCGCGGCGACGACCTCTGGCTGCTGGCCCGCGACGCCCGCCGCGCCGCCGAGCTGCGCGAACGCTTCCCCGGCGCGCAGACCCTGGTCGGCGACCTCGCCACCCCGGCCAAGCTGTCCTGGGCCCTCGGCCACCAGGCGCCCCCGGTCGAGCTGGACTCGCTGCTGCACGTCGCGGGCGTCGTCGAGCTGGGCCCGGTCGGCGATCTGCCGGTCAAGGCCTGGCAGGACACCCTGAACGTCAACCTGGTCGCCCCCGCCGAGCTGACCCGCCTGCTGCTGCCCTCGCTGCGGCTGGCGAAGGGCCACGTCGTCTTCGTGAACTCCGGCGCGGGCCTGCGGGCGAGCGCCGACTGGTCGGCGTACGCGGCGAGCAAGCACGGCCTGCGGGCGCTGGCCGACTCCCTGCGGCACGAGGAGCACGGGCACGGCGTCCGGGTCACCTCGGTCTACCCGGGCCGCACCGCGACCGCGATGCAGGTCAAGGTGCACCAGCAGGAGGGCAAGGAGTACGACGCCGGCCAGTGGATCGAGCCGGAGTCGGTGGTGAAGGCGATCCTGGCGGCGCTGGACGCCTCCCGGGACGCGGAGATCACCGACATCACCGTCCGCCCGGGCCGCTGAGGCACGGGCCGCCGGCCGTCCGACCGCGGACCTCCCGCCAAGCCCGGCGAGAGGGTCCGCGGTCGGACGGCCGGTCCGGCCGGTCCGGGCTCCCGCCCGTCGCGCACTAGGCTCGGGCGGGTGAGCAACGGACACCCCTTCCCCGACCTGGTCGGCGCCGCCACCGGCGTCGGATCGCTGCCCGGCACCGACGCCCGGGAGGCCGCCCGGACCTCCACCGGCGCGCTGGAGCACCTGCCGTTCCTCCCGGAGCTGCCCGCCCGCGGGCCGGGCGCCGACATGATCGGCCGGTCCGTCGGGCTGCTGGTCGAGCTGTTCGCGCAGACCGAGCCGAGCGGCTGGCGGTTCGCCGACCGCCCCGGCCGGGACACCCGGCGCTCCCACTCCTGGCTCGGCGAGGACCTGGACGCGCTGGAGGAGTACACCCAGGGCTACGAGGGACCGCTCAAGGTCCAGGCGGTCGGGCCGTGGACGCTGGCCGCGTCGGTCGAGCTCAGGCACGGCGAGAAGGCGCTCGCCGACCACGGCGCCTGCCGGGACATCGCCGCCTCGCTCACCGAGGGGCTCCGCCGCCACCTCGCGGACGTCCGCAAGCGGATCCCCGGCGCCGAGGTGGTGCTCCAGCTCGACGAGCCCTCGCTGCCGGCCGTGCTGGCCGGGTCGGTGAAGACCGCCAGCGGCTTCCAGCGGCTGCGCTCGGTCGACCGGCAGGTGGCCGAGGAGGTGCTGCGCGAGGTGGTCCTGGGGGTGGACGCGCCCGTGGTGGTGCACTGCTGCGCGCCGCAGGTGCCGCTCCCGCTGCTGCGCCGGGCCGGGGTGGCCGGGGTGTCGCTGGACTTCTCCCTGCTGACCGAGCGTGAGGACGACGCGCTGGGCGAGGCGGTCGAGGCGGGCACGATGATCCTCGCCGGTGTCGTCCCCTCCACTGACCAGGGAGTGTCGGACCCGGCCGGTAGTGTCCAGGGTGTCAGGACGTTGTGGCGCAGGCTCGGGTTCGCCCCGGAGCTGCTGGGCCGCCGTGTGCTGGTGACGCCCACCTGCGGGCTGGCCGGGGCCTCTCCGGCGTACGCGCGCACTGCTCTGTCACACAGCGTGAAGGCGGGCCAGAGCCTGGTGGACAACCCGGAATGAGAAGTTAACGGAGGGCTTGCGGTGGTGGCTGTCGAGGGCTGGGAGGACGTCCCGGCGGAGGTGCGCAGGCGGCACGCCGAGCTGTCGGCCGAGATCGAGGACCACCGGGCCCGGTACTACGAGCAGGACGCCCCCGTCGTCAGCGACGCCGAGTTCGACGCGCTGATGCGCGAGCTGGAGGGGCTGGAGGCCGGGCACCCGGCGCTGGTCACGCCGGAGTCGCCGACCCAGCGGGTCGGCGGCGCGCCCACCGCGCTGTTCGCCCCGGTCGAGCACCGGGAGCGGCTGCTCAGCCTGGACAACGCGATGGACGACGACGAGCTGGCCGCCTGGGCCGAGCGGGTCGCCGCCGAGCTGGCCGGCATCGACTACCACTACCTCTGCGAGCTCAAGGTCGACGGCCTGGCCGTCAACCTCACCTACGAGAACGGCCAGTTGGTGCAGGCGGCGACCCGCGGCGACGGCCGGGTCGGCGAGGACATCACCGCCAACGTCCGCACCATCAAGGAGATCCCGCACCGGCTGAAGGGGGAGGACGTCCCCGAGCTGGTCGAGATCCGCGGTGAGGTCTACTTCCCGACCGACGCCTTCGAGGCGCTCAACGCCTCGTTCGCGGAGGAGAACGAGCGCCGCCGGCTGGAGAACGAGGAGCGCGCCAAGGAGGGCAAGCGCCCCCGCGCGATGATCCGGCTCTTCATGAACCCGCGGAACGCCGCCGCCGGTTCGCTCCGCCAGAAGGACCCGCTGGTCACCGCCTCCCGCCCGCTGCAGATGGTGGTGCACGGCATCGGCGCCCGGGTCGGCTTCGACATCGACGACCAGTCGCACGCCTACCGGCTGCTGCACGACTGGGGCCTGCCCACCGCGCGGCACAACAGGGTGGTCGGCACCCTCGACGAGGTCCGCGCCTTCATCCGGCACTTCGGCGAGCAGCGGCACTCGGTCGAGCACGAGATCGACGGCGTGGTCGTCAAGGTGGACGAGGTCGCCCTGCAGGGCCGGCTCGGCTCCACCTCGAAGTCCCCGCGCTGGGCGATCGCCTGGAAGTACCCGCCGGAGGAGGTCACCGGCAAGCTGGCCGAGATCAAGATCGGCATCGGGCGCACCGGCCGGGCCACCCCGTACGCGGTGCTGGCCGAGCCGGTCAAGGTGGCCGGTTCGATGGTCCAGTACGCGACGCTGCACAACCAGGACGTGGTGAAGGCCAAGGACGTCCTGCTGGGCGACACCGTGGTGCTGCGCAAGGCCGGTGACGTGATCCCGGAGATCCTCGGCCCGGTCTACACCCTGCGGGACGGCGGCGAGGTGCCGTTCGTGATGCCCTCGCACTGCCCCGAGTGCGGTGCGGAGCTCCGGCCGATGGCCGAGGGGGACATCGACCTGCGCTGTCCGAACGCGCAGTTCTGCCCGGCCCAGATCCGCGAGCGGATCGCCTTCCTCGGCGGGCGTTCGGCGCTGGACATCGAGGGCCTGGGCTACGTCGCGGCCACCGCGCTGACCCAGCCGCTGGCGCCGGCCGAGGCGCCGGTGGGCAACGAGGGCGACATCTTCGGCCTGACGGTGGAGCAGCTGCTGCCGATCAGGGTGCTGGTGCGCGACCAGAAGACCGGCATGCCGAAGCTCGACGACGAGACCGGCGAGGAGAAGGAGGTGTTCTTCTTCGCGACCACCGCCGGGGCGCCGAAGAAGAACACCGGGCTGATGCTCGACAACATCGAGAAGGCCAAGGACCGCCCGCTGTGGCGCTTCCTCAACGGCCTCTCGATCCGGCACGTCGGTCCGGTCGCGGCGCAGGACCTGGCCCGGGAGTTCCGCGACCTGGACGCGGTCTTCGCGGCGAGCGAGGAGCGGCTGGCCGCCACCGAGGGCGTCGGCACGGGCACCGCGCGGTCGATCATCGAGTGGTACCAGGTGGACTGGCACCGGGAGATCGTGGAGAAGTGGCGCGCGGCCGGCGTCCGCTTCACCGAGGAGGCCCCCGAGGAGGAGGCCGAGCGTCCGCTGGAGGGCCTGACCGTCGTCGTCACGGGCACGCTGGCCGGGCACACCCGGGACGGCGCCAAGGAGGCGCTGACCTCGCGCGGTGCGAAGGTGACCGGATCGGTGTCGAAGAAGACCCACTTCGTGGTCGCCGGCGACAATCCCGGGTCCAAGTACGACAAGGCGGTCCAGCTCGGGCTGCCGGTCCTCGACGACGCCGGTTTCGCCGTCCTGCTGGCGGAGGGTTCCGCCGCGGCCCGGGTCCACCTGGGCCTGCCGCCGGAGCCGGTGGTCGAGGAGCCGGTGAAGAAGGCGCCCGCGAAGAAGCGCGCCGCGAAGGCCGCGGCGGAGCCCGCCGGGGAGGAGCCCGCCGCCGGGGAGGCCGCCGCAGAGCAGTCGGACGCAGAGCAGTCGGACGCAGGGCAGCCGGACACGGGGGAGGCGGACGCCGCGGTGAGCGCGGAGGAGCCCGCCTAGGGCTGACCCGCGCGCGGAAGCCCGGCATCCGTCTTGTTATCGTCCTGATGCATCGTCATCGGGTGTCGCACAGTGGGAGCGGGCATCGTGTCACTGTGCGACACCGGAGCGCGGTGGCGCATTTCCGGTTGTCCGAAAGTCTGCCCGTCGGGTGGACCCGCGCATACCCTGGAGCGCAACAGAGTGTCAGCAGGGGTGGGGGTACCGGCTGAGCCGGACTCCGCGGGGCCGCTCCATGCCCGGCAGGCTGCCGGCACCGGTACGGTGCCCCACCGCTAGGCGGCCTGACGGGGCGGGCCCGACGGAGGACAGGGCTTATGGATCGTACGACCGGCGGTGCGCCCACACGCCCGCCGCAGGGGGTGGCAGGTGCGGTCCTGCTGCTCGGCGTCCTGCTGGCCGGCGCCGCACCGCTCATTCCGCTGGCCGTGCTGGTCTACCGCTACGAACCCGAGCTGCTGCCGCTGTTCGCGGTTCCACTGGCCGTGCTGGTCGCCGCCTGGCGGATCGCCCGGGACCGCGCCCGGGACCAGCTCACCGACCCGCTGACCGACCTGCCCAACCGCCAGGCGTTACTGCTCGCCGCCCAGGAGGCGATCGCCGAGCACGCCGAGGGGTTCAGCGTCGGTCTGATCCTGCTCGACCTCGACCGCTTCCGGTCGCTCAACGACACCCTCGGCCATACCGCCGGCGACCGGCTGCTGGTCCACATCGCCCGCCGCCTGCACCGGGCCCTGCGCTCCGGCGGAGCGGCCGGCAGCGCCACCCGGGAGTCGATCGACGACGTCTTCGCCGGTCTGCCCCGGCACTACCGCGGCCGTCCGATGGTGGCCCGGATGGGCGGTGACGAGTTCGCCGTCCTGCTGCCCGGCATCGGCTGCCCGGACTCGCTGGAGAAGGTGGCCAAGGCGCTGATCGCCGAACTGGCCGCGCCCATCCGCCTGGACGGCCTGCTGCTCGTCCTGGAGGCCAGCGCCGGCGTCTGCGTCTACCCGCAGCACGCCCAGGACGCCGAGTCGCTGCTGCGCCGGGCCGACGTCGCGATGGGCCACGCCCAGCGCGGCCGCACCTCGGTCGAGCAGTACGACGAGGCGCAGGACGCCGACACGCCGTACCGGATCGGGCTCCTCGGCGACCTGCGGCGGGCACTGGAGACCGGCGAGGTGCAGCTGCACTACCAGCCCAAGGTGGCCTTCGACGGCCGGGTGGTCGGCCTGGAGGCGCTGCTCCGCTGGGAGCGGCCGGGCCAGGGCAAGGTCTCGCCGGACGAGTTCGTCGGCCTGGCCGAGTCCAGCGGCCTGATGCCCCGGCTGACCGACTACGTGCTGGAGGCCGCCGTCGGCCAGCTCGCCACCTGGCGCGAGCAGGGCCTCCAGGTGCAGGTCGCGGTGAACGTCTCGCCGCGCGACGTGCTCAACCCCGGCTTCGCCCAGCGGGTCGCCGGCCACCTGGTCCGCCACCAGGTGCCGGCCCACGCGCTCCAGCTGGAGATCACCGAACGGCTGCTGCTGGACGACTCCCGGCGGGCCGCCGACACCCTCGCGGAGCTGCGCGGCTACGGCGTCGGGATGTCCCTGGACGACTTCGGCACCGGCCACTCCTCGCTGGTGCGGCTGCGCAGCCTGCCGGTCGGCGAGCTGAAGATCGACCGCTCCTTCGTGTCCCGGATGGTCGCCGACGACCACGACGCGGCGGTGGTCCGCTGCTCGGTGGAGCTGGCGCACTCGCTCGGGCTGACCGTGGTCGCCGAGGGCGTCGAGGACGACGAGACCTGGGAGCGGCTGAACCGGATGGGCGTGGACGCCGTGCAGGGCTGGCTGGTGTCGGCGGCGCTGCCGGCCGAGCAGGCCACCGCCTGGCTGAGGGTGCACCGCACCGGCGCCCCGCCGGTGGAGCGGCTCGGCCCGGCCCCGGCGGTCCAGCTGCCGTCGGTGATCCATCCCGTGCTGCCGCCGGTGATCCCGCCGGTGCTGCCGCAGGTCCTGCCGCCGGTGATCGAGGCGCTGCAGGCCGCGAAGCTGGAGATCCAGGCGCCCGGGCAGCAGAGTTGGGCGCCCACCCGCCCCCAGTGAGGCCCCCGGCCGGCCCTCCGGCAGCCCCCGCCGACCCCCGCCGACCCCCCGGACAGTCCCCGGCAGCCTCCCGCCGGCCCCCAGTGAGGCCCCCGGCCGGCCCTCCGGCAGCCCCCGCCGACCCCCGCCGACCCCCCGGACAGTCCCCGGCAGCCTCCCGCCGGCCCTCGGTGAGGCCCCCGTCCGCCCCCGCCCGTCCCCGGTGGGGCGCGCCGCGCACCCGGGGTGACCAGGGCCCGCCCTCACTCGTTGGCCGGTGGCCGGGCCGCGCCCCATAGGATGGGGACCACAGACCAAGAGGACGGGAGCGCCGGACAGGCGGCTCCTGCCCGGGCCCGGGGCCGCCGGAAGGCGGTGCCGGGCCTCACCAGAACTCACCCTTGAGGATCGCTGCATGCCTGGCATCACGCGCGAGGAGGTCGCCCACCTCGCTCGGCTGTCGCGTCTTGAGTTGCAGGCCGAAGAGCTGGACCACTTCGCCGAGCAGCTCGACGTGATCATCGGCGCGGTCGCCCGCGTTTCCGAGGTCGCCGGACAGGACGTCCCGCCGACCTCCCACCCGCTGCCGCTGACCAACGTCATGCGCGCGGACGAGGTGCGGCCGTCGCTCACCCCGGAGCAGGCGCTGGCCGGCGCCCCCGCCGCCGAGGAGCAGCGTTTCCGTGTGCCGCAGATCCTCGGGGAGGACTGAAAGACATGACCGACCTGATCCGTTACACCGCGGCCGAGACGGCCGCCGCGATCGCCACCGGCGAGGTCTCCGCCGTCGAGGTCGCCCAGGCGCACCTGGACCGCATCGACGCCGTCGACAAGAAGGTCAACGCCTTCCTGCACGTCGACACCGAGGGTGCGCTGAGCGCGGCCCGGGCCGTCGACGAGAAGCGCGCCAAGGGCGAGGAGCTGGGCCCGCTGGCCGGCGTCCCGCTGGCGCTCAAGGACGTCTTCACCACCAAGGGCGTGCCGACCACCTGCGGCTCCAAGATCCTTGAGGGCTGGATCCCGCCGTACGACGCGACCCTGACCACGCGTCTCAAGGACGCCGGCGTGGTGATCCTCGGCAAGACCAACATGGACGAGTTCGCGATGGGCTCCTCCACCGAGAACTCCGCCTACGGCGCGACCGGCAACCCGTGGGACCTCTCCCGGATCCCCGGCGGCTCCGGCGGCGGTTCGGCCGCGGCGCTGGCCGCCTTCCAGGCCCCGCTGGCGATCGGCACCGACACCGGCGGCTCGATCCGCCAGCCCGGCGCCGTCACCGGCACGGTCGGCGTGAAGCCCACCTACGGCTCGGTCTCCCGCTACGGCCTGGTCGCGTTCTCGTCCTCGCTGGACCAGGGCGGCCCGTGCGCCCGCACCGTGCTGGACGCGGCGCTGCTGCACGAGGCCATCGCCGGCCACGACCCGCTGGACTCCACCTCGATCGACGCGCCGGTCCCGGCCGTGGTCGAGGCGGCCAGGCTGCGCGACGTCCGCGGCATGCGGATCGGCGTCGTGAAGGAGTTCGCCGGCGAGGGCTACCAGGCCGGCGTGATGCAGCGCTTCAACGAGTCGGTGGAGCTGCTGCGCGAGCTGGGCGCCGAGGTCGTCGAGGTCTCCTGTCCGTCCTTCACCCTGGCGCTGCCCGCGTACTACCTGATCGCGCCCAGCGAGGCCTCGTCCAACCTGGCCCGCTTCGACGCGATGCGCTACGGCCTGCGGGTCGGCGACGACGGCACCCGCTCCGCCGAGGACGTCACCGCGCTCACCCGCGAGGCCGGCTTCGGCGCCGAGGTCAAGCGCCGCATCATCCTCGGCACCTACGCGCTCTCCTCGGGCTACTACGACGCCTACTACGGCTCGGCCCAGAAGGTGCGCACGCTGATCTCCCGCGACTTCGACGCCGCGTTCGCCGGCGTGGACGTCCTGGTCTCGCCGACCACCCCGACCACCGCCTTCCCGATCGGCGAGCGCGCCGACGACCCGATGGCGATGTATCTGGCCGACCTGTGCACGATTCCGTCCAACCTGGCGGGCAATGCGGCCATGTCGCTGCCGTGCGGGCTGGCCCCGGAGGACAATCTCCCGGTCGGCCTGCAGATCATCGCGCCCGCGATGGCGGACGACCGCCTGTACCGCGTGGGCGGCGCCGTGGAGGCCGCACTCAACGACAAGTGGGGGCACACCCTGCTGGAGGAGGCACCGGCACTGTGAGCAAGATCGAGAAGGCCAAGGGCTTCAAGCACTCGAAGCCAGGCCTGTGGCTGTCCATCGGCACGAGCGCGTTCAGCGTGATCACCGTCGTGAAGGACGTCCGCAAGGCCCGGGGCGAGAACGACACCCTGAAGCTGGTCAACGCCCTGGTCGGTGCCGCCGCGCTGGTCACCGGCACCGCCCTGCTGGTGCGCGAACTGCGCCGGCTGGGCGACGACGACGTCCTGCTGGGCTGACCGAGCCCGCGAGGTCCGGTCCGCACCCGTGGTGCGGACCGGGCCGGCACCTCCAAGACTTTTAGTGAAGGGGACGCTGTGAGCGTCAAGAACCTGGTCTCCTACGAGGACGCTCTCGCGTCGTACGACCCGGTGATGGGCCTTGAGGTCCACGTCGAGCTGGGCACCAAGACCAAGATGTTCTGCGGTTGCTCGACCGAGCTGGGTGCCGAGCCGAACAGCCAGGTCTGTCCGACCTGTCTGGGCCTGCCCGGCTCGCTGCCGGTGGTCAACGCGGTCGGCGTGGAGTCGGCCGTCAAGATCGGCCTGGCGCTGAACTGCGAGATCGCCGAGTGGTGCCGGTTCGCGCGGAAGAACTACTTCTACCCGGACATGCCGAAGAACTTCCAGACCTCGCAGTACGACGAGCCGATCGCCTTCAACGGCTACCTCGACGTGCAGCTGGAGGACGGCTCGACCTTCCGCGTGGAGATCGAGCGCGCCCACATGGAGGAGGACACCGGCAAGTCCAGCCACGTCGGCGGCGCGACCGGCCGCATCCACGGCGCCACGCACTCGCTGCTCGACTACAACCGGGCCGGCATCCCGCTGATCGAGATCGTCACCAAGCCCATCGAGGGCGCGGGCGAGCGCGCCCCCGAGGTCGCCAAGGCGTACGTCGCGGAGCTGCGCGAGCTGATCAAGGCGCTGGGCGTCTCCGAGGCCCGGATGGACAAGGGCCAGATGCGCTGCGACGTCAACCTGTCGCTGCGCCCGAACGGCACCGAGACCTTCGGCACCCGCTCCGAGACCAAGAACGTCAACTCGCTGCGCAGCGTCGAGCGGGCCGCCCGGTTCGAGATCCAGCGGCACGCCACCGTGCTCGGCGACGGCGGCACGATCGTCCAGGAGACCCGGCACTTCCACGAGGAGGACGGCAGCACCACGGCCGGCCGGATCAAGGACAACGCCGAGGACTACCGCTACTTCCCGGAGCCGGACCTGGTCCCGATCGCGCCCGCCCGCGCGTGGGTCGAGGAGCTGCGCGCCGGTCTGCCCGAGCTGCCGCGGGTGCGCCGCGCCCGCCTCCAGGCCGAGTGGGGCCTGACCGACAAGGACATGCAGTCGGTGCTGAACGCGGGCGCCGTCGAGCCGATCCAGGAGACCATCGCCGCCGGCGCCCCGGCCGACCAGGCCCGCAAGTGGTGGATGGGCGAGCTGGCCCGCCGGGCCAACGAGACCGGCACCGAGCTGAGCGAGCAGCCGATCACCCCGGCGCAGGTCGCCCGGGTCACCGCACTGGTCGCCGAGGGCAAGCTGAACGACAAGCTGGCCCGCCAGGTCATCGAGGCCGTGCTGGCCGGCGAGGGCGAGCCGGACGAGGTCGTCGAGAAGCGCGGTCTGGCCGTCGTCTCGGACGACTCGGCGCTCGGTGCGGCCGTGGACCAGGCCATCGCCGAGAACGAGGCGATCGCCGCCAAGATCCGCGACGGCAAGGTCGCGGCGGTCGGCGCCCTGGTCGGTGCGGTCATGAAGGCCACCCGCGGCCAGGCCGACGCGGCCCGCGTGAAGGATCTGATCCTTGAGAAGCTGGGCGCTTCTGCCTGAGTTTCTAAGGCTCCTAAGGCCTTCTAAGGCCTACTTAGGCGCCTGAGGCCCGGTCTTACCCTCCATAAGGGGTGAGGCCGGGCCTTTGCCGTGTCCGGGGCGGGGCGTCTAAGGCCCGGGCGGCCCGGAAGATCCGGCAGGCTGCCGATGCGACCCACCCCCCTGGGAGAGGAGTGTTTACCCCGGAACGAGAGAGACACACCGAAACCCACAAGGGGAACACAGTGATCGAGTACGAGCTCATCAAGCAGCACGAGCAGGAACTCCAGGCCGTGGCCGACCACCAGCGCCTGGTACGCGAGGCGAAGACCGCCAAGCGGACCGGCTGGCGGCCGAACGTCGGCTTCCGCACCCGGCGCGCCGCGCGTCCCAGCGAATGCTGACGGACCGGCACCACACCGGTGCAGCAGGGAATCCGGAAGGGGAGGCGCCGCGGGGGAGCGCCTCCCCTTCCGGGCGTCCGGAGGGCGGGATAACCGCTCGGCCGGCGCGGGACCTCTATGGCATGCTCGCATCCATGCAGCAGATATCGGTGAGTCCCGTCTTCGTCGGCCGCGATCCGGAACTCACCGCCCTGACGGACGCGCTGCGGCGGGCCGGCTCCGGACAGCCGCAGGCCGTGCTGATCGGCGGCGAGGCGGGCGTCGGCAAGACCCGGCTGCTGGAGGAGTTCCTGCGCCGGGCCTGTCACGAGGGCGTGCTGACCACCGTCGGCGGCTGCCTGGAGGTCGGTGCCGAGGGCCTGCCGTACGCGCCGCTGGCCACCGCGCTGCGCCGGCTGCACCGCAGCCTGGGCGCCGAGCTGGAGGCCGCCGCCGCCGGCATGGAGGGACACCTCGCCCGGCTGCTGCCCGACTTCGGCGAGGCCGACGGCGAACCCAACGACGAGTACGGCCGGGCCCGGCTGTTCGAGCACACCGCGAGGCTGTTCGAGCGGCTCGGCACGGACCGTACCCTCGTGCTCGCCATCGAGGACCTGCACTGGTCCGACCGGTCCACCCGGGAGCTGTTCGCCTACCTGGTCCGTACCCTGCACCGGGCCCGCGTGCTGCTGGTCGCCACCTACCGCAGCGACGACCTGCACCGCCGCCACCCGCTGCGGCCCTTCCTGGCCGAGCTGGAGCGGCTGCGCACCGTGCAGCGGATGGAGCTGGAGCGGTTCGGGCCGGGCGAGGTGGCCGCGCAGCTGGCCGGCATCCTCGGCACCGCCGCGCCCGACCGGCAGCTGGTCGACCGGATCCACCGCCGCTCCGAGGGCAACCCGTTCTTCGTCGAGGAGCTGGCCACCGCACTCCGGGAGGGCTGCGCGGCCGGGCTCACCGACTCCCTGCGGGACATCCTGCTGGTCCGGGTGGAGGCGCTGGACGAGCAGACCCAGCGGGTGCTGCGGATCGCCGCCGAGGGCGGCTCCTACGTCGAGCACGCCCTGCTCGCCGCCGTCCTGGACGACGAGGAGGAGCTGATCGCCTCGCTCCGCGAGGCGGTGGGCGCCAACATCCTCCGCCCGGACACCGACGGCGACGGCTACCGGTTCCGCCACGCGCTGGTCCGCGAGGCCGTCTCGGACGACCTGCTGCCCGGCGAACGACACCGGATCAACCGCCGGTTCGCCACCGCCCTGGAGGCCGCGCCGCACCTGGTCGGCAGCGACGCCCGACCGGCCCGGCTCGCCAACTACTGGTACCACGCGCACGATCCGGCCCGGGCCCTGCCCACCGCCCTGGACGCCGCCCGGGCCGCCCGGCGGCGCAACGCCTTCGCCGAGCAGCTGCGCATGCTGGAGCGGGCCCTGGAGCTCTGGGACGAGGTCTCCGAGGAGGTGCTCGCCGGCACCCTGCGCCCGTACGACTGGGCCGAGACCTACCCGCCCTGCTCCTGCGACGCCGACGCCCACGACGAGAGCTGCGACCGGCTGAACATGATCGACGTGCTCGCCGAGGCGGTGGTCGCGGCCCGCCGCAGCGGCGACCGCGAGCGCGGCCTGAGCCTGGCCAAGCGGGCCCTGAAGCTGGTCGACGAGGCCGAGCACCCGGCCCGCGCCGCCTGGTTCCGGATCAACCGGGCCCGGATGCTCGGCCACCTGCGCCGCTCCGGCGACGAGGAGGAGATCGCGTACGCGCACCGGCTGGTCGAGCACCTGCCGGCGTCCGCCGTCCAGGCCGAGGTGTTCGCGCTCGGCGCCGGCAGCGGGATGCTCTCCAACCCCCGGCCCGAGCTGGCCGAACTCGCCGAGCGGGCGGTCCGGATCGCCCGCGAGGTGGGGGCGCACGCCGTCGAGCAGCACGCCCTGATGACGCTCAGCGGGCTGCGCAACGACCTCGACTCCGATCCGGACGCCGCGGTCGCCGAGCTGACCGCCGCGGTGGAGGCGACCCGGCGGATCGGCGCGCCGGACGTCCTGCTGCGCGGCATCAACAACCTGTCCTCCATGCAGCGCGGCCTCGGCCGGGCCGAGGAGGCGGTGGCGCTCGCCCGCGAGGGGCTGGAGTCGGCGCGCGGCAACGGGCTGCAGCGCAACATCGGCACCATCCTGACCGGCAACCTCGTCGAGGCGCTGATGGACCTCGGGCGGGTCGACGAGGCCGAGCGGGTGCTCGCCGAGTGCGACCTGATCGGCTCGACCGGCACCCACGCCGAGTTCCTGGACCGGATGCGCGGCGAACTCGCGCTGCTCCGCGGCGACCTGCCCGGCGCCGCGGCCATGCTGGCGCAGGCCCGGGCGGCCAACCGGATCGGCCAGCTCCAGCACTCCGTCCCGATCGCGCGGCTGGCGCTGCGGATCGCCGTCGAGGCCGGACGCCCGCTGGACGCCCGCGCCGAGCTGCTCGCCGCCCTGGACGAGGACCTCCGGTGCGGCTACCTGGCCGACCTCTACCCGCTGCTGACCGACGGCGCCGCGGCCGAGGCGGACAGCCGGGGCCTGCCGGAGGCCGACCCGGGCCGGGCCGCGGTGCTGGCCCGGATCAAGGCCGTCGCCGCCGGGCTGGTCCCGACCGTGCCGCTGCACCGCGGCTGGGCCCGGCTGCTGGAGGGCGAACTGGCCCGGGCCGAGGGGGCGGACGGCGCCGCGCACTGGGCCGCGGCGGTCGAGGCGCTGCGTCCGACCGGCCTGCCGTACCCGCTGGCGCTCGCGCTGCTGCGGGCCGGCGAGGCCGAGGTGCTGGCCGGACGCCGCGAGGCCGCCGTCGAACTGCTGCGCGAGGCACGGGAACTGGCGGCCGCCCGGGCCGACGCCGGGCTCGGTGCGGGGATCGGCGCACTGGCCGAGCGGGCCGGTCTGGCGCTCACCGTGCGCCCTCCCGGCCCGGCCCGGACGGTCCCGGCCGGGGACTCCTTCGGCCTCACCCCCCGTGAGCGGGACGTGCTCCGGTTGCTCGCCCGGGGGTGCACCAACCGGCAGATCGCCGAGGAGTTGTACATCTCGCCGAAGACCGCGAGCGTGCACGTCTCCAACATCCTCGGCAAGCTCGCGGTGACCGGCCGCGGCGAAGCGGCCGCGCTGGCCCACCGGTTGAGGCTCTTCCCGGAGGAGCTGGTCCCGGCCGGGCGCTGACCGCCCGCGCCGCCCGGCGCCGTACCGGTCGCCGTCGCCAACCGGCGGCGACCGGTCGGGCGCTGCCGTGTGCTCCCGTGCGCGCCGCGTGAGCCCCTGTCCGCGCGCCCCCGCCAACCGGCCGGTTTCACCGGAATCGGACCCATTTCCCCATGCCTGCGCCATTACTCTAAGTTGAGTGTGCGTGTCATTGAGTGACCGAAGTGGTGTAGGGTCCCGAGCGGGAACATCGGTGCGGTGGGACGGCCGGCAGGCCGCCCGCCCCCTGGGCCACCGCCCTGAGAGGGCGCCAGGTCACCGCGTACGGCCACCAGGCGCGCGGCCGGTGGTCCGTGGCCGGGGCGCCAGGCCCCGGGCCGGAGGGGGAGAGGCCGAGTGAGCTCCACCGACGCGGTGCTGCCCGGAGCCGGACGGCCGGAGGCGCCGGACACCGCCCTGCCCGCGACCGGCCCACCCGCGGCCGGCCGGTCCACCGCCGTGCCACCCGCGGCCGGTCGGTCCACCGCCGTGCCACCCGCGGCCGGTCGGTCCGCCGCCGGCCCGTCCGCCGGCGACTGGTCCGCCGCCACCCGGTTCGCGGCCCCCGGCGGGCCCCGGGGAGGCCCCCCGGGCGGGACCGACCGGTTCGGCCCGGCCCGCCGCGTGCTCTACAGCCGCAACCTGCCCGGGATCGCCCTCGGCCTGCTCTGCCTCGCCTACACCCTGGGCGCGGCCCTCGGCTGGGGATCACGCCAGGTCGCCCTCTTCATGGGCGACTTCGGCCTGGCCGCGGCGGCCCTCGCCGCCGCGCTCTCCTGCCTCGCGTACGGGTGCACGGTCGGCGGCCACGCCCGCCCGGCCTGGCTGCTGTTCGGCCTCTCCTCGCTCATGGTCGCCTTCGGCAACGGCACCTGGGGCTGGTACGAGCTGGTCGAACGGACCCCGCTGCCGCAGAACTCCCTCGCCGAGTACGCCTTCCTGCTGTTCGCCCCGCTCGCCATCACCGGCGTCCTGGTGCTCGCCCAGCGCCCCCGCACCGCCGCCGGCTGGCTCTGCCTGCTGCTGGACGGCTGGCTGGTGGCCGGCTCGCTGTTCACCCTCAGCTGGAGCCTCGCGCTCGGCCGCACCGCCGCCGGCGAGGTCGGCTCACCGATCCGGCTGGCCCTCAACCTGGCCTACCCCGTCCTGGACATCCTGCTGGTCTCCCTGGTGGTCGGGCTGCGCTTCGGCGGCCGGGACGGCAACCGGGCGGCCGTCCACACCGCCATGGTCGGCCTCGCCGTCACGGTGCTCTGCGACGCCCTGTTCACCTCGCCCGAGCTGCGCAGCAGCTACCACTCCGGCGAACTGCTGGACGCCGGCTGGTTCGCCGGGAGCCTGCTGCTCGCCTGGGCGCCGTGGTCCCCGCGCTGGCGCCGCCCGCTGCGCGAGCACCCGGCCCTCGGCGGCCTGCCCCGGCGCCGGGTCGCCACCACCTTCAGCGCGCTCACGCCGTACGCGGCGGCGGCCGTCTGCACCGCCGGCATCCTCTACAACGCCCTCGGCGGGCGGTCGCTGGACCGGGTGGTGGCCTCGGCCGCCTGCACCGTCGGCCTGGCGCTGATCCTGCGGCAGGGCATCATGCTGCTCGACAACCTCTCGCTGGCCCAGGAGCTCGCCCACAAGGAGGCGCACTTCCGCTCCCTGGTGCAGGGCTCCAGCGACGTCATCATGATCGCCGGCGCCAACGGGGTGCTGTCCTACGTCTCCCCGGCCGCGCTCGGCGTGTACGGGCGCGACCCCGAGGAACTGGTCGGCGGCAACCTGCTCGACCTGATCCACCCCGAGGACGTCGACCGGGTGCTGCTGGAGGTCCGCCGCTTCCTGGCCCGCGGCCGGCTCGCCGCCCACCGCGCGGGCGGCGGCGCCGAACCGGCCGCCGCCCGGGTGGAGTGCCGGATCGGCTCCGGCGACGGCGAGTGGCTGCACGTCGAGTCGACCGTCGACCGGTACCGCGACGGCCTCATCCTGAACAGCCGGGACGTCACCGAACGCGTGATACTCCAGGCCCAGTTGCAGCACAACGCCTTCCACGACCCGCTCACCGACCTGCCCAACCGGGCGCTGTTCACCCAGCGGCTGCGCGCCGCCCTGGCCACCCGCAGCCAGCAGGACGAGGCGGGCGCCGGCGTGGCCGTGCTCTTCCTCGACCTGGACGGCTTCAAGGCCGTCAACGACACCGCCGGCCACCAGGTCGGCGACGAACTGCTCGTCCAGGCCGCCCGCCGGCTGCAGGGCGCCGTGCGCTGCGGCGACACCGTCGCCCGCTTCGGCGGCGACGAGTTCGCCGCGCTGGTCTGCGGCCCGCTCGGCCGCCTCCAGGTGCAGGAACTCGCCGAACGGCTGCGGACCGCGCTCTCCGAGCCCTACTGGATCGGCGGCGTCGAACTCAGCGTCGCCGCCAGCATCGGCATCGCCTTCGGCACCCCCGAACGGGGCCCGGCCGCCGACCCGCGCGCCGCCACCGACGAGCTGATGCGCAACGCCGACCTCGCGATGTACCGGGCGAAGTCCGAGGGCAAGGGCCGGGTGGTGCTCTACACCCCGGCCATGCGGGCCGACCTGGAACGCCGCACCGAACTGGACGAGCGGCTCCGGGCGGCCGTCCGGGAGGGCGGCTTCACCCTGCTCCACCAGCCGGTGGTGGACCTCGCCAGCGGCGTGGTCACCGCCGTCGAGGCCCAGGCCCGCTGGCGCTCCGCGCAGGGGCTGCTGCTGACCCCCGCCGAGTTCCTGCGCTCCACCGAGCCGGGCGACGCCGCCACCCGGTTCTCCCGCTGGCTGATCCACGAGGCGGTCGCCGCCGCCGCGCTGCGCCGCGGCCTGCCGCTCCGCGGCCGCCCGGCGCCGCCGCCCGTCCCGGTCTCGATCCGGCTCTCCGCCGAGCGGCTCTGCGCGCCCGGCCTGTACGAGGCGGTGGTCGGGGCGCTGCGGGACAGCGGGCTGCCCGGCGGCCAACTGGTCATCGAAGTGGCCCGGATGGGGCCGGACGCGCTGGCCGACGAGCTCGGCCGCAGACTCGGCGCCCTGCGGGTGCTGGGCGTCTCCACCGCGCTGGCCGGCTTCGGCGCCGGGCACGGCTCGCTCGGCGCGCTGGCCCGGCTGCCGTTCGACGGCCTCAAGCTGGACCGCACGCTCGTCCAGGGCCTGGGGGAGTCCCCGCTCAGCCGGACCCTCGCCGGGCACGCGCTGCGGCTCGGCCGCGACCTCGGTCTGGTCACGGCGGCCGAGGGCGTCGACCTGCCCCGCCAGGTGGCCGTGCTGCAGGAACTCGGCTGCCGCCAGGGCCAGGGCTCGGCCTTCGCCCCGCCGCTCGACGAGACCCGGCTGCGGCGCGCGCTGGCCCGCCGCGCCTACCCGCTGCCGAGACCGCTCGGACCCCTGTCGGCGCGGCGCGCGTACCTCGCCGCGGACGCCCGTACGAGTGGCCGCGGCGAGGCCGGGCCGGGACGTGTCGTACCTCACCACGGCGCCTCCGACCTGCCCGAACACCGGGCCGTCGCAGGTCCGGGAGCGGGTCCGCATGGCGAGACTGTCATCCCACCTGCTTGACAGTCGACCCTTGACGGGAGGAAGGTCGTTGCCATGCGCACCCGAATTCTCGTACTTGGCGGGCGCGTCGGCTGAGCGGGCGATGCCCTGCTCGTGACAGACCGACGCGCCACCCCTCGCATGCCCTTGGCACGAGGGGTTTTTTGTTGCACTGACGCTGTTCCACCACCGCAAGACCCCTGGCCCCGAGCCCCTCGAATAGGGACGATTGGGGCAGAGCCGGCGATCGGCCCGCAAGCGGGACCCCACCCCTCGACCCACCGGGGCCCGGAACCACCGGGCCGGCAAGAACCGAGAAGAGACAGGCAGATGACTGAGCACGCCGCATCCCCCCGCCGCGGGGACACCCCGGCCGCCCACGCTCCCGCTCCCCAGCACGTCGTCGAGACCATGACCGGCGCCCAGTCGCTCATCCGCTCGCTGGAGGCCGTGGGCGCGGACACCGTCTTCGGCATCCCGGGCGGGGCCATTCTTCCCGCGTACGACCCGCTGATGGACTCGGCCAAGGTGCGCCACATCCTGGTCCGCCACGAGCAGGGCGCCGGCCACGCCGCGACCGGCTACGCCCAGGCCACCGGCCGGGTCGGGGTCTGCATGGCGACCTCCGGCCCGGGCGCGACCAACCTGGTGACCCCGATCGCCGACGCCTACATGGACTCGGTGCCGATCGTCGCGATCACCGGCCAGGTCGCCTCCAAGGCGATCGGCACGGACGCCTTCCAGGAGGCGGACATCTGCGGCATCACCATGCCGATCACCAAGCACAACTACCTGGTCACCGACCCGGCCGAGATCCCCCGGGTGATCGCCGAGGCGTTCCACATCGCCGCCACCGGCCGCCCCGGCCCGGTCCTGGTCGACATCGCCAAGGACGCGCTGCAGGCCACCACCACCTTCCGCTGGCCGGTGGAGACCTCGCTGCCCGGCTACCGCCCGGTGACCAAGCCGCACGCCAAGCAGATCCGCGAGGCCGCGAGGCTGCTGGTCTCCGCCAAGCGCCCGGTCCTCTACGTCGGCGGCGGCGTCATCAAGGCCGGTGCCACGGCCGAACTGCGCATCCTGGCCGAGCTGACCGGCGCCCCCGTGGTCACCACCCTGATGGCGCTCGGCGCCTTCCCGGACAGCCACCCGCAGCACCTGGGCATGCCCGGCATGCACGGCACCGTCCCGGCCGTCACCGCGCTCCAGAAGTCCGACCTGCTCTTCACCCTCGGCGCCCGCTTCGACGACCGGGTCACCGGCAAGCTGGACAGCTTCGCGCCGTACGCCAAGGTCGTCCACGCGGACATCGACCCGGCCGAGATCGGCAAGAACCGCCCCGCCGACGTGCCGATCGTCGGTGACGCCCGCGAGGTGCTGGCCGACCTGATCGTCGCCGTGCAGGCCGAGTTCGACGCCGGCCACAAGGGCGACTACGCGGACTGGTGGGAGAAGCTCGACGAGTGGAAGAGGACCTACCCGCTGGGCCACGAGCCCGCCCCGGGCGGTCTGCTCTCCCCGCAGCAGGTCATCGAGCGGATCGGCCGGCTGGTCGGCCCGGACGCGATCTACGCGGCGGGCGTCGGCCAGCACCAGATGTGGAGCTCGCAGTTCATCCAGTTCGAGAAGCCGGGCACCTGGCTGAACTCCGGCGGCGCCGGGACCATGGGCTACGCGGTGCCGGCCGCGATGGGCGCCAAGGCGGGCCGTCCGGAGACCGCGGTCTGGGCGATCGACGGCGACGGCTGCTTCCAGATGACCAACCAGGAGCTGGTCACCTGCGCCCTGAACGACATCCCGATCAAGGTCGCGGTCATCAACAACGGCTCGCTGGGCATGGTCCGCCAGTGGCAGACCCTCTTCTACAACCAGCGCTACTCCAACACCGTGCTGCACGCCGGCCCGGACCACGACGGCATCGAGCCGCCGGCCCAGGGCACCCGGATCCCCGACTTCGTCCTGCTCTCCGAGGCGATGGGCTGCGTCGGTCTGCGCTGCGAGCGCCCGGAGGACCTCGACGCGGTGATCAAGCAGGCCATGGAGATCAACGACCGCCCGGTGGTCATCGACTTCATCGTCCACCAGGACGCGATGGTCTGGCCGATGGTCGCGGCCGGCACCAGCAACGACGAGATCCAGTTCGCCCGGGGCGTCCGCCCCGACTTCGGCGACGACCTCGACTGAAGCCCCCACCTCCAGAACGACCTAGGGAACAGAGACCCATGTCCAAGCACACCCTCTCCGTCCTGGTCGAGAACAAGCCCGGCGTGCTCGCCCGCATCGCCGCCCTGTTCTCCCGTCGGGGCTTCAACATCGACTCCCTCGCCGTCGGCCCCACCGAGCACCCGGACGTCTCCCGGATGACCATCGTGGTCAACGTCGAGGACCTCCCGCTGGAGCAGGTCACCAAGCAGCTCAACAAGCTCGTCAACGTGATAAAGATCGTCGAACTCGACCAGGCCGCTGCGATCCAGCGGGAACTGGTCCTGGTGAAGGTCCGCGCCGACAACGAGACCCGGTCGCAGATCGTCGAGATCGTCCAGCTGTTCCGCGCCAAGACGGTCGACGTGTCCCCGGACGCGGTGACCATCGAGGCCACCGGGAGTTCGGACAAGCTGGAGGCCATGCTCCGGATGCTGGAGCCCTACGGCGTCAAGGAGCTGGTCCAGTCCGGTCTGGTCGCCATCGGGCGCGGCGCCCGTTCGATCACGGACCGCTCGCTGCGCGCCCTCGACCGCAGCGCGTAACCGCCCGCGGGGCGCCCGCCACCACCCCTCCGGCGGCGCGCCGGCGCGCGGCACCGCCGCCCGTCTCACACCCTGAAGCACCGTCCCACCGCATCGCCGGGTCCACGTACGGTTGGAACCGCAGTACCCGGCAACACCACACGCAAGGAGATGTGCCCCCGTGGCCGAGCTGTTCTACGAAGACGACGCCGACCTGTCCATCATCCAGGGCCGCAAGGTCGCGGTCATCGGCTACGGCAGCCAGGGCCACGCCCACGCGCTGTCCCTGCGCGACTCGGGCGCGGACGTCCGGGTCGGCCTGAAGCCGGAGTCCAAGTCCCGCCAGAAGGCCGAGGAGGCCGGGCTGCGCGTGGTCACCCCCGCCGAGGCGGCGGCCGAGGCCGACGTCATCATGATCCTCGTCCCGGACCCGATCCAGGCCGACGTGTACGAGGCGGACATCGCTCCGCACCTGAAGGCCGGCGACGCCCTGTTCTTCGGCCACGGCCTGAACATCCGCTTCGGCTTCATCAAGCCGCCGGCCGACGTCGACGTCTGCATGGTCGCCCCGAAGGGCCCGGGCCACCTGGTCCGCCGCCAGTACGAGGAGGGCCGCGGCGTCCCGGCGATCGTCGCCGTCGAGCAGGACGCCACCGGCGGCGCGTTCGCCCTGGCGCTGTCCTACGCCAAGGGCCTGGGCGCCACCAAGGCCGGCGTCATCAAGACCACCTTCACCGAGGAGACCGAGACCGACCTGTTCGGTGAGCAGGCCGTCCTCTGCGGTGGCACCGCCGCCCTGGTGAAGGCCGGGTTCGAGACCCTGGTCGAGGCCGGCTACCAGCCGGAGATCGCGTACTTCGAGTGCCTGCACGAGCTGAAGCTCATCGTCGACCTGATGTACGAGGGCGGCCTGGAGAAGATGCGCTGGTCGGTCTCCGAGACCGCCGAGTGGGGCGACTACGTCACCGGCCCCCGCATCATCACCGACGCCACCAAGGCCGAGATGAAGAAGGTCCTCACCGAGATCCAGGACGGCACCTTCGCCAACACCTGGATCGCCGAGTACAAGGCCGGCCTGCCCAAGTACAACGAGTACAAGAAGGCCGACGAGGACCACCTGCTGGAGTCCACCGGCAAGAAGCTCCGCAAGCTGATGAGCTGGGTGAAGGAAGAGGCCTGAGCCTCCCCTGATTTTGTAACGCCCTTGTACAACTAGGCTGCTCCCGTCCGGGTGATTTCGCCGGACGGGAGCAGCCTGGTACCCAGCCCGTCGATACACTTCCGAGTGCGCGTCAGGCCCACAGCGTCGTGCGTCTACCTACGCGGCATGCCACCTTCCCCCCGCCTTCCACGCCACCTTCGTGCCGGGGAGAACCGGACAGTTAAGGACAACACTGTCGTGAGCACTGCTAACACTGTGAAAACCGGCGTCGTACTGATCGCCGAGGAGCTGTCGCCCGCCACCGTCGACGCCCTCGGTCCCGACTTCGAGATCCGCCACTGCAACGGTGCGGACCGCACCGAGCTGCTGACCGCGATCGCGGACGTCGACGCCATCCTGATCCGCTCGGCCACCAAGGTGGACGCCGAGGCGCTGGCCGCCGCCCGCAAGCTGAAGGTCGTCGCCCGGGCCGGCGTCGGCCTGGACAACGTCGACGTCTCCGCCGCCACCAAGGCCGGCGTCATGGTCGTCAACGCGCCGACCTCGAACATCGTCACCGCCGCCGAGCTCGCCTGCGGCCTGCTGATCTCCGTCGCCCGCAACATCGCGCCGGCCAACGCCGCGCTCAAGCAGGGCGAGTGGAAGCGCAACAAGTACACCGGCGTCGAGCTGAGCGAGAAGGTCCTCGGCGTCGTCGGCCTCGGCCGGATCGGTGTGCTGGTCGCCCAGCGGATGTCCGCGTTCGGCATGAAGATCGTCGCGTACGACCCCTACATCCAGGCCGCCCGGGCCGCGCAGATGGGCGTCAAGCTGGTCTCCCTGGAGGAGCTGCTGGAGGTCTCGGACTTCATCACCGTCCACCTCCCGAAGACCCCGGAGACCATCGGCCTGATCGGCGACGAGGCCCTGCACAAGGTCAAGCCGAGCGTCCGGATCGTCAACGCCGCCCGCGGCGGCATCGTCGACGAGGAGGCGCTCGCCTCCGCGCTGCGCGACGGCCGGGTGGCCGGCGCCGGCCTCGACGTGTACGCCAAGGAGCCGTGCACCGACTCGCCGCTGTTCGCCTTCGACAACGTGGTGGCCACCCCGCACCTGGGCGCCTCCACCGACGAGGCGCAGGAGAAGGCCGGCATCGCCGTCGCCAGGTCGGTCCGGCTGGCGCTGGCCGGCGAGCTGGTGCCGGACGCGGTCAACGTCCAGGGCGGCGTGATCGCCGAGGACGTCCGCCCGGGCCTGCCGCTCGCCGAGAAGCTCGGCCGGATCTTCACCGCGCTGGCCGGCGAGGTGGCCGTCCGGCTCGACGTCGAGGTCCGCGGCGAGATCACCCAGCACGACGTGAAGGTGCTCGAACTCTCCGCGCTCAAGGGCGTGTTCGAGGACGTCGTGGCGGAGACGGTGTCCTACGTCAACGCCCCGCTGTTCGCGCAGGAGCGCGGTGTCGAGGTGCGCCTGACCACCTCCAGCGAGAGCCCCGAGCACCGCAACGTGATCACCGTGCGCGGCACCCTGGCGAACGGCGAGGAGATCGCCATCTCCGGCACGCTGTCCGGCCCGAAGCAGACCCAGAAGATCGTCGGCGTCGACGCCTTCGACGTGGACGTGGCGCTCACCGACCACATGGCCTTCTTCAAGTACGAGGACCGCCCGGGCGTGGTCGGCGTCCTCGGCCGCCACCTCGGCGACGCCGGCGTCAACATCGCCGGCATGCAGGTGGCCCGTGACGGCGCCGGCGCGCTGGCCTCCATCACCGTGGACAGCCAGATCCCGCAGGACGTCCTGACCGCCATCGCCGGCGAGATCGGTGCCCGCTTCGCCCGCTCGGTCGACCTGGGCGCCTGAGCCCCGGGACGCCCCGACGACAGGGCCCGGACCACCGTTCGAACGGTGGTCCGGGCCCTGCTGCTTTCCTCCGGGTGACACCCGTCTCAGATAGTAGGAAATCCAAGTATTCGTGCAGACACGGCCGCGCGCCGGTCGTACCGTGGAGGAGTCATACGGTGTGCCGCCCCTGTAGCCAGGGCGTTCGGCCCGTGTGGACCCGCATGCCCGATGGGCGGGTGATCCCCGCCCGGCGTGCCGCCCCGTGATCCGCCGCCGCCCCGTGCGGCCGCGCTTCGCACGGACCCTCCTGTTCCACACCCTCCTGTCGCGACCCTCCCCGGCGCGCAACGAACCTAGGAGCCCGGCATGTCCCCGACCGCAGACCGCCACGCCGCTTCCGCCCCCGCCGCCATCACGACCCGCGCCCCGCGCCGCCGCCGGGCGGCCGAGCGGAACCCCTTCGCCGCCGCCGCGCTCCAGCGGGCGCTGGACCGCCGCGACAACGGCGGTTCGGCCGGCCGCCCCTGATCCGGCCACCCCTGACTCCGGCCGCCCCGGGACGGGCCGGACCCACCGGCCCGGCGTTCATCCTCCGAATGGGCCGATCGGGCTGACGGCCCGTCACTCCGGAGAGTGCAAGTTGCCACCGTTCGAGGGATGTTGCTCGCCCTGACCGGCGCGATATTCCTAATTTGGGGCTCCCGGAAGGGTGATCGACGGCCGCGCGGGCGGGCGTCAGCGGCACGGCTTGCGGATCAGCTCCCCCGGCCGGGGAGAGGGTCCCATGCGTCAGCCGACCGTCCGCCGACCGCTCGCCAGGATCGGCCTCACCCTGGCCCTCGTGGCCGGGCCGGTCCTGCTCGCCACCGCCCCCGCGGCCGGCAGCCCGCCGGGCGCCCCGCCGGGCCCGCCGTCCTCGGCCGGACCCCCGGCCTCCGTCCTGCTGGAACTCGGCACCGAACCCGCCGCCCCCGCCTGGCGCCGGGCCGGTGCCGAGGCCCGGCGCGCCCAGCGCTCCCCGGAAGCCGTCCGGCGCGAGGCCGCCCGGGCCGGCGCGGGACAGCGGGCCCGGGCCTCCGAGGCCCTCGACCGGCTCGTCGGCGCCGTCCGCGGCGCCGCCCCCACCGCCCGGGAGCTCTACCGCACCCGCACCCTGCTCACCGGCCTCGCCGTCACCGTGCCCGCCGACCGGCTGCCCGCGCTGCGCGCCCTGCCCGGGGTCGCCGCCGTCCACCCGATCGTCCGCAAGCAGCGCGCCAACGCCCACTCCGTGCCGGTCACCGGCGCACCCGAGGTCTGGGCCGGGGCCTCCGCCGACGCCTCCCCGGGCGCCGGGGGGAACACCGGCCGGGGCGTGCGGATCGGCGTCGCCGACAGCGGCATCGACTACACCCACGCCGACTTCGGCGGCCCCGGCACCGAGGAGGCCTTCACGGCGGTGGACGGCGCGAAGCCCGCCCCCGCCGGGCTCTTCCCCAACGCCAAGGTGGTCGGCGGCCGCGACCTCGTCGGCGACGACTACAACCCCGACCCGGCCTCCCCGCACTACCAGCCCGAACCCCGCCCCGACGACAACCCGATCGACTGCGCCCGCAACGGGCACGGCACCCACGTCGCGGGGACCGCCGCCGGTCTCGGCGTGACCACCGACGGCCGCACCTACCCCGGCCCGTACCGGCCCGGCCTCGACCCGGCCGGCTTCAAGGTCGGCCCCGGGGCCGCGCCCGGCGCCCAGCTGTACGCGATCCGGGTCTTCGGCTGCGACGGCTCCACCGACCAGCTCGCCCAGGCCCTCGACCTGGCCGCCGACCCCGACGGCGACGGCGACCTCGGCGACCGGCTCGACGTCCTCAACCTCTCGCTCGGCAGCCGGTTCGGCTCCACCGACGACGCCGACGCCCTCGCCGTCGACCGGCTGTCCGAAGCCGGCACCGTCGTGGTCGCCGCGGCCGGCAACGAGGGCGACGTCTACGGCATCGGCGGCAGCCCCGGCACCGCAGCCCGGGCCGTCGCCGTCGCCGCCTCCGTCGACCCGCACAGCGACGCCGACGGCCTCACCGTGCTCGCCCCCGAACCGCTCGCCGGCGTCGTCCCCGCCCACTGGAGCGCCCGGTACCAGGACTGGTCCACCGCCGACGTGACCGGCACGCTCGCCCTGCCCGCCGACCAGTCCGACGGCTGCACGGCGTTCGGCGAGGCCGACCGGCAGCGGATCACCGGGAAGATCGCCGTCCTCGCCTGGCGCACCCGCGAGTCCGAGCGCGCCTGCGGCTCCGGCCCGCGCGCCGACCACGTCGCCGAGGCCGGCGCGATCGGCGCCCTGCTCGCCGCCGACGACGACCACCTCGCCGAGATCGCGGGCAACGACCGCGTCCCGCTCGCCCTGCTCGCGCACGCCGACGGCGAACGGCTCCGCGCCGCCGCGGCCGACGGCGAGGTCCGGGTCCGGCTCGCCGCCCCCGGCAACCCGCTGCACGGCGTCGTCCCCCAGGACCAGCCGCAGCGCCTCGACACCCTCACCGACTTCACCTCCCGGGGCATCGGGGTGCCCGGCGTGGTCAAGCCCGACCTGGCGGCCCCCGGCGAGACCATCTGGTCCGCCAGGGTCGGCAGCGGCAGCGGCGGCCAGCGCGAGGACGGCACCTCGATGGCCACCCCGCACACCGCGGGCCTGGCCGCGCTGGTCCGCTCCGCCCACCCCGACTGGACCGTCGAACAGGTCAAGGCCGCGCTGATGAACACCGCCGGCGACACCTGGGTCGGCGACGGCGCCACCGGCCCGGTCTACGGCCCCGAGCGCACCGGCGCGGGCCGCGCCCGGGTGGACCGCGCCGTCCGTACCCCCGCCGTCGCCTACGCGGCCGGCCCGGGCGCGGTGGAGGGCGCGGTCGGCGTCTCCTTCGGCCCGGTGGCGGTCGGCGGACCGCTCACCCTCGACCGCGAGGTCGAGGTGCGCAACCTCTCCGGCTCCCCGCTCTCCTACCGGACCGGGTACGCGGCCGCCACCGAGCTGCCCGGGGCCCGCTTCGACGTCGCGCCCGCCCGGATCGACGTCCCGGCCGGCGGCAGCGCCCGGGTCCGGGTCACCCTGGCCGTCCCCGGACGGCTCGGCCGCCTCCCCGACCCGACCATCGCCACCCTCCAGGGCGGCAAGGCCCGCACCTACCGGGGCGAGCTCTCCGGGCGGCTGCTGCTCACCCCGGACGACCGGGCCGTCCCCGAGCTGCGGGTGCCCGTCCTGGCGGCCCCCCGGGCGGTCTCCGACCTCGCCGCCACCACCGCGGTCCGCACCACCCGGGCGAACGCCCTGGCCGCCCTCGCCGGCACCGCCGCCCCCGGCGAGGGGCCCGGCCTGCTCAGCGCCCTCGCCCTCGGCGGGGAGGCCGCCCGCTGGCCCGACTGCCCGCCGAACAGCGGCGCGGCGGTCGGCCCGGGCGCGGGCATCGTGCCCGAGGACAGCGCCGACGGGGCCGCCGCGATCCAGGACGTCTGCGTCGAGCGCGCCGGTGACCGGGCCGCCAACCTGCGCGCGGCCGGCGCCGCCACCGACGCCCCCGCGGTCGGCGGCGACCCGCTGGCCGGCGGCACGCTCTACCTCGGCGCGCAGGTCTGGGCGCCCGCCGCCACCCCGGTCGGCCTGTTCGCCGTCCGGGCCTCGCTGGACACCGACGGCGACGGCGCCACCGACGTGATCGTCAAGGCGGACCGGCAGCGCGGCAGCGACGTCCTGGTGGCCCGCGCCCTGGACGCCCGCACCGGGGCCGAACTGGACGTCCAGCCGCTCAACGCACGCTGGGGCGACACCGACACCGCGCTGCTGGACAGCGACGCCCTGGTCCTCCCGGTCCGGCTGAGCGCCCTGCCGGGCGTCCGGGAGGGGCACAGCACCGTCCGCTACGCGCTCTGGACCGGCGTGGCCACCTCGGGCAAGCCGGACCCGGCCGGGGCGTTCTCGGCGATCGGGCTGCGCGGCACCCGGCCCACCCTGGCGGTCGACGTCCTGCACCCGGCCGTGGACGTCCGGGCCGGCCAGGGCGGCCCCGCCGCCGTCGCCGCCCCCGCCGGGCCCGGCACCGTCCTCGACATCCGCCGCACCGAGGGCGACCGGTCCCGCCTGCTGCTGCTCCACCACCTCAACCCGGACGGCGCCCGCGGCCAGGTGCTGGACCTGCCGTAGCCGCCCCGGGGGAGCGCCCGCCGAACGGCGGGCGCTCCCCCGAGAGGGCGAAGTGCCCGGCGACCGGCCCGAGTAGCCTGAGACCAGCCACGAGGATGCCCCCATGGGAGGAACCATGAGCGTCGCGCCGTACCCCGACTGGATTCGGCCCCCTGTCGGTGGTTACACCGCCGAGGACCTCGACCGGCTGCAGGATCTCCCGCCGCACACCGAGTTGCTCGACGGGAGCCTGATCTTCGCGAGCCCGCAGACGAAGTTCCATGTGAGGACGAAGCGCCTGCTGGAGCGTGCGTTGGAGCAGGCTGTTCCGGACGGTTGGGAGGTCTGGCCCGAGATGACGGTGACCATCGACCGACGGAACCGTCCGGAGCCGGACCTGCTCGTCGTGAACGCGTCCTCGGACACCGGGCACCTTCAGACGACCTTCGACGCCGAGCACGTGCTGCTCGCCGTCGAGGTCGTCTCGGAGGAATCGCGGGACCGGGACCGGGAGGTCAAGCCGCGGAAGTACGCGCGGGCAGGGATTCCCCACTTCTGGCGCGTCGAGTGCGACGAGGGGCGTCCGATCGTCTACACCTTCGAGATCGACCCGGCCACGGGCCTGTACGGCCCCACCGGCATTCACCACAAGCAATTGAGACTGACCCGGCCCTTCCCGCTCGACGTCGACCTCCTCTGACCCGCGCGGCATGTCCGGATAGTGGACGCCGGATGTCAGGGTCTGGGACACCGGAGTAGCCTCCGAGCATGTCTCGCACGATTCGTCTCGCAGTCGTCCCCGGTGACGGTATCGGCCAGGAAGTGGTGGCCGAAGGCCTCAAGGTCCTCGGCGCGGTACTCCCCGCCGACGTGAAGCTGGAGACCACCGAGTTCGACCTCGGCGCCCGGCGCTACCACCGCACCGGCGAGACGCTGCCGGACAGCGTCCTCGCGGAGCTCAAGGCGCACGACGCCATCCTCCTCGGCGCCATCGGCGACCCGAGCGTCCCCTCGGGGGTGCTGGAGCGCGGGCTCCTGCTGAAGCTGCGGTTCGCCTTCGACCACCACATCAACCTCCGCCCGGGCCGGCTCTTCCCCGGTGTGAAGTCCCCGCTGGCCGGCGAGCCCGCCATCGACTTCGTGGTCGTCCGCGAGGGCACCGAGGGCCCGTACGTCGGCAACGGCGGCTCGCTGCGCACCGGTACCGAGCACGAGGTGGCCACCGAGGTCAGCCTGAACACCGCGTTCGGCATCGAGCGGGTCGTCCGGGACGCCTACCGGCGCGCCGACGCCCGCCCGCGCAGGAAGCTGACCCTCGTCCACAAGAACAACGTGCTGGTGCACGCCGGCCACCTGTGGACCCGGATCTTCGAGCAGGTCGGCCGGGAGTTCCCCGAGGTCACCACCGAGTACCTGCACGTCGACGCGGCGACCATCTTCTTCGTCACCCAGCCCGAGCGGTTCGACGTCATCGTGACCGACAACCTGTTCGGCGACATCCTGACCGACCTGGCCGCCGCCGTCACCGGCGGGATCGGCCTGGCCGCCAGCGGCAACATCAACCCGAGCGGCGACTTCCCGTCGATGTTCGAGCCGGTGCACGGTTCGGCGCCGGACATCGCGGGCCAGGGCAAGGCCGACCCGACCGCCACCGTGCTGTCGGTCGCCATGCTGCTCGACCACCTCGGCCTCGCCGCCGAGGCCGCCCGGATCGAGGCCGCGGTCGCCGCGGACCTCACCGAGCGGACCGGAACCCGTACCACCGCCCAGGTCGGCGACGCGCTCGCCGCCCGAGTATCCGGCTAGGCCGGAACCGAAAGTAGGTAGTCCGGCCTGGCAGGGCCGGAACCGACAGACGGTGTTCCGGCCGGTGGGCCGGACCCCATAACGGCAGCTCGCGGCTCCCCGAGGAGCCGACGACTGTTCGGCACGGCCCTCTGGATGCGAGTATCGACAGTGGGCCGTGCCGTCGTGCGTCCGTTTCGGAGCAGTTCCCCGAGACGTTCACCCGGCGGAGGCGGCCCGGACCAACCCCACGGTGAAGGACACACAGCCATGAGCACGCCCACCCAGGCGCCCATCACGTTCGACCTCAAGCCCTCCGCCCACCCGCTCTCCGACGCGGAGCGCGAGGCCCGGCTGGTTAACCCGGGTTTCGGACGGGTCTTCACCGACCACATGGTCACCATCCGCTGGACCGAGGGCGTGGGCTGGCACGACGCCCAGCTGACGCCGTACGCGCCGCTGGAGATCGACCCGGCCAACATGACCCTCCACTACGGCCAGGCGATCTTCGAGGGACTCAAGGCGTACCGCCAGGCCGACGGCTCGATCGCGACCTTCCGCCCGGAGGCCAACGCCGCCCGCTTCCAGGCCTCGGCCCGTCGCCTGGCGATGCCGGAGCTGCCGGTCGAGGCCTTCGTCGAGGCCGTCGAGCTGCTCGTCCAGCAGGAGCAGGCCTGGGTCCCGAACGAGCCGGAGCAGAGCCTCTACCTGCGCCCGTTCATGTTCGCCACCGAGGTCGGCCTGGGTGTCCGCCCGGCCAACTCCTACATCTTCATGATCATCGCCTCTCCGGCCGGCGCCTACTTCCCCGGCGGCGTCAAGCCGGTCTCGGTCTGGCTCTCCGAGGACTACGTCCGCGCGGCCCCGGGCGGCACGGGCGCCGCCAAGTGCGCCGGCAACTACGCCGCCTCGCTGGTCGCCCAGGCCGAGGCCGCCGCCAAGGGCTGCGACCAGGTGGTCTGGCTCGACGCCGCCGAGCACCGGTGGATCGAGGAGATGGGCGGCATGAACCTGTACTTCGTCTTCGGCGAGGGCGCGGACGCCCGGATCGTCACCCCGGAGCTGTCCGGCGCGCTGCTGCCCGGCATCACCCGCGACTCCCTGCTCCAGCTCGCCGCCGACCTCGGCCACCCGGTCGAGGAGCGGAAGATCTCCACCGAGGAGTGGAAGCGCGGCAACGCCGACGGCACCCTCACCGAGGTGTTCGCCTGCGGCACCGCCGCCGTCATCACCCCGGTCGGCTCGGTCAAGTCCCGCGGCGGCGACTGGACCGTCGGCGCCGGCGAGCCCGGCCCGGTCACCATGGAGCTGCGCAAGGCCCTGCTCGCCATCCAGGGCGGCCAGGCGCCCGACACCCACGGCTGGCTGCACAGGATCGTCTGACCGCCGCGGCGGTACGGCCCCAGGGCGCCCCGCGACGGCGGGGCGCCCTGGCGCGTCCGGGGCCGTTCCGGATACCGAGACGGGGCGGCCGGATCCCGGATGGATGTGCCAGACTTCGAGCGTGTCCTCGCTTTCGCTGATTATTAGCAGCAGGCGCGCCGGTCCGCAGTGACCGCTCCCGCAGTACCCGATGCGGAGCGACCACCAGCGTCCAGACCCGCGCGCAGACCTCTCGCACCCGCGAGGGGTCTTTTTGTTTCCCCCGGACCGGCCGGAGCCCCCACAAGGGGCCGAGGGACACCGGGCGCGCGCGGGATGCTGGACAGTGGAGCCGGACCAGAACCGGCAGAGCAGCACCCGACCTCCCGGAACGGAGAACCCAGGGTCATGACCCAGGCGAGCAACCTCCCAGACGACGCCTTCCACGTCTTCGACACCACCCTGCGCGACGGCGCCCAGCGCGAGGGCATCAACCTCACGGTGGCCGACAAGCTGGCCATCGCCCGGTACCTGGACGAGTTCGGGGTCGGCTTCATCGAGGGCGGCTGGCCCGGCGCCAACCCCCGGGACACCGAGTTCTTCGCCCGCGCCGCCACCGAGCTCGACCTGGCCAACGCCCGGCTGGTCGCCTTCGGCGCCACCCGCCGGGCCGGCGGCAGCGCGGCCGACGACCCGCAGCTCGCCGCCCTGGTGAACTCGGGGGCGCCGGTCGTCACGCTGGTCGCCAAGGCCCACGACCGCCACGTCGAACTGGCCCTGCGCACCACGCTGGACGAGAACCTGGAGATGATCCGGGACAGCGTCGCCCACCTGCGCGCCCAGGGCCGCCGGGTCTTCATCGACTGCGAGCACTTCTTCGACGGCTACAAGGCCAACCGGGACTACGCCCTCGCCGTGGTCCGCGCCGCCCACGGGGCCGGCGCCGACGTGGTGGTGCTCTGCGACACCAACGGCGGCATGCTGCCGGCCGGCGTGCACGAGATCGTCGCCGACGTGCTCCGCGAGACCGGTGCCCGGCTCGGCATCCACGCCCAGGACGACACCGGCTGCGCCGTCGCCAACACCCTGGCCGCGGTCGACGCCGGTGCCACCCACGTCCAGTGCACCGCCAACGGCTACGGCGAGCGGGTCGGCAACGCCAACCTGTTCCCGGTGGTCGGAGCGCTGGAGACCAAGTACGACCGCCGGGTGCTGCCCGCCGGCAGCCTGGCCGAGATGACCCGGATCTCGCACGCCATCGCCGAACTGGTCAACCTGACCCCGTCCACCCACCAGCCCTACGTCGGCTTCTCCGCCTTCGCCCACAAGGCCGGCCTGCACGCCTCCGCGATCAAGGTCGACCCGGACCTCTACCAGCACATCGACCCCGGGACGGTCGGCAACACCATGCGGATGCTGGTCTCCGACATGGCCGGCCGGGCCTCCGTCGAGCTCAAGGGCAAGGAGCTCGGCTACGACCTCTCCACCGACCGCGACCTGGCCGGCCGGGTGGTGGCCAGGGTCAAGGAGCAGGAGAGCCTCGGCTACACCTACGAGTCGGCCGACGCGTCCTTCGAGCTGCTGCTCCGCGACGAGGTGCGCGGCAACCGGCAGCGCTTCTACACCCTGGAGTCCTGGCGGACCATCAGCGAGCAGGGGCCGGACGGGAACCCGGGGAACGAGGCCAGCGTCAAGCTCTGGGCCAAGGGCGAGCGCATGATCGCCGCCGGTGAGGGCAACGGTCCGGTCGACGCGCTGGACAAGGCCCTGCGCACCGCGCTGGAGCGGATCTACCCGCAGCTGGGCAAGCTGGAACTGGTGGACTACAAGGTCCGCATCCTGGAGGGCCAGCACGGCACCGGCTCGAAGACCCGGGTGCTGATCGAGACCAGCGACGGCACCGCCGCCTGGTCCACGGTCGGGGTGGCGGACAACGTGGTGGCCGCCTCCTGGCTGGCGCTGGAGGACGCCTACACCTACGGCCTGCTGCGGGCCGGTCTGGAGCCGGGCACCGACTGAAGCGCGTGCGGGTGCGGCCCGTGGACCGGGAGGTCCGCGGGCCGCATAGTCGTCGCACGCGCCGTTCCCGCACCGGCCGTCCCGACGGGCGGCACCGGGGCACGCACCGGGGCATGCACCGGCACGGCGAGGACCGGCGCGGCACGCGTCGTCACGGCACGCGCCGCCACCGCGGGCGCCGCCGTCGCACCCGCGGGCGCCCTACCGGCCCGCGCCGTGCGGGCCGCCGCCCCGCACGCCGCGGCCGTACGCGCCGGAGTCAGCGGAGCCGGGCGAGGAGGGCGTGTTCGACGAGGGTGATGAGGGCGCTCTTGGCGCTGTCCCGGCGTCGGGCGTCAAGCGTGATGACGGGGGTGTCGGGGCCGAGCTGGAGGGCTTCGCGGACCTCGTCGGAGGTGTGGGGCTGGTGTCCGTCGAAGCCGTTGAGGGCGACGACGAAGGGGAGTCCGCTGTTCTCGAAGTAGTCGAGGGCGGGGAAGCAGTCGGCGAGGCGTCGGGTGTCGACGAGGACGACGGCGCCGATGGCTCCGCGGACGAGGTCGTCCCACATGAACCAGAAGCGGTCCTGGCCGGGGGTGCCGAACAGGTAGAGGATGAGGTCTTCGTCGAGGGTGATGCGGCCGAAGTCCATGGCGACGGTGGTGGTCGTCTTGCCGGAGACGTGGCTCAGGTCGTCGATGCCGGCGGACGCGCTGGTCATGACGGCTTCGGTGCGCAGCGGGTTGATCTCGGAGACGGCGCCGACGAGCGTGGTCTTGCCGACACCGAAGCCGCCCGCGACGACGATCTTCGCGGAGGTGGTCGCGCGGGTGGGGGCGGCCGCGTTAGAGCTTGCGAAGTCCACTGAGGACCCTTTCGAGCAGCGTGACGTCGGGCTGGTTTCCGGATTCGCCGCCGGAAGCGGGCTGGTGGATGGCGACCAGGCCGGCCTCGGCCAGGTCGGCCACGAGGATGCGGGCCACTCCCAGGGGAAGGGAGAGCAGCGCCGACACCTCGGCCACGGACTTCACCTCGGTGCACAGGGTGCAGATCCGCTGGTGCTCGGGGAGCAGGGTGGCCAGTCGCTGCGGATCCACGTCGGCCGAGACGAGCGCCTCCAGGGCGAGCTCGTACCGGGGGCGGGTGCGTCCGCCGGTCATCGCGAACGGCCGGATCAGCGGACCCGAGTCCTGCTCGTCCTCGAACTCGTCGCCCTGTCCGGGCCGCTGGGCCGACCGGCCCGCCTGCTGCCCGACACCCGGCCGGTTCCCGAGGCCGTGGCCGTGCTGCGGGCCGGCCGTCCCGTCCTGCGTCGGGTAGCCCGGCGGGGGCGCGTCGTAGGAGGGCTGCTGCTGGGGTCTGCCGTACTGGTCGTACTGCCCCGGCGGGTACGGCCGGCCGTACTGCGGCTGTCCGTAGTGCTGGCCGTGGAGCGGCTGGCCGTACTGCTGACCGTGGCCGACGCCGGGTGCTCCGAAGGCGTCATGGCCTGTGCCAGGGTACGGAACGCCGTACTGGCCGCTGCGGTCGTCGGGCGGTGTCACGGATCCTCTCCTCACAGGGTGCGGCGGTGCGGTGCGAGCTCGGGCACTGGTCCTGAGCCGGTGGTGCGAAGGCCGTACTACGTCCGAACCCGAGCCCGCCGAAGCGGGCCCGGGAGGGGCGCGGAGGTGCTTCGAATACCAGGACGGTATCCGACGGTCCGTCAGTGCAGGAGACTGCCCTGGAGTTCTGCGCGGAGTGCGGGGGTGAGGACGGCGCCGGCGCGGTCGACGAGCAGGGCCATCTCGTACCCGACGAGGCCGATGTCGGAGTCGGGGGCGGCCAGGACGGCGAGTGCGGAACCGTCGCTGACGGCCATCAGGAAGAGGAAGCCGCGCTCCATCTCGACGACGGTCTGGTTGACCTCGCCGCCCTCGAAGATCCGGCTGGCGCCGGTCGTGAGGGAGGTGAGGCCGGAGGCGACGGCGGCGAGCTGGTCGGCGCGGTCGCGGGGGAACCCTTCGGACATGCACAGCAGGAGGCCGTCCGCGGAGACCACCACCGTGTGCGACACCCCGGGGGTGTTGTCCACGAAATTGGTGATCAGCCAGTTCAGGTTCTGTGCGGCCTGGCTCATCTGACTCAACTCAACGCTCCTGGTGGTTCGAGCCGCCGAAGAGATCGGTGCTGCGATTCTGCTGTCCGTTGCCGGACGGGTCTGCCTGATCGGGGTCGATCCGGAAGCTTCCGGTACTGCCGGCGTTGCGGCCCTGCTCGACACCGCGGCGCAGGTTGGTGAGGCGGCCACGGACCTCCTCGGGCGTGCGGGAGACCTGCGGCCCTTCCTGCGGGGTGGGCTTGGCGTTGCCGGCCACCAGGTTCTGCTTGGGCACCCGGCGGGGCAGGCCCGACGGGGTGGTGCCGCTGGAGGAGGGCTCGCGGAGCTGCTCGGCGCGCTGCCAGTCGCCGTCGTTGGGCGACTGCCAGGCCGCGCTGCCGGCACCGGTCGGGCCGGTGGGCCCGTACCCGCCGAGGGCGGACACCTCGTGGCCGCGCGGCTCGGCCGTGGACGCGGAGGTGTCCTTGGCGCCGGCGAACCAGTTCGGGCTCTCGCCGCCCTGGCCGGAGGAGGCCGGCCCGGACGGGAACCCGCCGCCGGCCAGCTGCTGGCCGGGGCGGCGCTGCGGCAGCCCGGACGCCAGGGTCGAGGGGGAGGTGTCGGCGGCGGGGAGCGCGGGCTGCTCCGGGGCGTACGGGTGGCCGGCCGGGGCTTCCTCGGCCTGCCGGCCGTACTGCTGGTCGCCGTAGCCGTCGTACCCGTCGTAGCCCTGGGACTGGTCCTGGGACTGGTCCTGGTACTCCTGCCGGCCGTACTGGTCGTCCCCGTAGCCGGACTGGTCGTAGCCCTGCTGCGGGTACTGGTCGTAGCCGTCCTGCTGGTAGCCGTTGCCGTCGTAGCCGCCGTCCTGGCCGTAGCCGTACCGGTCGTCGGCGTAGCCCTGGTCGTAGCCCTGCTGGCCGTACTGCTCGTCCTGGCCGTAGCCCTCGTCGTTGCGGCGGCCGTAGGCCGGGTAGTCCTCGTCGACCTCGGCGTCGAGGACCGGCGGCTCCTGGCCGGCGTGCGGCCCGGACTCCAGCGCGGCGCGGCGGACCTGGTCCAGGCGCTGCGAGCGCTGGACCGCCTCCAGGGCCGGGCTGAAGCCGCTCGACCCGGCGTTGCCGATGCCGGTGAGGTGGTCGTCGAAGCCGAGCTCGGCGGCGCTGCGGGCCTGGTCCTGGCCGAGGGCGGCCCAGTCGGCCGCGGACGGCTCCTGGTCGGCGAAGATCCGGGAGACGGTGAACTGCTCCTCGGGCTCCGGCGCCGCGGCCATGATGGTCAGGAACGGCGGGAGCATGACCAGCGAGGTGGTGCCGGCCGACTCGCCCGAGGGGCGGAGCTGGACGCGGATGTCGTGCCGCTGGGAGAGCCGGCCGACCACGAACAGGCCCATGCGGCGGGAGATGGTGGCGTCGACCGTGGGCGGCTCGGCCAGCTTCTCGTTGATCTCGGCGAAGTCCTCGGCGGTGAGGCCGATGCCCTTGTCGTGGATCTCGACCAGCACCCGGCCGTCCGGCAGGCGGGTCGCGTTGACCAGGACCCGGGTCTGCGGGCTGGAGAACGAGGTGGCGTTCTCCAGCAGCTCGGCGAGGAGGTGGACGAGGTCGGTCACGGCGGCGCCGACGACCTCGGCCTCGGGGATGCCGGAGAGCTCGACGCGCTCGTACTGCTCCACCTCGGAGGCGGCGGCGCGGAGCACGTCGACCAGCGGGACCGGGGTGTTCCAGCGGCGGCCGGCCTCTTCGCCGGCGAGGACGAGGAGGTTCTCACCGTTGCGGCGCATACGGGTCGCGAGGTGGTCCAGCTTGAAGAGGTTCTCCAGCTGGTCCGGGTCGGCCTCGTTGTTCTCCAGGTCGGTGATCAGCGCCAGCTGGCGCTGGATCAGGCCCTGGCTGCGGCGCGACAGGTTGGTGAAGATC
Organism: Kitasatospora sp. NBC_00458; assembly: GCF_036013975.1. Classification (NCBI taxonomy): domain Bacteria; kingdom Bacillati; phylum Actinomycetota; class Actinomycetes; order Kitasatosporales; family Streptomycetaceae; genus Kitasatospora; species Kitasatospora sp. NBC_00458. The sequence goes on from NZ_CP107904.1 coordinate 5,860,160, forward strand.
GCGTTGACGTTCCCTCGCAGCAGCGCCTGCTCGGCGGCGAGCGCGACCGCCTGCCGGTGGACCTGGTCGAAGGCCCGGGCGACCTCGCCGATCTCGTCCTTGCCGTGCAGGGGGATCGGGGTGATGTTGGTGTCCACCCGGTCCGGGTCGGTCTTGGAGAGCTTCTCGACGAGGTCCGGCAGGCGGTGGTCGGCGATCTCCAGGGCGGCGTTGCGCAGGGTGCGCATGCCGAGGATCATCGAGCGGGCCACGTAGCCGGTGAGCACACCGGCGAGGACCAGCGACGCGAGGACGATCAGCGCGTTGAGGATGGCGTCGAAGCGCGCGTTGTCGCGCAGGGCCGCGGCGTCCTGGAGCACGTCGTCCAGCAGCACGACCTCGGTGGCGCGGAGGCTGGCGATGTGGGTGTTGGCGGCCTGGTTCCAGTTCTCCGGCGTCAGGCCGGAGTCCTTGGCCTCCTTGTAGGCCCGGTCCGCGGCGTCCTTGCCCTGCGCCTGGCCGATGGCGGCGGCCTGGCTGTACGCGGCGCCGAGGTTGAGCAGGCCCTGCATGGTGGGGACGGTGCCGTTGGGCATCCGGTAGGCGGCGCGCTGGTCGGCGTTGGCCTGGGCGACCTGGGCGTCCGAGTAGCGGCGGGCGTCCTCGGGGGCGCTGCCGGTGTTGAACTCGGAGAGCGCGGTCTGCTCCAGGCGCTGGGCGACCAGCAGCTGCTGGATCAGGTCGGAGTTCTCGTACCGGGTGGTGGCGCCGGCGGAGATGCCGACCAGCAGGTGCAGCATGAGCGCGCGCTGGGTCGAGGCGGAGGCCTTCGCCAGCGACATGGCGTAGATCGAGCGGCCCTTGCTGGTGAGGTTGGAGGAGCCGAGGCCGACCGAGTTGTCGTAGGCCAGCAGCGGGGCGAGCATCACCGAGTAGGCCGAGGCGGTCGCGGAGGCGAACAGGTTGGGGCTGTAGGCGTTGGCGCGCAGGTGCGGCAGCGCCCCGACGACGCTCTGGAAGGCCTCGTGGCGGCGCGGGAGCTCACCGGACTTGTCGCTGGCCTCGTAGGCCGCGTTGTAGGCCTTGAGGGCGGCGTCGGTGGTGGAGCGCGCCTTGGTGACGTCGTTGTTCGGGTCCTGCTTGGTGAGCAGGGGTATCAGCGTCTTGTCGCGCTCGCTCTCCAGCGACTCGGCCAGTTCGGTGGCGGCCTTGGCGAGGGTGGCGGTCCGCTGGGCGCGGTCGGCCTTGATGAAGCCGTCGAACGAGGTGTTGACGCGCAGACCGCCGAAGATCAGGCCGATGACGACCGGGATCATGAGGATCGCGATCAGACGGGCCGGCACGCGCCAGTTGCGCGGGCGCAGGAAGTCGTACCGGCTGCCGCCCTTGCCGCCGGCGTCCTCCGGTTCGGGGCCGCTCTGGCGGTCCTTGCCCGGGCTCTGCGGCTGTGGCGCGGGGGCGGCCGGTGGCCGTTCCTCGGTCGGCGTGAACGCCGAGAACCCTGCCGGGCTCGGTGCGGTGCCGTTCGGCTCGCTCTGGCGGGGCTCGGAGCGCCGCTGCGGGGCGACCTGCTGCTTACGCCTCACTCGACAACTACCTCTCGGCCGACAGCCGGCCATGGATCAATCCAGCGCTACCCCCGGGGTCCGTCCGTTCCGGGGAACGACGGCCGTATGGATTCAGGGGTAGCTGGAATTTCAGCACGTGCAGGGATGGGGGACAAACAGCTGCCGGTCAGCGCTCTGCTGGGAACATTTGGGACATTCGCCGACATGACGGCGCAAAACTGTGGTCTTCTGGCGCTGAGTGGTGCTGATTCGCTACAAACAGTCATTGTTGATCACAAAATGCCTACCGAACTGTTATCCGCCGCTTATGAGGGGGTCTTGCGCGCGGCGCCCGGACGACATCTCCCCGCAAGCGGACGCGCCCCGGCACTCCGCCGCGGTGGCGGGGTGCCGGGGCTGCCGACCTGCGGGTTCCGCTCAGCGGAGCCGGGCGAGGAGGGCGTGTTCGACGAGGGTGATGAGGGCGCTCTTGGCGCTGTCCCGGCGTCGGGCGTCAAGGGCGATGACGGGGGTGTCGGGGCCGAGCTGGAGGGCTTCGCGGACCTCGTCGGAGGTGTGGGGCTGGTGTCCGTCGAAGCCGTTGAGGGCGACGACGAAGGGGAGTCCGCTGTTCTCGAAGTAGTCGAGGGCGGGGAAGCAGTCGGCGAGGCGTCGGGTGTCGACGAGGACGACGGCGCCGATGGCTCCGCGGACGAGGTCGTCCCACATGAACCAGAAGCGGTCCTGGCCGGGGGTGCCGAACAGGTAGAGGATGAGGTCTTCGTCGAGGGTGATGCGGCCGAAGTCCATGGCGACGGTGGTGGTCGTCTTGCCGGAGACGTGGCTCAGGTCGTCGATGCCGGCGGACGCGCTGGTCATGACGGCTTCGGTGCGCAGCGGGTTGATCTCGGAGACGGCGCCGACGAGCGTGGTCTTGCCGACACCGAAACCGCCCGCGACGACGATCTTCGCGGACGTCGTGGCACGGGTGGCTCCGTTAGAGCTTGCGAAGTCCACTGAGGACCCTTTCGAGCAGCGTGACATCGGGCGTTCCGCCCGACTCGCCCGCGGCGGCGGGCTGGTGGATGGCGACGAGGCCGGCCTCGGCCAGGTCGGCCACGAGGATGCGGGCGACACCGAGCGGAACGCCGGCCAGAGCGGAGATCTCCGCGATGGACTTGACCTCACGGCAGAGGCTCACGATCCGGGCGTGCTCGGGCAGCAGGCCGCCGGTCCGCTCGGCGGAGCCGGTCGTCGAGATCAGCGCCTCGATCGCGAGCTGGTACCGGGGCCGGGTGCGGCCTCCGGTCATCGCGTACGGGCGGACCAGCGGCTGCTGCTCGTAGCCGTCGGACTGCTGCCCGCCGTAGCCGCTGCCGTACCCGCTGCCGTACGAGCCGGCGGGTGTCGAAGGCGGGGTCATGGGTCCTCCTTGTGCTGCAGCCTGGGGCAGCCGGTTCCAGCTGGGGTGGTTGCCAGCTGAGGCGAAATCAGCTGCCTGAGGGTAGCTGAGGGTGGAACGCCGGGTCCGGTCGGGTCGGACCCGGCGGGGAGGTGGGACGGGTGGGATGCCCGCTCAGTGCACTCAGTGCAGGAGACTGCCCTGGAGTTCTGCGCGGAGTGCGGGGGTGAGGACGGCGCCGGCGCGGTCGACGAGCAGGGCCATCTCGTACCCGACGAGGCCGATGTCGGAGTCGGGGGCGGCCAGGACGGCGAGTGCGGAACCGTCGCTGACGGCCATCAGGAAGAGGAAGCCGCGCTCCATCTCGACGACGGTCTGGTTGACCTCGCCGCCCTCGAAGATCCGGCTGGCGCCGGTCGTGAGGGAGGTGAGGCCGGAGGCGACGGCGGCGAGCTGGTCGGCGCGGTCGCGGGGGAACCCTTCGGACATGCACAGCAGGAGGCCGTCCGCGGAGACCACCACCGTGTGCGACACCCCGGGGGTGTTGTCCACGAAATTGGTGATCAGCCAGTTCAGGTTCTGTGCGGCCTGGCTCATCTGATTCAACTCAACGCTCCTGATGATCTGCGGCGTTGCCGTCGGTCCGGCCCCCGAAACTATCGAACCCGGGCTGTTGGGCACCATGGTGGAATCCGGCCTGATTGCCCTGGTTCTGGGCCGGGCCCTGGCCGGCCGCCTGCTCGGCGCCGACCCGTCGGCCCTGCTGGATGCCGCGGCGCAGGTTGGTCAGGCGGCCGCGCACCTCCTCGGGGGCGCGGGACACCTGAGGACCGGTCAGCGGGGACGACTCGGCGGTCCCGGAGACCAGGTTGGCCTGCGGGGTCCGCCGGGGGAGGCCCGACATGGTGACGCCGCTGGTCGAGGGCTCGCGGACCTGCTCGGCCCGGCGCCAGCGCTCGTCGTTGGCGGACGGGCGCCACGGGGCGTCGCCGGGGCCGCCCTGCGGGTCCTGCGGGGCCTGCGGCTGGGCCGGGGCCTGCGGGGCCTGCGGGGCCGGAGCCTGCGGGGCCTGGGCCTGCGGAGCCGGAGCAGGGGCCTGCCGTCGGGCCTGCTGGGGAGCCTGGGCCTGCGGGCCCTGGGCCCGCTGCGGCCGGCCCTGGCCGCCCTGCTGCGGGGCAGGACGGCCGGGCGCCGGCTCGAAGCCCGGTGCGGTGGTGCCGGGGCGGCGCGGCTGGTACGGGCGGGGGCGGGACCCCTGCTCGCCCGTGCGGGCCTCGTCGCCGTACCAGGCCTGCTCGGCCGGGGCTCCGCCGTCGGACGGACCGGTGGGCAGGGCCATCGGCTCCGGCCTGGCCGGCGGCTGCTGCGGCTGGGCGGCCTGCTCCGGACGGACCGGCTCCGGACGGGCCGGGGTCGGCACGTTCGGCAGCACCGGCTCGACCAGACCGAGGCCGAGCGGGTCGCGCGGGTCGATGTCGCTGGCCTCGAAGCGCGGGCGGGCGAGCTGCTGGGTGCTCTCCAGCGGCGCCGGCTCGGCCGACGGGAGCGGCTGGGCGGGCTGGGGCTGCGGGAGCTGCTGCGGCTGCTGCTGGCGGGGCTGGCCCTGCTGCGGGAGCTGCGGCTGGCGGCCCTGCGGCGGCGCACCCGGACCGGGGCGCTGCGGTCGGCCCTGGCCCTGGCCCGGGCCCTGCTGGCCCGGTCGGCCCGGAGCCTGCTGGCCCGGCTGACCAGGGCCCGGCTGACCCGGAGCCTGCTGGCCGGGAGCCTGCTGGCCCTGGCCGGGACGCTGGCGCTGCGGCAGCCCGTCCTGCGGACGGTTGCCCGGGCGGGTGCCGTGCGGCGCACCGCCCGGCCGCCCGGGCTGGTCGGCCCAGCCGTGCTGCGGCTGCTCGGGGGTCCGGCCGGCCGGACCGCCCTCGGCCCGCGGCCGCTCCTGGCCGGGGCGCGGGCCGGCACCGGGACCGCCCTGCGGGGCGCCCGGCTGCTGGCCGCGGCGGGGCAGGCCGTTGGGAGCGCCCTGCGGCGGGCCCTGCCGGCCGGGGGTGCGCTGGGGCAGGCCGCCCTGCTGGCCGGCGGTGGGCTGGCCGCCCTGCTGGTTCTGCTGGTTCTGGGGGGCCTGGGCGCCCGCCCGTCCGCCCTGGGCCGGTGCGTTCTCACGCAGCGACTGCCCGGCCTGGCGGGTCGGCAGACCCCCCGGGCCGCCGGGCGCACCCGGGCCGCCGGGGGTGTTCGGCCCGCCGGGACCGCTCTGGCCCAGCTGGGGCCGGTTCTGCGGGGCACCGCCCGCGGGGCCCTGGCCGAGTGCGGCCGGGGCCGCGCCCGGACCGCCCGGCACCTGGCGCTGCTGGCGCGGCGTCGGGGCGACCCCGCGCTGCTGCTTGGCCTGGGCCGGGCCGGGGCGGCCGGCGCCGCGGCGGTCGGCGGAGTTGGTGACGTCCACCGGGAGCATGACGAGCGCGGTGGTGCCGCCGGAGTCGCTGGGGCGGAGCTGGATCCGGATGCCGTGCCGCAGGGACAGGCGGCCGACCACGAAGAGGCCCATGCGGCGGGAGACGGAGACGTCCACCGTCGGCGGGTTGGCGAGGCGCTCGTTGATCTCGGCGAGGTCGTCGGGGCTGAGGCCGATGCCGGTGTCGTGGATCTCGACCAGCACCCGGCCGTCCGGCAGCGCGTGGCCGGTGACCCGGACGCGGGTCTGCGGGCTGGAGAACGACGTGGCGTTCTCCAGCAGCTCGGCGAGCAGGTGGACGAGGTCGTTGACGACGCGGCCGGCGACCTCGGCCGACGGGACGGAGGCCAGTTCGATGCGCTCGTACTGCTCCACCTCGGAGGCGGCGGCGCGGAGCACGTCGACCAGCGGGACGGGGCGGGTCCAGCGGCGGCCCGGGTCCTCACCGGCGAGGACGAGGAGGTTCTCGCCGTTGCGGCGCATGCGGGTCGCGAGGTGGTCCAGCTTGAAGAGGTTGGCCAGCTGGTCCGGGTCGGCCTCGCGGCTCTCCAGCTCGGAGATGAGCGACAGCTGGCGCTGGATGAGGCCCTGGCTGCGGCGCGACAGGTTGGTGAACATCGCGTTGATGTTGCCGCGGAGGAGGGCCTGCTCGGCGGCGAGGCGGACGGCCTCGCTGTGCACCATGTCGAAGGCGTGGGCCACGTGGCCGATCTCGTCGGCGGAGTCGACGGCGACCGGTTCGACGGTGACGTCGACGTCGTGCGGGTCGCTCTCGGAGAGCGTCTTGACCAGCTCCGGGAGCCGCCGCTCGGCGACGTCCTCGGCCGCGGCCTGCAGCCGGGTCAGCGAGCGCACCATCGAGCGGGCGATCAGACCGGCGCCACCGAGGGCGACGAGCAGCACGAGCGCGACGGCGGCACCGATGATCAGGGCCTCGGTGTCGGCCTGCGACTGCAGTTCCTGGGCCTTGCCGTCGAGGTCCTCGATGAGCTTGGACTCGATGCGGCGCTCGGCGGAGATCTTGGCGGTGGACTGCTCGTACCAGTCCTTGAAGCTGACGGTCTCGCTCTGGTGGATACCGCTCTGCTGGAGGATCGAGCGCGCGTAGCGGTCGGCCGCGGCGACGACCGAGTTGTAGCTCAGCTGGCCGCGCAGGTTGTCCAGGTCGCGCGAGGTGTAGATGTTGTTGAAGCCGGTGAGCGCGTTGTCGTAGGACGAGCGCAGCCGGATGCCGAAGGACTCGTCGCTCAGGCTGAGGTTGGGGCCCTCGGGGTTGGCGAGCGCGGCGCTGATCAGCGCGCGCTGCTGCGAGGTGGAGTTCTTGGCGAGCGAGAACTGCTGCAGGGCACGGGTGGAGCGGACCAGCTCGCGGTTGTTGGAGGCGAGCGCGATGTCCTGGGTGATCGACAGCAGGTCCCGGATGATCACGTCGTAGGCGGTGATCGTGGCCTGGATGTTCTGGTTGTTCTGGTACGGCGTGCCACGCGCGTCGGAGACCGAGTTCAGGTCCTTGCGGATCTGGAAGAGCAGCGCCTTGCCGCCGGAGAGTTCGAGGTTCTCGAACTTGTCCGAGGACGCGGTGAAGGTGCGGCTGAGGTCGTCGGTGACCTTGCGGGCGGCGACGATGTCGTCGTCCAGCGGTGCGTTCGGCTTGGCGGTGATCGGGCCGGCGCTGATGTCCCGCTCGTTCTGCAGCGCGTTGGCGAGGTCGGTCGCCTTCTTGGCCAGGTCGGAGAGGTTGGCCATCTGGGCCAGCTGCTGCGAGGTTTCGAGCGAGGTCTGGATGCGCAGGCCACCGAGGACCAGCGCGACCATGACCGGCAGCGCGAGCAGCGCGATCAGCTTGCTGCGGATTCGCCAGTTGCGCATGGCGAGCCGGCTCACGCCCTTGGCCCGTCGGCGGGTGAGCGTGGTCCGGAGCTTGTCCCGGGTCGACTTCCGGTCGGCCCCGTCCTCCTCCGGCCTGCCGATCACCTCGGGCGCCGGTTCGGCCGGGCCGCCGGGCGTCGCCGCCTGCTGGGGGGCTGTCGCGGGCTCACGCGACTCCGGGTCACCCGCGGCGCCGCTACCCCTTTTGAAACGTCCCTGCACTGGCGTCGCAACCTCTGGACCGGGCGTCCCGCCGCGTCGCCGCGGCCTGGACGGTGTCGAGTTTCCATCCGCACCCCGGCCGGTCCGGGAGAGCGGGTCACCGGGGTGGACTACTCCCTACCCACGGTCCGTGGCATTCCAGCACAGCCGGGGAATCCCAACAAGGGCCGCCAGGGCACGCGGGGCGGTGCTACCCACTGCGCGCGGGATCTCACTGACTGTGCGGCAAACGGACCGGAATACCGCCTTTTTCGGACACTCGTCGGATACATGCCAAGCTGGCCCGAGATCAACAAGAGTCGCAGAGCTTCGGGTATGACCGATATATCCGGTTATGCCGGTAAAAGCTGATGCGGCGATATGTCGGATATAAGAGAATTGCTCTTCAATTTGTGAGCAAAATCACAGGTCTATGTGTAGCTTTGGTCACGGTGACTGTGGAAAGAGATCCGTAACCTGGCTGTATCCGGAGCACGGCCCCGATCAGCCTGCCCAGAATCTCCCCGAATCACTCAGGCCGGCGCCGGTCCCCGCGGACCGCCCGGCCACGACCATGAGGTGCTGACGCGATGTCCCAGGCGAACACGGCCGGCAAGTCCCCGTCCTCCAACGGTTCCACCGCGAACCCGCGCCGGACGACGCTGGCCTCGGTGGAGGACTTCGGCAAGGTCCCCGGCGCCCGCAAGGTCGAGGACGTGGCCACCTACGCCACCGAGCTGCCGGTCTCCACCGCGAACCCGCGCCGCACCCGGCTGATGGTCGCGCCGGTGGTGAACGTCCCGCAGAACTGAACCGTTCCGCGTGTGCCGCGAGGGGCGCCGCGGTCCGACCCGCCCGGGTCGGACCGCGGCGCCCCTCGCCGCGTCCGGGGCGCAACGGCCCCGAACAGGGGCAAAGCGGTCGCCCGGGGGCCCACGCGATAGCCTGGTCAGCGATCGAGCGGGGCCGGGCCCAACGGGCGCGGTGCCCACCAGCGCCCGGGCGCGCCCCGGGCGGCCGTCGAAGCGAGGGGTAGCCCAGCCGTGCGCATTGCCAGGTTTTCCGTCCGGGAAGGGAGCCCTGCCGCCGGCAGCGTCTCCTTCGGCGTGGTCGAGGGGGACCCGGCCAGGCCCGAGTCGCTGGTCGTCCACGCCCTGGCCGGCCACCCGTTCGGGCAGCCCCAGCCGACCGGCGAGAGCTACCGCCTCCAGGACGTCCGGCTGCTCAGCCCGATGCTGCCCAACAAGATCGTCGCGGTCGGCCGCAACTACGCCGCGCACGCCGCCGAGCTGGGCAACGACGTCCCCGACGTCCCGCTCACCTTCTTCAAGCCGTCCACCGCGGTGATCGGCCCGACCGAGTCGATCGCCTACCCGCCGTTCTCCTCGGACGTCCAGTACGAGGCCGAACTCGCCGTGGTGATCGGCCGGATGTGCCGCGAGGTGCCGCTGGACCGGGTGCCCGAGGTGATCCTCGGCTACACCTGCGCCAACGACGTCACCGCGCGCGACGTCCAGCAGCGCGAGGGCCAGTGGGCCCGGGCCAAGGGCTTCGACACCTCCTGCCCGCTCGGCCCGTGGATCGAGACCGACCTCGACCCGGCCGACCTCGCCATCACCTGCACCGTCAACGGGGAGCTGCGGCAGACCGGCCGCACCTCCCAGATGGTCCGCTCGGTCGCCGAGCTGATCGTCCACGTCTCCGAGGCCATGACGCTGCTCCCCGGCGACGTCATCCTCACCGGCACACCCGCTGGGGTGGGCCCCCTCAACGTCGGCGACGAGGTCGCCGTCTCCGTCGAAGGCATCGGCACTCTCGCCAACAAGGTGATCAAGCGTGGCTAACACCGACCCCACCGTCCGGGTCCGCTTCTGTCCGTCCCCGACCGGCAACCCCCACGTGGGCCTGGTCCGGACCGCCCTCTTCAACTGGGCCTTCGCCCGCCACCACGGCGGCACGATGGTCTTCCGGATCGAGGACACCGACTCGGCCCGCGACTCCGAGGAGTCGTACGAGCAGCTGCTCGACGCCATGAAGTGGCTGGGCTTCGACTGGGACGAGGGCCCGGAGATCGGCGGCCCGCACGCGCCGTACCGCCAGTCGCAGCGGATGGACGTCTACGCCGACGTCGCCCGCCGCCTGCACGAGGCCGGCCACGCCTACCGCTGCTACTGCTCCACCGAGGAGCTGGACGCCCGCCGCGAGGCCGCCCGCGCGGCCGGCAGGCCGTCGGGCTACGACGGTCACTGCCGCGACCTGACGGCCGACCAGGTGGCGGTGTACGAGCTGGAGAAGCGCGAGCCGATCCTGCGGTTCCGGATGCCGGACACCACCATCGCGTTCGACGACCTGGTCCGCGGCACGCTGAGCTTCGAGCCCGAGAACGTGCCCGACTACGGCATCGTCCGGGCCAACGGCGCGCCGCTCTACACCCTGGTCAACCCGGTGGACGACGCCCTGATGGGCATCACCCACGTGCTCCGCGGCGAGGACCTGCTCTCCTCCACCCCGCGCCAGGTCGCGCTCTACGCGGCGCTCGCGGACATCGGCGTCGGCAACGGCACCACCCCGCGCTTCGGCCACCTGCCGTACGTGATGGGCGAGGGCAACAAGAAGCTCTCCAAGCGCGACCCGCAGGCCTCGCTCAACCTCTACCGCGAGCGCGGCTTCATCCCCGAGGGCCTGCTCAACTACCTGTCGCTGCTCGGCTGGTCGCTCTCCGCGGACGACGACATCTTCTCGGTGGAGCAGCTGGTCGAGGCGTTCGACATCGCCGACGTCAACGCCAACCCGGCCCGCTTCGACCTCAAGAAGTGCGAGCACATCAACGCCGAGCACCTGCGCAAGCTCGCGCCGGAGGACTTCGTCCGCCGCCTGGTGCCGTACCTGCAGGCCCCCGGCCTGCTGCCGGCCGAGCCGACCGCCGAGCAGCTGGAGCTGCTGGCGAAGGTGGCGCCGCTCACCCAGGAGCGGATGGTCGTGCTCGGCGAGATCGTCGCCATGGCCGGCTTCCTGTTCGTCGCCCCGGAGGACTTCGCCCTGGACGCGGACGACGCGGCCAAGGTGCTGACCGCGGACGCCCGCCCGGTGCTGGAGGCCAGCGTCAAGGCGCTGGAGGCGCTGGAGGACTTCTCCCCGGAGCCGATCCAGGCCGCGCTGCGCGAGGCCCTGGTGGACGGCCTGGGCATCAAGCCCAAGTTCGCCTTCACCCCGCTGCGGGTGGCGGTCACCGGCCGGCGGGTCTCGCCGCCGCTGTTCGAGTCGATGGAGCTGCTCGGCCGGCCCGAGACGCTGCGCCGTCTGAACGCGGCCCTGACGGCGGTCCCGGCGGCCTGAGCGGTACCGGGGCCAGGACCCCGTCCGGGGCCCCCGGTGGTGCCCTGAGCAGCCCGCGGGCCCGGCTTCGTGCCGGGCCCGCGGCGCCCCCGGACGTCACCGGACGTCCTCCCCGCCGCTGCCTGGGGTTATCGATTTTGGAGCCAGGCCAGACGTCGGGTAATGTTCTTTCTGCGCCGCCCGGGAGGGAACGGACGAGGGAGTGAAACCCCGTCGGTAACCGAGCGAGGGGCGCAACGCCCGAGAAGGCCCGCGAGGGTCCAACTCTGGTGGGGTATGGTGTAATTGGCAGCACGAGTGATTCTGGTTCATTTAGTCTAGGTTCGAGTCCTGGTACCCCAGCGCAGTACAGCACCACCGCAGTACCGCAGTACCGCACAAAAAAAGATCAAGCCCCCGTTGTGTAGCGGCCTAGCACGCTGCCCTCTCACGGCAGTAGCGCCGGTTCGAATCCGGTCGGGGGTACTGGTCCCGCAAGGGACCGCCTGGAAAGCCCCCGTTGTGTAGCGGCCTAGCACGCTGCCCTCTCACGGCAGTAGCGCCGGTTCGAATCCGGTCGGGGGTACTGATTCCGCAAGGGATCGTCAGGAAGCCCCCGTTGTGTAGCGGCCTAGCACGCTGCCCTCTCACGGCAGTAGCGCCGGTTCGAATCCGGTCGGGGGTACCAGAGCAGGAAGGCCGGTGGGCTTACCCATCGGCTGATTGCTTTGTTGGGGTATGGTGTAATTGGCAGCACGAGTGATTCTGGTTCATTTAGTCTAGGTTCGAGTCCTGGTACCCCAGCCAGAAAGTACGGCCCCGGTTCACGCCGGGGCTTTTCGCATTTCCGGACGCCCGCGTGGAAACGCCCGCGCGGAGCCCGGCGGAAACGCCCCCGGACAATGCCCACCCATCCGAAAGGGCCCGCTCACCTGGTGAGCGGGCCCTTTCGGATGGGTGGGGGAGTTACTGCGGTGGGGGCGGGTGGGGGAGTGGGCGGGGCTCTCAGCTGCGGCGCAGGGCCTCGGTGAGGCGGTTGGCCGCCTCGATGATGGCCTGGGCGTGCAGCCGGCCCGGGTGGCGGGTCAGCCGCTCGATCGGGCCGGAGACCGAGACGGCGGCCACCACGCGGTTGGAGGGGCCGCGGACCGGCGCGGAGACCGAGGCCACGCCCGGCTCCCGCTCGCCGATCGACTGGGCCCAGCCGCGGCGGCGCACACCGCTCAGCGCGGTGGCGGTGAAGCGGGCGCCCTGGAGGCCGCGGTGGAGCCGCTCGGGCTCCTCCCAGGCCAGCAGGACCTGGGCGGCCGAGCCGGCCTTCATCGGCAGGGTGCTGCCGACCGGGACGGTGTCCCGCAGACCGGAGAGCCGCTCGGCGGCGGCGACGCAGATCCGCATCTCGCCCTGCCGGCGGTAGAGCTGTGCGCTCTCGCCGGTGACGTCGCGCAGGTGGGTCAGGACCGGGCCCGCGGTGGCGAGCAGCCGGTCCTCGCCCGCCGCGGCGGAGAGTTCGGACAGCCGCGGGCCGAGGATGAAACGGCCCTGCATGTCCCTGGTGACCAGACGGTGGTGTTCGAGTGCGACGGCGAGCCGGTGGGCCGTGGGGCGCGCCAGACCGGTGGCGGCGACCAGCCCCGCCAACGTGGCGGGGCCCGACTCCAGTGCGCTCAGCACCAGAGCGGCCTTGTCGAGAACGCCGACGCCGCTAGAGTTGTCCATGCCCTAAGACTGCAGTCTCAGTCCGCGAGACGCAAGTTCAATCTTCCGGGAAAAGCGCCACTCTGGAAGCAGCAGCCCGGGAGACATCCAGGATGCGACCCCGACCGGGTGTCCGCATCGTGGACACCTATCCGGTGTGCAGGTCGCACGGCGCGAGCCTCACAGGGCGGCGACAGCTTCGACCTCGACGACACGAGAAGGCCGGCAACGCGGCCGGCTGGAGGGAACCCGATGGGACGGACACTCGCAGAGAAGGTCTGGGACGACCACGTCGTGCGGCGCGCGGAGGGCGAGCCCGACCTGCTCTACATCGACCTGCACCTGCTGCACGAGGTGACCAGCCCGCAGGCCTTCGACGGCCTCCGGCTGGCCGGGCGAACGGTCCGCCGCACCGACCTCACGATCGCGACCGAGGACCACAACACCCCGACCCTGGACATCGACAAGCCGATCGCGGACCCGGTCTCCCGGGTCCAGCTGGAGACGCTGCGCAGGAACGCCGCCGAGTTCGGCGTCCGGATCCACTCGCTCGGCGACGTCGAGCAGGGCGTCGTCCACGTCGTCGGCCCCCAGCTGGGCCTGACCCAGCCCGGCACGACCGTGGTCTGTGGCGATTCCCACACCTCCACCCACGGCGCCTTCGGCGCGCTGGCGTTCGGCATCGGCACCAGCCAGGTCGAGCACGTGCTGGCCACCCAGACCCTGCCGCTGGCCCCGTTCCGGACCATGGCCATCACCGTCGAGGGCGAACTGCCCGACGGGGTGACCGCCAAGGACCTGATCCTGGCGATCATCACGAAGATCGGCACCGGCGGCGGCCAGGGCTACGTCCTGGAGTACCGCGGCTCGGCGATCCGCAGCCTCTCCATGGAGGCCCGGATGACCATCTGCAACATGTCCATCGAGGCGGGCGCCCGGGCCGGCATGATCGCCCCGGACCGGACCACCTTCGACTACCTCGAAGGACGCCCGCACGCCCCCGAGGGCGAGGACTGGGACGCGGCCGTCGCCTACTGGGAGACCCTGGTCACCGACGAGGACGCGGTCTTCGACCACGAGATCTTCATCGACGCCACCGAGCTGACCCCCTTCGTCACCTGGGGCACCAACCCCGGCCAGGGCGCCCCGCTCGGCGCGAACGTCCCGCACCCCGAGTCCTTCGCCGACCCGCAGGAGCGGGTCGCCGCCGAGAACGCCCTCGCCTACATGGGCCTGGAGGCCGGCACCCCGCTGCGCGAGGTCGCGGTCGACGCGGTCTTCGTCGGCTCCTGCACCAACGGCCGGATCGAGGACCTGCGGGCCGCGGCCGCGATCCTGGAGGGCCGCCGGGTCGCCGAGGGCGTGCGGATGCTGGTCGTCCCCGGCTCCGTCCGGGTCGCCCTGCAGGCCGTCGAGGAGGGCCTGGACAAGGTGTTCACCGCCGCCGGCGCCGAGTGGCGCCACGCGGGCTGCTCGATGTGCCTGGGCATGAACCCCGACCAGCTGGCCCCCGGCGAGCGCTGCGCCTCCACCTCGAACCGCAACTTCGAGGGCCGTCAGGGCAAGGGCGGCCGCACCCACCTGGTCTCCCCGCAGGTCGCCGCCGCGACCGCCGTCCTGGGCCGGCTGGCCGCCCCCTCCGATCTGTCGTCCAACGCCGCTGTGGAGGTCTGAGCAGCATGGAGAAGTTCACCACCCACACCGGCCGGGCCGTCCCGCTGCGCCGCAGCAACGTCGACACCGACCAGATCATCCCCGCCCACTGGCTCAAGAAGGTCACCCGTTCCGGTTTCGAGGGCGGTCTGTTCGAGGCCTGGCGCAAGGACGAGTCGTTCGTCCTGAACCGGCCCGAGCGCCAGGGTGCCACCGTCCTGGTGGCCGGCCCCGAGTTCGGCACCGGCTCCTCCCGCGAGCACGCCGTCTGGGCCCTGCAGAACTACGGGTTCCACGCGGTCGTCTCGTCCCGCTTCGCCGACATCTTCCGCGGCAACTCGCTGAAGAACGGCCTGCTCACCGTGGTCCTGCCGCAGGAGACCGTGGAGCGGCTCTGGGAGCTCACCGAGGCCGACCCGACCGCCGAGGTCACGGTGGACCTGGAGGCCCGCGAGGTGCGCGCCGAGGGCATCACCGCCTCCTTCGAACTGGACGACAACGTTCGGTGGCGGCTGCTGAACGGGCTGGACGACATCAGCATCACCCTGCAGAACGAGCCCGACATCGCGGCCTTCGAGGCGACCCGCCCGTCCTTCAAGCCGCGCACTCTGCCGGTGGCCTGAGATCCCGTTCTGAACAAGCATTCTGACGATCCGCCGGATGGCCCGCTCCCCCCTCGGGGGGGCGGGCCATCCGCCGTTCCGGGGCGGGAGTTGTCCCTCCCGGCCACCCCCCGATTGCCCATTCGGTAATGCCTCAGAGGGCCCCGCGCATGCACAACTCCGGGTAGATGGCACAATCAGTGCATGCACCGGCACCATGAACCTCCGTACGCGGGCGGCGAACCCGCGTCACCGGAGTCCACGGGCCGGGGATCCGAACGCCGAATTGACGATCGGCCGGACGTCGCCACCTCACCTGCTGAGGGGCCGGACGACCCGGAAGTCGCAGCGCTCTTCGCGCTTGTGGCCGAGCGGTTGAAGCAAGCTCACGACCGCGTGCATGCGCTGAACGTGTCTGCCGATGCAAAGACCGCTCTCACCCGTCAACTGCTGATCGTCACGGAGACCGCCAAGCGCGATCTTCCCGGGGCGGCGCGGCGGTTGAGTCGCTTTGTGCAGGACCTCGACGAGGGGCGCCCGCCCGTCGACTGAGGTCGCCGACGCGCAAATCCATTGCGACACTAGGGTGATTCGCGCGTTTGGTAATTGAAAGTCCGCAGATACATACCTAACGTGCGAAATGAACGGATGGAATCATCCGGCGCCCGTTTCCGAAGGGGAAGACGTGAACAAGGCTCAGCTTGTCGAAGCGGTGGCCGAGCAGCTGGGCGGTCGCAAGGCTGCCGCAGAGGCCGTCGACGCAGTGCTCGACACCATGGTCCGCGCCGTCGTGGCCGGTGACCGGGTGTCGGTCACCGGTTTTGGCACCTTTGAGAAGGTGGAGCGCTCCGCGCGCTTCGCCCGCAACCCGCAGACCGGCGAGAAGGTCAAGGTCAAGAAGACCTCGGTGCCCCGCTTCCGTCCCGGTCAGGGCTTCAAGGACCTGGTCAGCGGCAGCAAGAAGCTGCCGAAGGAAGGCCCCTCGGTGAAGAAGGCGCCCAAGGGCTCCCTCACCCCGGGCAAGAGCGGTGTCGCCGCGACCCCGGCCGCCAAGCGCGCCGCCACCAAGCGCGCCGCCACGGCCGCCGCTGCCGCCGCCCCGGCGAAGAAGGCCGCCGCCAAGAAGACGGCCACCACGGCCGCCGCGAAGAAGACCACCGCGACCGCCGCCAAGAAGGCGACCGCCACCAAGAAGGCCACCACCACCGCCGCCGCGAAGAAGACCACCGCGACCGCGACCAAGAAGACGGCGACCACCGCCGCGAAGAAGACGGCCACCACGGCCGCCGCGAAGAAGACCACGGCGACCGCCGCCAAGAAGACGACCGCGACCGCCAAGAAGACGGCTCCGGCGAAGAAGACCGCCACCCGCAAGACCACCGCGCGCAAGACCAGCGCGAAGTAGTCCTGCCGGACGGCCTTCGAGAGCCGTGGCGCAGCACCCCGTCCGGGTTTCCGGAAGGGGTCGGCGCCACGGCTCTCCGGCTTTCCGCCCCGCTTCCCGCCCGCCGGTTCCCCGGCTTTCCGGTCTTTCGGCTCCGCCTTCCGGCGCGCCGGTGCCGGCGCGGTCAGGCCTCGGCCGGGTCCGGGAAGGTCTGCAGCGTCACGAAGACCACCCGGCGGGCCGTTCCGGCGCCCTCGGTGCGGATCCGCACCCGCTGGCCGGGGCGCAGCAGCCGAAGGCCGCCGGCGTCGAAGGCGGCCGCGTCGAACGGCACCGGGGTCCCGTCGTCGAGCAGCACGGAGCCGGCCCGGGTGGCGGGGTCGAAGGTGAACGCGGTGGCCTGCATGGCAGCAGCATAGCGAGCACCGCCGACAGTCCCCGGTGGCGTCCGCGCCGCGGCTCAGCGCCGCCCGGGGGGCCCGGGCGCGTCCTGCACCGGCAGGTACCCGAGGCGGGCCGCCAGGGCGCGGGTGTGCCGTCCCACACCGAGGGCCAGGGCCGCGGCCAGGTCCTCGCCCGTGTCGACGTCCCGGCGGACCGAGTCCACGCCGGACAGCCGCAGTTCGCGGGCGCCGCCGGCGGTGTGCCGGGCCCGCGAGCCGTCCCCGAAGGCGGGGGCGAGCGGGCTGCCGGGGGCGCAGGCGAGCAGCGTGGTGCCCAGCCCCGGGGCGTCGGGCAGGAAGGCGCGGCCGGTGGCCGGTACGGCGGCGAGCACCCGGCCCAGTTCGGCCGGGCGCAGGGCCGGCAGGTCCGCCGAGAGTGCGGCCAGCGGGGCGTGCGGGGCGAACGCCAGCGCGGCGGCCGCACCGTGCGCCAGTGCCTCGTTGAGCCCGCCCCCCGGTTCGTCGTCGACCACCAGGGCGCCGAGCGCGGCGAGCAGTCCGCCCGCCGCCGGGTCCGTGGTCACCACCAGGACGCGGCTGACCTCGGGGGCCGCCAGCGCGGCGGTGACGGTGTCGAGGGCGAACGCGAGGGCCAGGTCCGGGCGGTGCGGACCGGCGAACGGCGCCAGCCGGGACTTGGCCCGGGCGAGCGGCTTGAGCGGCAGCACCAGCGACCAGCCGGCGGTGGGTGCGGCGGGCGCGACGGGCCCGCTGGGGCGTACGGTGTCCTGGGTCATCGGCGTCATTGTGGCGCCGGTCCCGGAGCCCTCGCCAGGCCGTCCGAACTGTGCGGACGTGCGTTTGATCACGCCCGCCCGACGTGCTGGCGGGGTTGCTCGACAGCCGGTGAGCGGTCGGGCGAGACTGTTCCGCGCCCGGGCCCCGAACCGGGGTCGCGGCAACGTGACTGACGCGGCACCCCACGTGCCGCACGGATGAGGAGGACCTGGGGTGGCCCGCCGCTCGTACGCCAGCTTCGGCAACGCCGACTACGGCATCTGGTACCGCTTCGCGGCCGTGCTGGTGAAGCCGGTGACGACCGCCCTGGTGAAGCCCGACTGGCGGGGCTGGGAGCACCTCCCGAAGGAGGGCGGCTTCATCGCCGCGGTGAACCACAACTCGGTCATCGACCCGGTGGTCTACGCGCACTGGCAGTACAACAGCGGACGGCCCCCGCGGATCCTCGGCAAGTCCTCGCTGTTCTCCGTGCCGTTCATCGGGTTCATGCTCCGCAAGACCGGCCAGATCCCGGTCTTCCGCGAGTCGACCGACGCCGCGCAGGCCTTCCGGGCCGCGATCGACGCGGTCGACGGCGGTCAGTGCGTGCAGTTCTACCCGGAGGGCACGCTCACCCGGGACCCGGACCTGTGGCCGATGACCGGCAAGAGCGGGGTGGCCCGGGTCGCGCTGATGACCGGCGCACCGGTCATCCCGGTGGCGCACTGGGGCGCGCACGAGATCATCCCGCCGTACGGCAGGGGCGGCTCCGGGAAGGGCCGGTTCAACCTCTTCCCGCGCCACCGGGTGACGGTGGCGGCCGGGCCGGCCGTCGACCTGAGCAGGTACCAGGGCCAGGAGCTGACCGCGCAGGTCCTCCGGGACGCCACCGAGGACATCATGACGGCGATCACCGCGGTGCTGGCCGAGATCCGCGGCGAGGAGCCGCCCGCCGAGCGGTACGACATGCGGGAGGCGGCCCGGCACCGGGCCGCCGCGGCGGCGGCCCGCAGGCAGAAGGCGGCCGGACGGGCCGGCGACGAGGCCGAGGAGGCCGGCAAGTGACGCGATGCGCCGTGTTCGGAACGGGTTCCTGGGGCACCGCGTTCGCGATGATCCTCGCGGACGCCGGCTGCGAGGTGACCCTCTGGGGCCGTCGGCCGGAGCTGGTGGACGCGATCCACGGCACCCACGTCAACCCCGACTACCTGCCGGACGTCCCGCTGCCCCCGTCGATCCGGGCCACCACGGACCCCTCGGTGGCGCTGGCCGGAGCCGACTTCGCCGTGCTCGCGGTGCCCTCGCAGACGCTCCGCGAGAACCTGGCCGCCTGGGCGCCGCTGATCGAGCCGCAGACCGTGCTGGTGAGCCTGATGAAGGGCATCGAGCTCGGCACCGCCAAGCGGATGAGCGAGGTCATCGGCGAGGTCACCGGTGTCGGACAGGAGCGCGTGGCCGTCGTCAGCGGCCCCAACCTGGCCCCGGAGATCGCCAACCGGCAGCCCGCCGCGAGCGTCGTCGCCTGCACCGACGAGTCGGTCGCCAAGCGGTTCCAGGCGGCCTGCCACACGCCGTACTTCCGGCCGTACACCAACACCGACGTGATCGGCTGCGAGCTGGGCGGCGCGGTGAAGAACGTGATCGGCCTGGCCGTCGGCATGGCCAACGGCATGGGTCTCGGCGACAACACCAAGGCGACGCTGATCACCCGCGGGCTGGCCGAGACCACCCGGCTGGGGCTGGCGCTCGGCGCGGACGCGCACACCTTCGCCGGGCTCGCCGGGATGGGCGACCTGGTGGCGACCTGCTCGTCGCCGCTGTCCCGCAACAACACCTTCGGCACCAACCTGGGCCGGGGGATGTCGCTCGCGGAGACCATCGCGGCGACCCGGCAGACCGCGGAGGGCGTGAAGTCCTGCGAGTCGGTGCTCGACCTGGCCCGGCGCAACGGCGTCGACATGCCGATCGTCGAGGCGGTGGTGGACGTCGTGCACAACGGCCGCCCCACCCAGGAGGTCCTGCAGGCGCTGATGTCCCGCTCCGCCAAGCCGGAGCGGCGGTGAGCGGCACCGCGCAGGGTGGCTGACCCTCCCGGAACGGGCCGCACGGTAATCTCGGTCGCGATATGAGCATCGAACAGACCTCCCAGAACCCGTCCGGGAAGCCGCGCGTCGCCGTCGTCTTCGGCGGGCGCAGCTCCGAGCACGCCATCTCGGTCTCCACCGCGGGCAGCGTGCTGAGGGCGATCGACCGCGACAAGTACGAGGTGCTGCCGATCGGCATCACCCACGAGGGCCGCTGGGCGCTGGTCAGCGACGAGCCGGCCCGGATGACCATCACCGACGGCCGGCTGCCGGACGTCGCCCACGTCGCCGAGTCCGTCGAGGGCCAGGTCGCGCTGCCGCTCGGTCCGGGCAGCCGCGAGGTGGTCTGGAGCGAGCCCGGCGCCGCGCCCAAGGCGCTCGGCGAGGTCGACGTGGTCTTCCCGCTGCTGCACGGCCCCTGGGGCGAGGACGGCACCCTGCAGGGCCTGCTGGAGCTCTCCGGCGTGCCGTACGTCGGCAACGGGGTGCTCTCCAGCGCGGTGGGCATGGACAAGGAGTTCACCAAGCGCCTGCTGGCCTCCGAGGGGCTGGGCGTCGGCAGCTACACCGTGGTCAGGCCGCGCGAGTGGGAGACCGAGGAGGGCCGTGCCGCGGTCCGCGAGCGCGCCGCAGGGCTGGGCCTGCCGCTCTTCGTGAAGCCCTGCCGGGCCGGTTCGAGCATGGGCATCACCAAGGTCAAGGACCTCTCCGACCTCGACCGCGCGATCGAGGAGGCCCGCCGGCACGACCCCAAGCTGATCATCGAGGCAGGCGTCTCCGGCCGCGAGGTCGAGTGCGCGGTGCTGGAGTTCGAGGACGGCCCGCGGGCCAGCGTCCCGGCCGAGGTCCTGGTCGGCGGCGACTTCGAGTTCTACGACTTCGAGGCCAAGTACATCGACTCCTCCGAGGTGCGGATCCCGGCCGAGCTCACCGCCGCGGAGACCGCCGAGATCCGCCGCCAGGCGGTCGCCGCGTTCGAGGCGCTCGGCTGCGAGGGCCTGGCCCGGGTGGACTTCTTCCTGCTGGAGGACGGCAGCTGGATGGTCAACGAGATCAACACCATGCCCGGCTTCACCCCGATCTCGGCCTACCCCAAGATGTGGGAGGCCAGCGGGCTGTCGTACCCGGAGCTGATCGACCGGCTGCTGCAGGCGGCGCTGCGCCGCTCGACCGGCCTGCGGTAGCCGCGCGGACGACGCGGAAGGGCGGGCCGGAACGTTCCGGCCCGCCCTTCCGCGCGCACGTCCTAGGGGACGGTGGCCGCCACCGCTTCGGAGAGGGCCGCGCCGGCTTCCAGCGGGTTGGGGGTGGCCCCGCGGGGGACGGTCAGCTCGACGAAGGCCGCGCGCTGGGTGACGGTGAGCCGGTAGCCGCCGTCCTTCAGCGGCTCCGGCCACCAGGTGACGTCGTTGAACGTCGGCGTGATCTCCGCCTGCTTCTCGTCGACCAGCGCCTCCGGGTGCGGCACGCCGCAGCGCAGCACGATGCGCTGCGGCGGGGCGCCCCAGGCGGCGACGTACGGGGAGGCGGGCTTCGGGTCCTTGCGGGGGTGCCCGAGCAGCTCCTGGGGGAGCGCGGCGGCCAGTGCCCGGCAGTAGCCGGCCGCCCTGGCGGACGGCTGGGGGATCTCGATCTTCTCGGGCGTGCCCCAGCTGCCGATCAGCACCACCACGGTGCAGGTCAGCGCGAGCGGCACCGCCAGCCACCGGACCGGGGCCGGCAGTGCCGCCAGGAAGCGGGGGACACGGGGTTCTCGGGTCACCCGCCGATGGTATGCGGGTCTTACAGGTGGACCACCGGACAGGTCAGGGTGCGGGTGATCCCCTCGACCTGCTGGACCTTCGCCACGACGAGGCGGCCGAGGTCGTCGACGGTCTCCGCCTCGGCCCGGACGATCACGTCGTAGGGACCGGTCACGTCCTCGGCCTGGAGGACTCCGGGGATCTTGGAGATCGACTCGGCCACGGCGCTGGCCTTGCCGACCTCGGTCTGAATCAGGATGTAGGCCTGTACCACGGGGACCTCCCGGCGGCTGGGTACGGGGATCGCCGCCGTGATCGCCCGGTCAGGCGTCGGGGGTGGGGAGCGGGCTCACCGGCAGTCTGATCACCACGCTACCGCGCAGCGGGGCGGGGAGGGGAGACCTGTGCGCCGTCGGAGGGCGTACGCTGCGCGCGGAAGCGACTTGGACGTACGGCGCACGTGCGCACGCGATGGAGACCGAGAGGACGGCAGATGCAGGGGACCGTGGGCGAGCTCGGCGAGTTCGGACTCATCAGGGAGCTGACCGCCCGGGTACCGCTCACCGACGCGGTCGACCTCGGCCCGGGTGACGACGCCGCCGTGGTGAAGGCCCCGGACGGCCGGGTGGTGGCCACCACGGACGTGCTGATCGAGAACCGGCACTTCCGCCGGGACTGGTCGACCGCCTACGACGTGGGCCGCAAGGCCGCCGCGCAGAACCTGGCCGACGTGGCCGCGATGGGCGCGGTGCCGACCGCGATCCTCCTGGGCCTGGTCGCGCCCGCCGACCTGCCCACCACCTGGGCGACCGAGCTGATGGACGGGCTGCGCGACGAGTGCCAGGTGGCCGGGGCGACGGTGGTCGGCGGCGACGTGGTGCGCGGCGACACCATCACGCTGGCCATCACGGCGCTCGGGGATCTGCAGGGGCGCGCGCCGGTGACGCGCGCCGGGGCCCAGGTGGGTGACGTGGTGGCGGTCACCGGCTGGCTGGGCTGGTCCGCGGCCGGGCTGACCGTGCTGCAGCGCGGCTTCCGCTCCCCGCGGGCCTTCGTGGAGGCGCACCGCCGCCCGGAGCCCCCGTACCACGCGGGCCCGGCCGGTGCGGAGTTGGGCGCCACCTCGATGATCGACGTCAGTGACGGGCTGGTCGCGGACCTGGGCCACGTCGCCAAGGCCAGCGCGGTGGACATCGACCTGCGGGCCGCCGACTTCGACGTCCCGGCCCAGATGGCGGACATCGGGCAGGCGGTCGGCGTGGACCCGCTGGTCTGGGTGCTCTCCGGCGGCGAGGACCACGCGATCGTGGCGACCTTCCCGCGCGGGGTCCAACTGCCCGCCCGCTGGCGGGTGGTGGGCGAGGTCGTGGGCCGGGCGCGGGCGGCGCGCGGCGGCCGGGTGACGGTGGACGGCGAGGCCTGGGACCGGGTCGGCGGCTGGGACCACTTCTCGGAGTGACCGCGGGCGCGGCCGGGGCGGCGCTCCCCGGCCGACCGGGCCGCGGGGCCCGCCGGTTGACGCCCCGTCGGGTGCGCGGGCGGGGCGCGCCCGGGGGCGCGCGACGCTCCGGACACGTCCGGCGAACCGGTTCCGGGTGGGCCGAGCGCGTAGGCTTGCCGCATCCGGACCGCCCGTCGTCGGCATGGGTGGTCTGAACCACTGTGGTCTGAACCACTTCGGAGCGGGAGAGCACACCACCATGCGTATCGGTGTCCTGACCAGCGGCGGCGACTGCCCCGGCCTGAACGCGGTGATCCGCTCCGTGGTGCACCGGGGCACCGATGTGCACGGCGACGAGATCGTCGGCATCGAGGACGGCTTCCTCGGCCTGATCGAGGGCCGCACCCGTCCGGTCTCCCACGACGACGTCACCGGCCTGCTGACCCTCGGCGGCACCATCCTCGGCTCGGCCCGGGTCCAGCGCGACCGGATCGCCTGGGCGGTGGAGAACGCCAAGACCCTCGCCCGCGACATCGGCATCGACGCGCTGATCGCGATCGGCGGCGAGGGCACGCTCACCGCCGCCAAGATGTTCAGCGACGCCGGACTCCCCGTGGTCGGCGTGCCGAAGACCATCGACAACGACATCGACGCCACCGACGTCACCTTCGGCTTCGACACCGCGGTGCACGTCGCGACCGAGGCGATCGACCGGCTGAAGACCACCGCAGAGTCCCACCAGCGCGTCATGGTGGTCGAGTTGATGGGCAGGCACACCGGCTGGATCACCCTCACCGCCGGCATGGCCGGCGGTGCGCACGGCATCCTGATCCCGGAGAAGCCGTTCGACATCGAGGGCGTGGCCCGGATGGTCGAGGACCGGTTCGCCCGCGGCAAGAAGTTCGCCATCATCGCCGTCGCCGAGGGCGCCGCGCCGATGCCCGGCACCATGCGCTTCGACCACGGCGAGGTCGACCGGTTCGGCCACCGCACCTTCGGCGGGATCGGCAACCGGCTGGCCAACGAGCTGGAGAACCTGCTCGGCAAGGAGGCCCGCCCGGTCATCCTCGGCCACACCCAGCGCGGCGGCACCCCGACCGCCCGCGACCGGGTGCTCGCCACCCGCTTCGGCTGGCACGCGGTGGAGGCCGTCCACCAGGGCGCGTTCGGCCACTTCACCGCACTGCGCCGGGGCGAGATCCGGCTGGTGCCGGTCGCCGAGGCGGTCACCCGGCTCAAGACCGTGCCCGAGGACCGCTGGGCGGAGTCGGAGGCGGTGCTCTGAACCGGCGCCGGTAGGTTGGGGGCATGTCCCTCCCGTCCTCCGCCCCCGCTCCCGCCGGCCCCTCCACCGCGCCCCCGCGCGTCCTCACCGTGGCCGGCTCCGACTCCGGCGGCGGCGCCGGCATCCAGGCCGATCTCAAGGCGATGCTCGCCCTCGGCGTCCACGGCATGAGCGTGATCACCGCCGTCACCGCGCAGAACTCGCTCGGCGTCCAGGGCTACTGGGAGCTGCCCGCCGAGGCCGTCCGGGCCCAGTTCCGCAGTGTGGTGGACGACATCGGCGTCCAGGCCGTGAAGACCGGCATGCTCGCCTCCATCGAACTGGTGGAGACCGTCGCCGAACTGCTGGCGCCCGTCGGCGCACCCGTCGTCGTCGACCCGGTCGGCGTCTCCAAGCACGGCGACGCACTGCTCGCCGCCGAGGCCGTCGCGACCGTCCGCGAGAAGCTGCTCCCGGTCGCCACCCTCGCCACGCCCAACCTCCACGAGGTGACGCAGCTCACCGGCCGGACCGTGGAGAACGAGGCGCAGATGGTGGACGCGGCCAAGGCGCTGCTGGACCTCGGCCCGCGCTGGGTGCTGGTCAAGGGCGGCCACCTGGAGGGCGAGGCGGCCGACCTGCTGTACGGCGGCGCGGGGGAGGAGCACTGGTACCGGGCGCCGCGCTACGACAACCGGCACACCCACGGCACCGGCTGCACGCTGGCCAGCGCGATCGCCTCCGGGCTGGCCAAGGGCGAGCCGCTGCCGGAGGCGGTGGCCTCCGCGAAGGAGTACATCACCGGCGCGATCGCCGGCGGATTCGCGCTCGGCGGCGGGATCGGCCCGGTCGACCACGCCTGGCGCTGGCGCTGAGCCGGACCGGGAAAGACCGATGGGCGGGCCCGTGAGGGCCCGCCCATCGGCGGAACGGTCGGTTGATCCGCCGGGCAAACAGGAAGCCGGCCCATCCGAGGATGAACCGGCTTGCTGGAGGACCGGCGTACCGGTCTGCGCGTCAGCGCGAGACCTTACCGGCCTTGATGCACGAGGTGCAGACGTTGAGCCGCTTCGGCGTCCGCCCAATCACAGCGCGCACCGTCTGGATGTTGGGGTTCCAACGACGGGGGGTACGGCGGTGAGAGTGGGAGATGCTGTTGCCGAAGCCCGGCCCCTTGCCGCAGACGTCGCAGTTGGCAGCCACAGGAGTCACTCCAAGACTTCAGATCATTTACGTTCGAAAACCCCGCTGGACCAGCGGAGCACTCGCGTGAACCGGACCGGGCCGAAGGGTGAGCCTGAACCTGTTCCAGGCAACCGGAAGAGCATACAACGCTTGCTTCCGTTCAACGAAACTACCATGACCGGCCGGGTGATCGCTCTGCCCGCCGCTTCCGGCGCCGCCTCCCCGCCCCCGATAACCTGCCGGGTATCACCCCTCGCCGTTCACCCTCAGGCCATCACGGCGTCCCATCCGGAGGAGACCTGGTGCTGCACACGCTCGACGCCCCGGCCGTGCGCAGCTGGTGCCGGCTGGCCCTGCGCGCGCTCGGCCAGGCCCGCGAGGAGATCGACGCACTCAACGTCTACCCCGTCCCGGACGGGGACACCGGCACCAACCTGTACCTGACCGTGGAGTCGGCCGCCGCCGAGGTGGAGAGCCGGTTCGCCGACCCGGGGGAGGGCCCGGCACCGGACCTCGCCGAGACCGCCCGGGCGATGGCCCGCGGCGCGCTGGTCGGCGCCCGCGGCAACTCCGGCGTGATCCTCGCCCAGTGGCTGCGCGGAACCGCCGAGACGCTGGCCGAGGGCGGCGGCGCCGACCAGCTGCGGGCCGCCCTCCAGCGGGCCGCCGACTCCGCCTACCAGGCCGTCGCCGAGCCGGTCGAGGGCACCCTGCTCACCGTCGCCCGGGTCGCCGCCAGGGAGGCGGGCCGGGCCGGTGCCGGGCTCGGACAGGTCGCCGACACCGCGTACCGGGCCGCCCGGGAGGCGCTCCGGCACACCCCCGAACAGCTCGCCGTGCTCGCCGAGAACGGCGTGGTGGACGCCGGCGGCCGCGGCCTGGTCGCCGTCCTCGGCGCGCTCGCCGACGCGGTGGCCGGACACCAGCCGATGGGCCCGGTCGCGCTGCGCGACGACCTCCACCTGGTGGACAGCTGCGCCGGACACGTCCGCCCGCCCGGGCCCGGCCACCCCGCCTTCGAGGTCATCTACCTGCTGGACGCCCCCGACGGGGCGCTGCCCGCACTGCGCGAACGGCTGGCCGCACTCGGCGACTCGCTCGTGGTCGGCGGCGGCGACGGGCTCTGGAACGTCCACGTCCACGTGGACGACGCGGGCGCCGCCGTCGAGGCCGGGGTCGAGGCCGGGCGGCCGCACCAGATCCGGATCACCCACTTCGCCGAGGCCGCCGCCCGGGCCGGCACCGCCGCCGACCGCGGCGAGACGGAGCAGCGCACCCGCGCGGTGCTCTCGGTGGTCTCCGGCGAGGGCCTGGCCGAACTCTGCGAGCAGGCCGGCGCGGTCGTCCTGCACGCCGAACCGGGCCGCCCCCCGGCCAGCGCCGAACTCACCGCCGCCGTCCGGCGGGCCGCCGCCCGCGAGGTCGTGCTGCTGCTCAACGACCCGGAGCTGCGGGCCGCCGCCGGCGCCGCCGCCGACCAGCTGCGCGAGGAGGGCGTCCGGATCGCCGTCCTGCCAACCCGGTCGCCCGTCCAGGGCCTGGCCGCGCTCGCCGTGCACGAGAGCGCCCGCCGCTTCGACGAGGACGTGGTCGCCATGACCTCGGCGGCCGGCGCCACCCGGTACGCCGAACTGGCCGTCGCCGAGGGGGAGTCCTGGACCATGGCCGGGGTCTGCCAGGCCGGCGACGTGCTCGGGCTGATCGACGGGGACGTCGCGGTGATCGGCACCGGACTGGCCGAGGTCGGCACCAGCGTGCTGGACCGGATGCTCGGCGCCGGCGGCGAACTCGTCACCCTGATCCTCGGCGAGGGCGCCCCCGGGGGGCTGGCCGACCTGCTGGTCGCGCACGCCCGGCACCGGCGGCCCGAGGTGGACGCGGTGGTGTTCCACGGCGGCCAGGAGTCGGCGCCGCTGCTCATCGGCGTGGAGTGAGGGCGGCCGGACCGGAGCGGGCCCGGGCGGGGTGCGGGCCGGTCGCGGCCCCGGCTGTCGGTCCCGTGGTGTAAACAAGCCCTGATGGGCGCTCTCGATGAACCACTGACCAAGCTCGTCGGCGACCGGACCGCCAAGGTGCTCGCCGACAGCCTCAAGCTGCGCACGGTCGGGGACCTGCTGCACCACTACCCGCGCCGCTACGTCGAACGCGGCCAGCTCACCAGCCTGGACGAGCTGGAGATCGACGAGCACGTCACCGTGCTGGCCCGGATCGAGAAGGTCACCCTGATCCCGTTCCGCGGCCGCAAGGGCGACCGCCTGGAGGTGGTCGTCACCGACGGCCGCAGCAGGCTCTCGCTGGTCTTCTTCAACCAGGGCTGGCGGCAGAAGGAGCTGAAGGGCGGCGCCCAGGGCCTGTTCGCGGGCAAGGTGGGCGTCTTCAACCGCACCCGCCAACTGGTCTCGCCGGACTACCAGCTGCTCGACGAGGACGCCGACGCCGGAGCCGCCCGGCAGTTCGCCGGCCGGCTCATCCCGGTGTACGGCGCCAGCTCCCAGATGCCCAGCTGGAAGCTCTCGCTCTGCGTCGAGACGGCGCTCACCAAGCACCTGTCCGACGTCGGCGAGCCGCTCCCGCCCGAACTGCGCGAGCGGCACGAGCTGATCCCGCTGCCCGAGGCGCTCGAACTCATCCACCGCCCGCGCAGCCACGCCGACCGCGAGCGCGCCCAGGACCGGCTCCGCTGGGACGAGGCGTTCGTCCTCCAGGTCGCCCTCGCCCAGCGCCGGGCCGCCGACTCCGCGCTGCCCGCCAAGCCCCGCCGGGTCCGGGAGGGCGGCCTGCTCGACGCCTTCGACGCCCGGCTCCCGTTCACCCTCACCGAGGGCCAGCGGAAGGTCTCCGCGGAGATCACCGCCGACCTGGCGGGCGAGCACCCGATGCACCGCCTGCTCCAGGGCGAGGTCGGCTCCGGGAAGACCCTGGTCGCCCTGCGCGCCATGCTCACCGTGGTGGACGCCGGCGGGCAGGCGGTGCTGCTCGCGCCCACCGAGGTGCTGGCCCAGCAGCACCACCGGTCGATCGTCGAGATGATGGGCGACCTGGCCGAGGGCGGCCTGCTCGGCGGCTCCGACCTCGGCACCCGGGTGGTGCTGCTCACCGGCTCGATGGGGGTCCCGGCCCGCCGCCAGGCCCTGCTCGACATGGCCTGCGGGGACGCCGGCCTCGCGATCGGCACCCACGCGCTGATCGAGGACAAGGTGCAGTTCCAGGACCTCGGCCTGGTCGTGGTCGACGAGCAGCACCGCTTCGGCGTCGAACAGCGCGACGCGCTGCGCGCCAAGGGCGACCAGCCGCCGCACCTGCTGGTGATGACGGCCACCCCGATCCCGCGCACCGTCGCGATGACCGTCTTCGGGGACCTGGAGACCTCCGTGCTGGACCAGTTGCCGGCCGGCCGCTCGCCCATCTCCACCCACGTCGTCCCGGCCGTCGAGAAGCCCAACTTCCTGGCGCGCGCCTGGGAGCGGGTCCGCGAGGAGGTGGCCAAGGGCCACCAGGCGTACGTGGTCTGCCCCCGGATCGGGGACGAGGAGCCCGCCGGCCCCGAGGCCGGGGCGAAGGCCGCGAAGAAGCGGCGCCGGGCCGGGGACGACCTGGAGGACCTGACCGACGACGCGCCGGACGAGGGCGCCGCGGCCGACGAACGGCGGCCCCCGCTCTCCGTCGTCGAGACCGCCGCGATGCTGGCCGGGGGCCCGCTGGCCGGGCTGCGGGTGGAGATCCTGCACGGCCGTCTGACGCCGGAGGCCAAGGACGACGTGATGCGCCGGTTCACGGCCGGCGAGGTGGACGTGCTGGTCGCCACCACGGTGATCGAGGTCGGCGTCAACGTCCCGAACTCCACCGCGATGGTGATCATGGACGCGGACCGGTTCGGCGTCTCCCAGCTCCACCAGCTCCGCGGCCGGGTCGGGCGGGGCTCCGCCGCGGGGCTCTGCCTGCTGGTCAGCGACATGCCCGCGGGCAGCGCCGCCCGGGCCCGGCTGGACGCGGTGGCCGGCACGCTGGACGGCTTCCAGCTGTCCCGGATCGACCTCGAACAGCGCCGCGAGGGCGACGTCCTCGGCCAGGCGCAGTCGGGCGTGAAGTCCTCGCTCAAGGTGCTGTCGGTGCTGGAGGACGAGGAGGTCATCGTGACCGCCCGCGCCGAGGCCACCCGGCTGGTCGCCGAGGACCCGTCGCTGGCCGCCCACCCGGAGCTGCGCACCGCGCTGGAGAGCCTGCTCGACGCGGACCGCGCGGAGTACCTGGAGAAGGGCTGAGAGGGCTCGGGCGGACTCGGCCGGGTCCGTCGGCGGGCCTGTCGGCGGGCCTGTCGGCGGGCCCTCGGCCGGGCCCGGTTGTCAGACCCCCGGGAGAGAATGGAGGTGTTCAGGACGCACCCCCAAGGTGCGTTCCTGGCACGACACTTGGGGGTTTTGCCATGGCATTCCGTCATCTCAACGAGCTCCCGCTGGGCGACAAGGTCTTCCGGATCGAACTCGCCAGCGACGACGACCGCGAGGTCACCCTCACCCTCACCGGCTGGCGCGACGGGGAGGCGGCCTCGCCGCTCGCCTCCGGCCGGCTGCGGCTGCCGGTCGAGGACGTCGCCTCGCTGCGGATCGCGCTCAACCGGGCGCTCCGGGCCCTGGCGATCGTCGCCGACGTCTCCGAGCCCATCCCCGACCGTGACGTGCTGCGCGAGCTCTACCCCGGCCACGGCGCCCCCTGGGTGCCGCAGCACGAGGAGGAACTGGTCCGGCGGTTCCACGAGAACGAGACCGTCGCCCGGATCGCCGCCCGCTTCGGCCGCACGCCCGACTCCGTCCGCACCAAGCTGCGCGAGCTCGGGCACGACCCGCGCCGCCCCGAGTACTGCCCGCCCGACGGCTGCCTGTCCTGGTCCCGCTACGCCTCGCCGACGCTGCTCGGTGCGGCCGCCCCGGCCCAGGCGGCGGGGGAGTAGCCGCACCCTCCGAGGATCCACGAGCGACCCCGGGCGACCCCGGGTGACCCGCGGGGCGGGACCGCACCGGTGTGCGGCTCCGCCCCGCGGACGGGCCCGGGGGCGCGCCGAGCGCCCGGGAAGGCCGAGTGGCCCCACCGGTCCGACCGGCGGGGCCGCTCCCGTATAGCGTGGTCGGGCAGCGACGAAAGGACCTCCCACCACCATGACCCGCGTGATCGCCGGGGCGGCCGGCGGCCGCCGGCTGGCCGTACCGCCCGGCCGGGGCACCCGCCCGACCTCCGACAAGGCCCGCGAGGCGATGTTCTCCACCCTGGAGGCACTGCGCGGCAGCCTCCAGGACACCCGCATGCTCGACCTGTTCGGCGGGTCGGGGGCGGTCGGCCTGGAGGCGCTGTCGCGCGGCGCCCGGCACGTGCTGCTGGTCGAGGCGGACGCCCAGGCGGCCCGGGTGATCCGGGAGAACGTCCGGACGGTCGGCCTGCCGGGGGCGCTGGTGAAGGCCGCGAAGGCGGAGAAGGTGATCGCCGGGCCGGCCCCGGAGGACCCGTACGACCTGGTCTTCCTCGATCCGCCGTACGTCGTCACCGATGACGAGGTACGCGAGATGCTGATCACACTGTCGGCTGGGGGCTGGCTCGCGGCCGACGCACTCGTCACCGTGGAGCGCAGCACCCGGGGCGGCGAGTTCGGCTGGCCGGAGGGCTTCGAGGTGCTGCGCTCGCGCAGGTACGGCGAGGGCACGCTCTGGTACGGTCGCGCCGCCGCCGAGACCCGCCACCACCCCTAGCGGGCCGAGGCCCGCAGCAGTCCCGTCACCCCACGAGGGAGCACAAACGCCATGCGCCGTGCCGTCTGCCCCGGTTCGTTCGACCCGATCACCAACGGTCACCTCGACATCATCGGGCGGGCCTCGAAGCTGTACGACGTGGTGCACGTCGCGGTGCTGATCAACCGCAACAAGCAGGGCATGTTCAGCGTCGAGGAGCGGATCGCGCTGATCGAGGAGACCACCGCCCAGTACGGGAACGTCGTGGTCGAGTCGCACCTCGGCCTGCTGGTGGACTTCTGCCGCGAGCGGGACATCCCGGCGATCATCAAGGGCCTGCGCGCCGTCAGCGACTTCGACTACGAGCTGCAGATGGCCCAGATGAACCACGGGCTGACCGGCGTCGAGACGCTCTTCGTGCCGACCTCGCCGACGTACAGCTTCCTCTCCTCGACGCTGGTCAAGGAGGTCGCCTCGTACGGCGGCGACGTCTCGCACCTGCTGCCGGAGACGGTGCACCGCCGCCTGGCCGAGCGGATCGCCGAACGGAACGCCGAGCGGAACGCGGGGCAGAGCGCCCGGTCGTAGCCGGCCGGGTGGTGACCGGAAGTCCGTTTCTGCCGGTTCGTCACGGTATGTCGATCGGGTGGGTGGTCGGCCCCGTCCGGGCGTTGTGACCTCGCCCCGCGGTGGCCGTACAGTCTGTATTCCTGCCCTGCGGTGAGGTGCACCGCGCCGGGCGCTGCCTCCGCCGGACCGTCGGCGGCACACGGAAAGACGAAGCCCCGTGGACGTGCAGAACAAGGTCGACGAGATCGTGGCGGCCGTCGAGAACGCCCGCTCGATGCCCATGTCGGCCTCCTGCGTGGTGAACCGTGCCGAGCTGGTCGGCCTGCTCCAGGCGCTGAGGGCGTCACTGCCCGCCGAGCTGGCCCAGGCCCAGTCGGTGATGGCGGACCACGAGTCGGTGGTCCTGGACGCCCAGGCCGAGGCGGAGCGGATCATCCAGGGCGCGCACGCCGAGCGGGGCTCGCTGATCTCCGACACCGAGGTGGTCCGCCGGGCCCAGGCCGAGGCCGACCGGATCCTCGCCGAGGCCCGCGCCGAGGTCGACACCAAGCGCGGCGAGGCCGACGACTACGTGGACAGCAAGCTGGCCAACTTCGAGGTCGTGCTCACCAAGACGCTCGGGGCGGTCGGCCGCGGCCGGACCAAGCTGCGCGGCGACGCGAGCGTCTTCGAGAACGACCAGGACGGCGAGACCGACGGCGAGGAGTTCCGGCCGCAGCGGATCAGCCCGAGCCCCGAGGTCGACGAGTACGTCGATGTGAAGCTCGCCACCCTGGAGAACGTGCTCAGCGCGACCCTGGAGGCGGTCGGCAAGGGGCGCGACAAGCTGCTCGGCAAGAAGTCGATCGACGAGCTGGGCGCCTACCTGGCCGCCGCCGACCAGGCGCAGCAGGCCAAGGAGCGGGCCGAGGCGGTCGCCGCCGGCTTCGCCGGGGACGCCGACGGCGCCGACATCGCGTGGTACCGCGAGGACGTGCCGCAGCAGCAGACCTGGCCGGAGCAGACCCCGGCCGCGGCGGGCTGGCAGGCGCCCGGAACCGACCACTACGCGGCCGCGCAGCAGGGCGGCGGCCAGTACGCCGAGGTGTACGGCGGCGGCTTCGACCCGGCGGCCGGCCAGGGCGGCGACCCGTACGGCGGCCAGTACGGCTACGGCCAGCAGGTGCCGCAGGTGCAGCAGGGGTACCCGGAGGACCAGCAGGGCGGCTACGGCTACCCGCCCCAGCAGCAGGGGTACGCCGTGCAGCAGTACGACGCCTGGGGCAACCCCCAGCCCGAGGCCGCGGCGGGCTACCCGCAGCCGCCGGCCAACCCGCCGGCACTCCCGCAGCAGGCGCAGCCCGGCCTGGACGAGACCAGCTTCTTCGACACCAGCATGATCGACATGACCCGCCTCCGGGAGCTCGGCGGCAGGTAGCGTTCGGGAGCGAAGTTGGGCCTGGCCGGAGACTCCGGTAGTCTGACCACTCCGGCCCCTCCGTGTCGGGCCGTCGGTCTGCCCGCGCATCCCATCCGATGAGCGGCGCCGCGCATCAGTTTCCTCAGGAAGTCAGGACACCTTGAACCGCCTCGACCACCGCGACCCCCTCGTGTTCGACACGCACGAGCTGGGCCGTCGTCCGGGTGCGCTGCGCAAGGTGACCCGGACCCTGGAGGCCCCCGAGGGCCTGGGGATCATCGACGTGATCGGTGTTCCCGAGAAGAGCGAGATCGTACTGGAGCTCCGCCTGGAGTCCGTGGTCGAGGGCGTGCTGGTGACCGGCACCGCCGAGACCGTGGTCGAGGGCGAGTGTGTACGGTGCCTGGAGCCGGTCGAGTCCGATCTCGACGTGGACTTCCAGGAGCTTTACTACTACCCAGAGTCCGACGAGCGTCACCGCGCCCGGACGACCGGGACCGAGGACCTCGACGAGGACTCGGAAGACGAGACTTACCGCCTGGAGGGCGATTACTTCGACCTCCAGCCGGTGCTGCGTGACGCGGTGGTGCTCGCACTGCCGCTGCAGCCGGTGTGCCAGGAAGACTGCCTGGGCCTGTGCTCCGAATGCGGAGCGCGCCTGAGCGACGACCCGGCGCACCACCACGACGCCGCCGACCCCCGGTGGGCGGCTCTGCAGGGACTCTCCGCCGCCCCTGGCGACGAGGGTGACGGAATCAAGTACAGCGACGCCCGTGAGGGTCTCGCCGAGAACCAGGAGAAGTAGCCGTGGCTGTTCCGAAGCGGAAGATGTCGCGCAGCAACACGCGCCACCGCCGGTCCAACTGGAAGGCCGTTGTCCCGGCCCTCGTGGCGTGCGACCGCTGCCACGAGCCGAAGCTGGGTCACATCGCGTGCCCGAGCTGCGGCACGTACAACCGCCGCCAGGTCCTCTCGGTCTGATCGGCGGGGTGCACGGATCGATGTCGGACGGTAACTCCTCCCGCAAGGCGGCCACCGCCCCGAAGGCTCCTTCGGGCGGCGGAAAGGCCGGCGGGCCGGCTTCGACCGAATACGACGTCCTGGAAGGGCGCCTCGGGTACACGCTCGAGCGCGCCCTTCTGGTGCGTGCCCTGACCCACCGCTCGTACGCGTACGAGAACGGCGGGCTGCCCACCAACGAGCGCCTGGAGTTCCTCGGCGACTCGGTGCTGGGCCTGGTGGTGACCGACACCCTCTACCGCGTCCACCCGGACGTCCCGGAGGGCACGCTCGCCAAGCTGCGCGCCGCGGTGGTCAACTCGCGCGCGCTCGCCGACGTCGGCCGCGGCCTGGAGCTCGGCACGTTCATCCGGCTCGGCAAGGGCGAGGAGGGCACCGGCGGCCGTGACAAGTCGTCGATCCTCGCCGACACCGTCGAGGCCGTGATCGGCGCCGTCTACCTGGACCAGGGACTGGACGCCGCCACCGAGTTCGTCCACCGGCTGTTCGACCCGCTGATCGAGGAGTCCTCTCAGCTGGGAGCCGGCCTGGACTGGAAGACCAGCCTCCAGGAGCTCACCGCCTCGGTGGGCATCGGAGTGCCCGAGTACGTGGTCGAGGAGTCCGGTCCGGACCACGAGAAGACCTTCACCGCGGCGGCCCGGGTGGCCGGCGAGGACTTCGGCAGCGGCGTCGGCCGCTCGAAGAAGGAAGCCGAGCAGAAGGCCGCGGAGAGCGCCTGGCGGGCGATCAGGGAGAAGTACGCCGACCGCCTGCCCAGCGGGGCCTGAGCACGCAGTAGCCTTCCTCCTGCAGACGCAGTTCCCCGTTGCAGGAGGCTTGTTCCCGTGCCCGAACTCCCCGAGGTCGAGGTCGTCCGCCGCGGTCTGGCGAACTGGGTCGCCGGGCGGACCGTGGCCGGGGTCGAGGTGCTGCACCCCCGTGCGGTGCGCCGCCAGTCCGCCGGCCCGGCCGACTTCACCGCCCGGCTCACCGGCACCACGCTCGGCAGCGCGCAGCGGCGCGGCAAGTACCTCTGGGTGCCGCTCTCCGGCACCGGGACCGGCTTCTCGCTGATCGGCCACCTCGGGATGAGCGGCCAGCTGCTCGTCCAGGACCCGTCCGTGCCGGACGAGAAGCACCTGCGGGTCCGGATGCGGTTCGACGACGGCGGGCGCGAGCTGCGCTTCGTCGACCAGCGGACCTTCGGCGGGCTGGCCGTCGAGGAGGCCGAGGACGGCGACCCCGAGGGCACCCCGGTCTCCATCGCGCACATCGCCCGCGACCCGCTCGACCCGCGCTTCGACGACGCCGCCTTCGCGTCCGCGCTGCGCGCCAGGCGCACCACCGTCAAGCGGGCGCTGCTGGACCAGACGCTGATCAGCGGGGTCGGGAACATCTACGCCGACGAGGCGCTCTGGCGCAGCCGGCTGCACTACGACCGCCCGACCGGGTCGCTGACCCGTGCGCAGGCGCTGACGCTGCTGGCCGACGCCCGGGACGTGATGGCGGCGGCGCTGGCCGTCGGCGGCACCAGCTTTGACAGCCTGTACGTCAACGTGAACGGCGAGAGCGGCTACTTCTCCCGCGACCTGGACGCCTACGGCCGCGAGCAGGAACCGTGCCGGCGCTGCGGCACGCCGATCCGGCGGGCCGCCTGGATGAACCGGTCCAGCTACTTCTGCCCCCGCTGCCAGCGGGTGCCGCGGGTCCGCAGCGGGGGCTGAGCGCCCTCAGTGCTTGGCGAGTTCGGGCTTCGGGTGCTCGGGCTCGGGGGCGCCGCCGTGGGTGTCCTGGCCGAAGTAGGCGACGCCGACCGCCGCGACCACCGACAGCAGGAAGCCCGCCACGCCGAGCCAGCCGAGCCCGGCCTTCGAGGAGTCGCCGAGCCAGAGCACGCCGACCGCGCCGGGCAGCACCGTCTCGCCGACCACGAGGGCCGCGGTGGCGCCGTTCACCGAGCCGATCTGCAGCGCCACGGTGTGCACGTACATGCCGCCGATGCCGCCGACCAGGATCGCGTACAGGGCCGGGTCGGAGAGCAGCCTGCCGAGCTCGAACGGCTCGACGCCGTTGAGGATGCGCACGCCGACGCCGAGTGCGCCGAAGCCCAGGCCGGAGAGCAGGCCGGCGACGATCGCGCCGTTGGCGCCCATCCGGCGGACCAGCAGGGCGCCGCCGACCAGCAGCACGGTGGTGATCGCCAGCAGCCACCAGTGGAAGGCCATCTCGGCGTGGTGGCCGCCCTCGGGCCCGGCCGAGACCGCCAGCAGCACCAGCGCCGAGCAGAGCACGCCGATCGAGGCCCACTCCAGCTGCTTGAGCCGGATCCCGAGCAGCTTGATCGACAGCACCGCGGTGATCACCAGGTTGGCGCTGATGATGGTCTGCGAGAGGAACAGCGGCAGCAGCCGGGCGGCCAGTGCGCCGAGCCCGAAGCCGATGAAGTCCAGCACCGTGCCGAGGATGAACTCCCAGGTGACGGCGGCCTTGGCGGTGGAGGAGAGGCTCGGCCCGCCGTGCGCGGTGGTCCCGGCGGCGGAGGCGCCCTTGGCGGCCTCCTCGCGGGCGGAGCGGCGTGAGCCGACGGCCTGCAGGACCGAACCGGTGCCGTAGCAGGCGGAGGCCGCCACGGCGGTGACGAGGCCGATCAACACGCGGGTGCTCCGATCGAGAGTCTTGCGGGGGAGGAAGGTCAAGAGAAGGTCATGAGCGGGTGGTACGGCCACCACTATGCCCGGTCGGGGAGTACGGTCGGACCGCCCCCCGGGGACCGCCGCGGGCTGCGCCGACCCGCCGGAACGTACGTCCGGGCAGGTGACCGGGTTCCCGCGGCAGGACGGGGTCAGGGACCCTCCCGGGTAGAGATCATCCCCGGGGAGGGGACGCACCCCGGCGGACGGTGGGGGTGGCGGGGCGGTCCGTACCCGGCGGGTATGCCCTGCGAGGGGGCCCGTGGAGGTAGCGTCGATGGCATGAGAACCCTTGCTCGACGACGTTCCCGGGGCGCCGGGCCGCTGGCCCTGGTGGTGGCGCTGCTCGGGCTGCTCCTCCTGCTGGCGCCGACGGCCTCGGCGGCGGGCGGGTTGGACGACGCGGCCGCCGCACTCAAGCAGGGCCGGGTGTACGTCGACCCGGCCATGGCCGGCCGGTTCGACCAGGGGCAGGCCGACGCGCTGACCGAGCGGATCCGGCAGACCGACAAGCCGATCTTCGTCGCGGTCGTTCCCGCCGCCGCCCCGTACGGCGCCCAGACGGTCTTCGACGACCTGCGGACCAAGACCGGCATCACCGGCACCTACGCGATCTGGCGCGGCGACCAGTTCCAGGCCCGCTCCGACAAGGCCGCGCTGCCCAGTGCGAGCGCCGAACGGATCGCCGGCGCCGCCTTCCGCGCGCACCCCGGCGACATCGGCGCCACCCTCGGCGACTTCGTCGACACCGCCGCGCCGCAGATCAAGGGACACGGCGTGAACAGCGCCGCGGGCGGAGTCTCCACCGCCGCGATCGTCGTTCCGCTGGCCCTGCTCGCGCTCGCCGGCACCGGGGTGTTCCTGCTCTTCCGCCGCGCCAAGCGGCGCAAGGAGGAGCAGCGCCGGGCCGAACTCGCACAGCTGCGCCGGGTCGTCGACGAGGACATCACGGCCTACGGCGAGGAGCTCGACCGGCTCGACTTCGACCCGCGCGCCGCCGACGCGGACGACGCCCAGCGCGACGACTACGCGCACGCCCTGGACTCGTACGAGCGGGCGAAGCTGCTGATGGACGAGGCCAAGGGGCCGCAGGACGTGAAGCCGGTCACCGAGGCGCTGGAGGACGGCCGGTTCGCGCTGGCCACTCTGGACGCCCGGCGCGAGCGCGAGCCGCTGCCGGAGCGGCGGCCGCCGTGCTTCTTCGACCCGCGGCACGGTCCGTCGGCGCAGGACGCCGAGTGGGCCCCGGCGGGCGGCGCGGCGCGCACCGTCCCGGTCTGCCGGGCCGACGCGGAGCGGCTGGCGGCCGGGCAGGACCCGGACGTGCGGACCGTCCCGACCGAGCACGGCCCGCAGCCGTACTGGAACGCCGGACCGGCGTACGGGCCCTGGGCGGGCGGCTACTTCGGCGGCTTCGGCGGCGGCCTGCTGCCGGGCCTGCTGGTGGGCACGATGCTCGGCTCGGTGATGGCGAGCCCGGCCTACGCGGCCGGTGCGGCGGAGGCGGGCGCCGGATACGAGGGCGGCGACGCGTCGGGCGCCGACTACGACTCCTCCGACTTCGGCGGCGGGTTCGGTGGCGGGGGCGACCTCGGTGGCGGCGGGGACTTCGGCGGCGGGGGTGACTTCGGGGGCGGCTTCTGACCGGCCGCCGTCCCCGGCGCGACGCCGTCCACGGGGGACGGCGGGCGCGCCGGGGCGGCGACCGGCTTCGGAGGCCCGCGGCCCCACCGGTCCACCGGTGGGGCCGCGCCGTCGCGGTGGGGTGGGGGACGAGGAGTGGGGAAGGGGGAGGGGCCCGTGTCACCGAGTCCGGAGCTCGCCCGGCCGTGGCTGCGGCCGGGCGAGGAGCTGTCCGGCCTGGTCGAGGTCCGGCTGAGCTGGGCGGTCGGCCGGGCGCCGCGGCGCCACCGCGAGCGGGGCGCCGACGTGGAGGCCGGGGTGGAAGGCGCGTTCGGCGTCCTCGACCTGCTGCTCGACGGCGCCCAGGGCGTCGCGGGGCTCGCCCTCCTGTACGGGGCCAGGGCCGTCGCGCCCGGCCTGACCGGCGGCTGGGAGAGCCTCGCGGGCCGGTTCGCCGCCGCCGCACGGGAGGCCGAGCCGGAGCGCTCGTCGGCGACCTTCGGGTACGTGCTGCTGGCCTTCACCGACCGCCGCCGGCTGCTGCTCAAACGGCGGGGCGCGCTGCGCGCCGACCACCTGGTCGACCCCGGCCGGATCGTCGGGGTGGACCGGATCCGCCCGCACGGCCGGGACGTCCCGGCGGGCGGGGACGAGCGCTGGGTGCGGCTGCGGTTCGCCGACGGCTCGGCGGTGGCGGTGCGGGTGGCGCGCGGGGAGCTCAAGGCGCTGGAGGGGCTGACGGCCCTCGACAGCTGGGTTTGAGAACGCAACCCGGTGTGGCAGGGTGGGGTACGTGACTTCTCGGGATGTGACCTCCGACACCCCTCCGGCGGTCCCCGCCGTGCCCGCCCTGCCCGGGCGGCCCTGTTCGATCGCCGCCGCGCTGCACGTGGTGGGGGAGAAGTGGGCGCTGCTCGCGGTGCGGGAGCTGTTCTACGGCAACCACCGGTTCGACCGGATCGCCCGGAACACCGGGGCGCCGCGGGACCGGCTGACCGCCCGGCTGCGGGCACTGGAGGAGGCCGGGGTGGTGGAACGCCGGGCCTACAGCGAGCGCCCGCCCCGCTTCGAGTACCACCTGACCGAGGCCGGCCTGGACCTCGCGCCGCTCACCCAGGCGCTGCTCGGCTGGGGGGACCGCTGGCTGATGCCGGAGCCCCCGGTCGGCCTGGAGCACGGGCCGGAGGGGCACGAACCGCACCCGTACGACCCGGCCTGGGTCTGCCGCACCTGCGGGGAGGAGGGGCGGCGCGCGGAGCTGCGGCTGGAGGTCCGCGGCCCGGACTGGACGAGGGAGGGCCCGGCGGCGCCGTGACACGACCGTCGGTGTGCGGTCCGGCCGCCGGTGCCCGACCCGGCCGCCGTCGGCGTGGCGCCATGCCGTGCCGTGCTGCCGTGGCGCCGGTCGGCGGAGCGCGGCCCGACCGCGACGCGGGGCGCCGCCCGGCCGGATAGGGTCGGGGCATGCACGGTCGCGACGCCCACAGTGAGGAGCCGGTCCGGGTCACCGCCTGGGTGCGGGGCAAGGTCCAGCAGGTCGGCTTCCGCTGGTGGACCAGGGCGCGGGCACTGGAGATCGGCCTCAGCGGCTACGCGAGCAACCTCGGCGACGGCCGGGTGCAGGTGGTCGCGGAGGGCTTCGCCGTCGACTGCGAACAGCTGCTCGCCCTGCTCAGGGGTCCGGACACGCCGGGGCGGGTCGCCGGGGTGACCGAGATCTGGACCGCCGTCGGCACCGGCTACGAGGGCTTCGAGATCCGCTGAGTCCGGCCCGCTCCGGAACCGGGCCGAAAGGATCGGCAACTGGCGGTGTCGTACGGTTGCCATCCGGGCAGACTCGTGGTTGACTCCGCATCGGACGATGATCCACGAGCACGTGGTGGACCTCCCCGCGACCGCCCGGCGTGACCACACCGCCAGGCAGGTGACAGGGGCGCGGTAGCGTGCGGTGATCGTGTTGACCCGTTCCGTCTTTGGTGAGACGCTGGAAGCCCGCGCACACGACCGCGTTATCCCGGCAGGCGCATGCCCTCGTGGGCCCAGCTCACGGCGGTTGTGCCGTAGTGCCCAGCCAGCACTGCCGGAGCGCGCCGCGCGTGCGTCCCCCTTCCCCCTAGACCTGTACCGTTCCGGTTCGGTCACTCAGCGTGGAGGACCATTCATCATGGCAAAGGCGCTTCTCGGGTACGTCGGCGGCCCCGACCCGCGAATGCTCTCCGAGATGCGACGGCTGCAGCAGCGCGTTCAGGACCTCGAATCCGAGCTGATTCGGATGCAGGCCGAGAACGACGCTCTCACCGCTGTCGCTGACGAGCACTCGCTGCTCAGCAGCATCGATCTGGACCAGCGGGAGCCGGCTCTCACCTGAGTCCCGCCCCGACCCCGATCGACGCCGTTGTGCACAGAGCCGCCCCGAAAGGGACGCAGCTTGCAAGGGACGCCCCGCGTGGCGTCCCTTCGTCGTGTCCGGGGTGATCGTTCGGGAGCGTCCGGCCGGCGGGGCCGGACGACCGGGTGACCGCACGGCGGGGCGTCCGGGCCCGGCCCGCCCGGTGTGTCCGGGCACGATCGCCGCAGGTGCGGGCGGATACAGTCGCCGCAGGGCCTGGCGGGCGATGTGAGGAGACCGGCGCGTGCACCTGAAGAGTCTGACGCTGCGCGGGTTCAAGTCCTTCGCCTCCGCCACCACCCTGCGGTTCGAACCCGGCATCACCTGCGTCGTCGGACCCAACGGCTCCGGCAAGTCCAACGTCGTCGACGCCCTCTCCTGGGTGATGGGCGAGCAGGGCGCCAAGTCGCTGCGCGGCGGCAAGATGGAGGACGTCATCTTCGCCGGGACCAGCGGGCGCGCCCCGCTCGGCCGCGCCGAGGTCAGCCTCACCATCGACAACACCGACGGCGCCCTGCCGATCGAGTACGCCGAGGTGACCATCACCCGGACGATGTTCCGCAACGGCGGCAGCGAGTACGCGCTCAACGGCGACACCTGCCGGCTGCTCGACATCCAGGAACTCCTCTCCGACTCCGGCATCGGCCGCGAGATGCACGTCATCGTCGGCCAGGGGCAGCTCGACTCCGTCCTGCACGCCGACCCGATGGGCCGCCGCGCCTTCATCGAGGAGGCGGCCGGCGTCCTCAAGCACCGCAAGCGCAAGGAGAAGGCGCTGCGGAAGCTGGACGCGATGCAGGTCAACCTCAACCGCGTCCAGGACCTGGTCGCCGAACTCCGCCGCCAGCTCGGCCCGCTCGGCCGGCAGGCCCGGATCGCCCGCCGCGCCGCCGGCATCCAGGCCGACCTGCGCGACGCCCGGCTCCGGCTGCTCGCCGACGACCTGCTCGCCCTGCGCCAGGCGGTCGAGGCCGAGATCGCCGACGAACTCGCGCTGCGGCTGCGCCGCTCCACCGTCGAACAGGAACTGGGCCGGGCGATCGGCCGCGAGGCCGTCCTGGAGGCACAGGTCCAGCAGCTCGGGCCCGGCCTGGAGGCCGCCCGGCAGACCTGGTACCGGCTCTCCGCGCTGACCGAGCGGACCCGCGGCACCATCGGGCTGGCCGAGGCCCGGGCCCGGCACGCGGCCGCCGGCGGGCAGCCCGAGGAACGCCGCGGCCGGGACCCGGAGGAACTGGAACAGGAGGCCGGACGGGTCCGCGAGGAGGAGGCCGCGCTGGCCGAG
Source organism: Kitasatospora sp. NBC_00458 (assembly GCF_036013975.1). Lineage (NCBI taxonomy): Bacteria > Bacillati > Actinomycetota > Actinomycetes > Kitasatosporales > Streptomycetaceae > Kitasatospora > Kitasatospora sp. NBC_00458. Next base: position 5,901,810 of record NZ_CP107904.1, read on the forward strand.
GCGCTGGAGGAGGCCCGGTACGCACTGGCCGAGGCGGTGGAGACGAAGGGCGGGCTGGAGCGCGGCCTCGCCGCCGAGGAACGGCGGCTGAAGGACGCCGCCCGGGCCATCGCCGACCGCCGGGAGGGCCTGGCCCGGCTGCAGGGGCAGGCCGGCGCGGCCCGCTCCAAGGCCGCCGCCGCCGAGGCCGAGATCGGCCGGCTCGCCGAGGCCCGCGACGAGGCACTGCTGCGCGCCGGGGCGGCCCGGCACGAGTACGAGGAACTCAAGTCCCGGGTCGACGCCGGGGCAGCGGACGACGAACTGGCCGACACCGCGCACGAGACCGCCCGGGTCCGGCTCGCCGACGTCGAACGGGACCTCGCCACCGCCCGCGAGGCCGCCGGAGCAGCCGAACGCGACCGCGCCGGACTGACCGCCCGGCACGAGGCACTGGCACTCGGCCTGCGCCGCAAGGACGGCAGCGGCGCACTGCTCGCCGCCGGTGACCGGATGGCCGGCCTGCTCGGCCCGGCCGCCGCGCTGCTGCGGATCGCCCCCGGCCACGAGACCGCGCTGGCGGCCGCGTTCGGCGCGGCGGCGGACGCCGTGGCCGTCGACTCGCCGGACTCCGCCGCCCTGGCGCTCCGGCTGCTGCGCACGGAGGACGCCGGCCGGGCCGCCCTGCTGATCGCCGGCGGACCCGAACCGCGCGGCCGGGCCGGGGAGTTGCCGCCCGGCGCCCGCTGGGCCGCCGAACTGGTCGACGGCCCGGCCGGATTGCTGCCCGCCGTCGGCGAACTGCTGGCCGGCGTCGCGGTCGTCGACTCGCTCGACGACGCCGTCCGACTGGTCGCCGCACAGCCCGGGACGACCGCCGTCACCGCCGAGGGCGACCGGCTGGGCGCCCACTTCGCACACGGCGGTTCCGGCGGTGCGCCCAGCCTGCTGGAGACCCAGGCCGCGGTGGACGAGACCGCCCGGGCACTCGACGAACTGGCCTCCCGCTGCGCCGAATCGGCCGAACGGCTCGCCGAACTCACCGAACAGCGCCACGAGTCGGCGGCCGAACTGGAACGACTCACCGTCCGGCGGCGGCAGCTGGAACGCGAACGGGCCGAGGTGGCGGGCACGCTCGGCCGGCTCGGCGGACAGGCCAGGGCCGCCGCCGGTGAGGCCGAACGGCTCACGGCCGCCGCCGCCCGCGCCGAGGACGGACTGGACCGGCTGCTCGCCGCCGCCGATGAACTGGCCGAACGCCTCGCGGCGGCCGAGGAGTCGGCGGCCGCGGGGGAGGACGAGCCGGACCCCGCCGAGCAGCAGCGGCTCGCCGCGGCCGCCACCGCCGCCCGGCAGGTCGAACTGGAGGCCCGGCTCGCCGTCCGTACCCACGAGGAGCGGGTCCGCGCCCTGACCGGCCGGGCCGACCAGCTGGACCGGGCCGCCCGCACCGAGCGCGAGGCGCGCGCCCGGGCCGCCGAGCGCCGCCGGCGTGCCGAGCACGACGCCGCGGTGGCGAACGCCGTCGCGGCGGGAGCCCGGCAGCTGCTGGCCTGCCTGGAGGTGTCGCTGGCCAGGGCGGACGCCGGCCGGGCCGCGGTCGAGCGGGCGCGCGCGGCGCGCGAGGCCGAGCTGAAGGAGCACCGCGAGCACGGTCGCGAACTCAAGGACGAGCTGGACAAGCTGGTCGACGCCGGTCACCGCGACGAGGTGCTGCGGGCCGAGAAGCGGCTGCGGATCGAACAGCTGGAGTCCCGGGCACTGGAGGAGTTCGGCATCGAGGGCGGCGAACTGCTGGCCACCTACGGGCCGGACCGGCCCGTCCCGCCGTCCCCCGCGGCCCCGGCCGACGGCGACCCGGCCGAGGGGGCACCGGAACCGGGGGAGTCCCGCCCGTACGTCCGGGCCGAGCAGGAGAAGCGGCTGCGGGCGGCCGAGAAGGCGTACCAGCAGCTGGGCAAGGTCAACCCGCTGGCGCTGGAGGAGTTCACCGCGCTGGAGGAGCGCCACACCTTCCTCGGCGAGCAGCTGGACGACCTCAAGCGGAGCCGGCGCGACCTGCTCGACATCGTCAAGGACGTCGACCAGCGGGTCGAGCAGCTGTTCACCTCCGCGTACCACGACACCGCCGCACAGTTCGAGGGCGTCTTCGCCCGGCTCTTCCCCGGTGGCGAGGGCCGGCTGGTGCTCACCGACCCGGACTCCATGCTCACCACCGGCGTCGAGGTGGAGGCCAGGCCGCCCGGCAAGAAGGTCAAGCGGCTCTCGCTGCTCTCCGGCGGCGAGCGCTCGCTGACCGCGGTGGCGCTGCTGGTCTCGATCTTCAAGGCCCGGCCCAGCCCGTTCTACGTGATGGACGAGGTGGAGGCGGCGCTGGACGAGACCAACCTGCGCCGGCTGATCGCGATCATGGAGGAGCTCCGGGAGAGCTCCCAGCTGATCGTGATCACCCACCAGAAGCTGACCATGGAGTCCGCCGACGCGCTCTACGGCGTGACCATGAAGGGCGACGGCATCTCCCAGGTGATCAGCCAGCGCCTGCGCGGGCAGCCGGCACCCGGCGGCCGGGCCCGGCGCGGGCCCCGCGAGCAGCCGGAGGCCGTCGGCAGCACAACGGTCTAGCCGCGGTACGGCCGCCTGCGGTCCGTCCGGGCCCCGGTCGCGGATACTGGACGGGTTATGGAATACGTGATTCTTGCCGTAGTCATCGCGGTGGTCGCCGTCGGAGCGATCGCCGGACTCGTCGTTTCCGGCAGACGACGCCAGCAGCTCCCCCCGAAGTCGCAGGCGCCGGTCATCACGGCGCCCCCGACCCCGCGCGAACCCGCCGTCGGCGAAGAGGCCGCGCCGCCGACCGAGGAACCGCGCCGCACCGTCGAGGAGGTGGAGCTCCCCGAGGCCGCGGCCGTCGCCGAACCGGCCGTCGTCGAGGAGGCGGTTCCGGCCCTCGACGTCCCCGAGCCCACCGCCGGCCGGCTGGTCCGGCTGCGCTCCCGGCTCTCCCGCTCGCAGAACTCGCTCGGTAAGGGCCTGCTCTCGCTGCTCTCCCGCGAGCACCTCGACGAGGACACCTGGGAGGAGATCGAGGAGACCCTGCTGACCGCCGACGTCGGCGTGACCCCCACCCAGGAGCTGGTCGAGCGGCTGCGCACCCGGGTCAAGGTACTCGGCACCCGCACCCCCGACGAGCTGCGCGGACTCCTCCGCGAGGAGCTGGTCGAGCTGATCGGCAAGGACGCCGACCGCACGGTCCACTCCACCAAGCACGAAGCGGGCCCGGCCGTCGTCCTGGTGGTCGGCGTGAACGGCGTCGGCAAGACCACCACCACGGGCAAGCTGGCCCGGGTCCTGGTCGCCGACGGCCGCACGGTCGTGCTCGGCGCGGCCGACACCTTCCGTGCCGCCGCCGCCGACCAGCTGCAGACCTGGGGCGAGCGGGTCGGCGCGCGCACCGTGCGCGGGCCCGAGGGCGGCGACCCGGCCTCGATCGCGTTCGACGCGGTCAAGGAGGGCATCGCCGAGGGCGTCGACACCGTGCTGGTGGACACCGCCGGCCGGCTGCACACCAAGACCGGCCTGATGGACGAGCTGGGCAAGGTCAAGCGGGTCGTCGAGAAGCACGGCCCGGTGGACGAGGTGCTGCTGGTCCTGGACGCCACCACCGGTCAGAACGGGCTGGTCCAGGCCCGCGTCTTCGCCGAGGTGGTCGACATCACCGGCATCGTGCTGACCAAGCTGGACGGCACCGCCAAGGGCGGCATCGTGATCGCGGTCCAGCGCGAGCTGGGCGTTCCGGTCAAGCTGATCGGGCTCGGCGAGGGCGCGGACGACCTGGCGCCGTTCGAGCCGGGCGCGTTCGTGGACGCGCTGATCGGGGACTGACCCCCGGCTGGCCAGGCCTCCCCCGAGAAGGGTCCGCTCCGCGAGGGGCGGGCCCTTCGGCGTTCCCGCAGGTCGACCGGCGGAGCACCCGCCCGGGCAGTCCGGCAGGCGCCTGTCCCGTGGTGAGCCGTTCGGGCACGCGCCTGCCCCGTCGGCCCCGGCCGTGCACCGGGTCCGTTCGGCGCCCGCCCCGCCAGGGCCCTACGGCACCCGCCCGCCTCAGCCGTGCACGGGACCGCGCCGTCGGCCCCGGCCGTGCACCGGGTCCGCCGTGAGCCGTCCGGCATCCGCCCACCCCACCGGCCCCGGCCACGTACCGGGCCCGCCCCGAGCCCACTCGGCACCCGCCCACCCCGCCGACCTCGGCCATGCACTGGACCCGTTCGGCGCCCGCCCCGCCAGGGCCTTAAAGCACCCGCCCGCCCCGCCGACCCCGGCCATGCACCGGGCCCGCCCCGAGCCGAAGGGCCGCGCCGGTGCCGAAAGGAAGAGCGCGAGGAGGCCGCGAGGAACGAGCGGCATCGGAGCGCCGCTCGTCGGCACCGGATCAAAGCGGCCCGGAGGCGAGCGGGCGACAACACAGCCCGGAGGCGAGCGGGCGACAGTACAGCGGGCTAACCGGCCATCCAGGCGGGCTCCGGGGTGCGCTCCCGGCCGCGGTGGCAGGCGTAGGCGAGGGTGCCGAGCAGCAGTCGGGCCTCGGGCGGGCAGCCGGCGTTGTCGCGGGTGGGGCGGCGGAGCCAGCGGACCGGGCCGAGGCCGCTCAGCACGGTGGGCGGGGCGGCGACGAAGCTCCCCTCGCCGTGGCAGGTGAGGTCGAGTGCGGCGTCGTCCCACCCCATCCGGTACAGCAGGTCCGGCAGCCGGCGGGCGGTGCCGGCCGCGACGAGGAACTGCAGCCGGCCGGTGGGCGCGGTGAGGACCGGTCCGACCTGGGTGCCCATCCGTTCCAGTCGGACCAGCGCCTGCAGCCCGGCCTGTTCGGGGACGTCCAGCACGTCGAAGGCGCGGCCGGTGGGGAACAGGACGGAGACGTCCGGGCCGGGGTGTGCGGCGGGTCCGCCGCCGGGGACGGGGTGCAGTCCGGGGGCGGCGCAGCGCGGGGTGCCGCAGTGGCAGCGGGCCGGGGCGGCGGTGGCGCGGGCCGGCTCGCCGACGACGACGGCCCAGCCCCAGCGACCGGTGTACTCCGCGGCAGCCTGGCCCGCGGTGACGCGGGTGCGGCGGCGCATGCCCAGTGGTGCCAGCCGCAGGTTCCCCAGTCGAAGTTCGCCGAACAGGTTGTCCATGCCTCCCCCAACAGGTTCTCGTTGCCGATGGTTACGGGACGGTGACTGTGTGTTGATTGTCTGTTGCGTGGTGCGTTGTGCGGTGGCGGCGCGCGGCGCTCGGAGTGCGCCTGTTGGGTCGGTGTGCCTCGGGCGCCGCCTTGTGGCGGGCGGTGCCGATGCCGGATCGTCGTGAGCGCGGGGCGGGCTTCGATCGGCGCGCACGGCAAACTCGCCTGTGGCTGGGGCGCATTGCCGTGAAGGACCGGGTACCGCTGGGGACTTGGCGGCCCGCATATGCCGGACCGTCGGGACTACCCAGTCAAGCGCGTGCCGACTTGGTTCGGTTCACTCCTGGGGGTGGCGAAAGGTGGCGTTTCGCCAGGGCCGCTCCCCCGGACGGTACGCGGGGCATTACGTTCAGCACACGGACCTCGTCGGGGAGTCCGCTCCGGGCGCTGGGGAGCCGGGAGTTGGGGGAGCTGACGGTCGGTCCGGCGGCGGTGGCGCCGCAGGCACGACACCGGCAAGAGCCCGCAACCGTCGGGCGGTCACGATCGGGGGCCCCGCAGCAGGGGCCGGGCGGGATGGGGACGTTCCCATGGCAGAGAAGCAACCCAACGAGAAGCTGACCACGTGGTTCGCCCGCAGCGGCTGGTCCAAGGGCGAGTTGGCGCGCCAGGTCAACCGTCGGGCCCGGCAGATCGGTGCCCACCACGTCTCCACCGACACCTCGCGGGTGCGCCGCTGGCTCGACGGCGAGCAGCCGCGCGAGCCGATCCCGAAGATCATGTCCGAACTCTTCTCCGAGCGCTTCGGCTCCGTGGTCTCCATCGAGGACCTCGGCCTGCGCGCCGCCGTTCCGGTCTCCACCGTGGGCGGCGGCGTCGACCTGCCCTGGAGCGCCCCCCAGACCGTCCAGCTGATCAGCGACTACTCACGCAGCGACCTCATGCTCAACCGGCGGGGCTTCCTCGGCACCTCGCTGGCCCTGACCGCCGGCGCCGCGCTGATCGAGCCGATGCAGCGCTGGCTCGCCCCCGGCCCGAACGGCACGCCCACCCCGATCCTGACCGCCGCCAACGGCGGCGAGCCGTTCACCGGCCGGCTCTCCGAGCCCGAGCTGGAACTGCTGGAGCAGACCACCGTGATGTTCCGGCAGTGGGACGCGCAGAACGGCGGCGGGCTGCGCCGCAAGGCCGTGGTCGGCCAGCTCCACGAGGTCACCGACCTGCTCCAGGAGACGTACCCCGAGCAGACCACCCGGCGGCTGTTCCGGCTCACCGCCGAGCTGGCCCACCTGGCCGGCTGGATGTCCTACGACGTCGGCATGCACCCCAGTGCGCAGAAGTACTACGTGCTGGCGCTGCACGCCGCCAAGGAGGCCGGCGACCGCCCGTTCGGTGCGCTGATCCTCACCGACATGAGCCGCCAGATGATCCACCTCAACCGCGGCGAGGACGCCCTGGAGCTGATCCACCTCGCCCAGTACGGCAGCCGCGACACCGCCACCCCGCGCCAGCAGGCGCTGCTCTACGCGATGGAGGCGCGCGCGTACGCGACCATCGGCGAGGTGAACCGCTGCGCCCGGGCGGTCCGGCTGGCCGAGGACACCTTCACCGACATCCGCGAGGGCGACGGCGACCCGGACTGGCTGAAGTTCTTCTCACCGGCCGAGCTGAACGCGGAGAACGCGCACTCGTTCCGCGACCTCGCCTACCACTCCGACCAGTCCGAGCTGTACGCCTCGATGTCCGCCCCGGTGATGGAGCGGGCGGTCGACCTGTTCCGGCAGGACGGCGACCACGTCCGCTCGTACGCCTTCAACCTGATCGGCATGGCCAGCGTGCACCTGCTGCAGCGCGAGCCGGAGCAGGCCGCGGTCTTCGCCGAGCAGGCGGTGGACATCGCCACCAAGGTCCGTTCCGAGCGGCTGAACTCCCGGGTCCGCAAGACCACCGAGGCCGCGGCGGCCCGGTTCCAGGGCGTCGACGCGGTCAGCCGGCTCCAGGAGCGGGTGGTCCAGGACATCCCCGAGTACGTCTCGGTGGTCTGACCCGCGGCCCGCCCGGAGCCCGCCGCCCACCCGGAGCCCGCGGCCCGCCCAGAACCGGCCGCCCGGATCCCGCCGCCCGCCCGAACCAGGCACCCGCCCCGAAGCCCGTGCCCGCCCCGGACCCCGCCGACCGTACCCGCCGCCGCCGGTACGGTCGGTGGCATTTCCGGCACACCCCGTGCGGGGCGGCCGTACGGTAACCCATCCGGCGGCGCGGCGTGGCCGGGGTTCACGCGGGCGTAACCCCGGCGTCGCCCTCGTCACCACGGCGAAACAACCGGCCGCATCGGCCGAAACCAGCCTTCGGCACTCTCCTCTCATCGCCGACGCCCCGGGTACACGGGACAGGAAACCCGGGTGCGGAGCGGCTTCCATTCAGAGGAGACGCCGATGCCGGACGGCTTCAGCGCGGGCGACACCGCCTTCGTACTCATCAGTGCGGCCCTGGTCATGGTGATGACCCCGGGGCTGGCCTTCTTCTACGGGGGGATGGTCCGGGCCAAGAGCACCCTCAACATGCTGGCGATGAGCTTCCTCTCGCTCGGCATCGTCAGCGTGCTCTGGGTCCTCTACGGGTACTCGCTCAGCTTCGGCCCCGACGCGGGCGCCGGGCTGATCGGCAACCTGGACTTCCTCGGGATGCGCGGCATCGGCGTCACCGACCTCGCCGGGACGATCCCGGTCACCGCGTTCTCCGCCTTCCAGCTGATGTTCGCCATCATCACCCCGGCGCTGATCAGCGGAGCGATCGCGGACCGCGCCAAGTTCGCCGCCTGGGGCCTGTTCGTCGGGCTCTGGGTGACCGTCGTCTACTTCCCGGTCGCGCACTGGGTGTTCTTCTTCGACGGCGGCAACGGCGGCTGGCTCGGCGACCGCAACGGCGTGATCGACTTCGCCGGCGGCACGGCGGTGCACATCAACGCCGGTGTCGCGGGACTGGCGCTCTGCCTGGTGCTCGGCAAGCGGATCGGCTTCCGCAAGGACCCGATGCGCCCGCACAGCCTGCCGCTGGTGATGCTGGGCTCCGGGCTGCTCTGGTTCGGCTGGTTCGGCTTCAACGCGGGGTCGGCGCTGGCCGCCAACGGCGTCGCGGCGATGGCCCTGGTCAACACCCAGGTCGCCACGGGGGCCGCACTGATCGGCTGGCTGATCTACGAGAAGCTGCGGCACGGCGCGTTCACCACCCTGGGCGCCGCCTCCGGCGCGGTGGCCGGCCTGGTCGCCATCACCCCGGCCTGCGGCTCGGTCTCCCCGCTCGGCGCGGTGGCGATCGGCCTGATCGCCGGTGCCGCCTGCGCGGCCGCGATCAGCCTCAAGTACCGCTTCGGCTTCGACGACTCGCTGGACGTGGTCGGCGTGCACGCCGTCGGCGGCGCGATCGGCTCGCTGCTGGTCGGCCTCTTCGCCACCGGCACCGTGGGCCAGACCGCCAAGGGCCTGTTCTACGGCGGCGGGCTGGAGCAGCTCGGCAAGCAGGCGATGGGCGTGGCCGTGGTCGGCGTCTACTCCTTCGTGCTCTCCTGGCTGCTCGCCAAGGCGATCGACAGCACCATCGGGTTCCGGGTCGCGGAGGAGGTCGAGGTCGCCGGCATCGACCAGGCCGAGCACGCCGAGTCCGCCTATGACTTCAGCGCGCTGGGCGCCGGTCCGGCCCGGACCACGCCCGCCCCGGCCGTGTCGGCCGTCGCCGCGAGCAGCGCCGTCAAGGCCGCCGGTCCCACCGCCGCCGCGCCCGCTTCCGACCCCGCCGCCGCTCCGAAGAGCACCGAGAAGACCGAGGTGGACGCCTGATGAAGCTCATCACCGCCGTCATCAAGCCCTACCGCCTGGATGAGGTGAAGGCCGCGCTGCAGGCCTTCGGCGTGCACGGCCTGACCGTCACCGAGGCCAGCGGCTACGGCCGCCAGCGCGGTCACACCGAGGTCTACCGGGGCGCGGAGTACACCGTGGACCTGGTCCCCAAGGTCAGAATCGAGGTCCTGGTGGAGGACGACGACGCCGACCAGCTGATCGACGTCCTGGTGAAGGCCGCCCGGACCGGCAAGATCGGTGACGGCAAGGTCTGGGCGGTCCCGGTCGACACCGCCGTCCGGGTCCGGACCGGCGAACGCGGCCCCGACGCCCTCTAGCATTCGGATGATCACGCAGGCGGGCCTGCGACCACCCAGTGGTCGCAGGCCCGCTGACGGCGTATCGGCGCCGCTCGTTCCACCCGCACGACCACGGACGGGGACTTCGCATGGCCACCGGAACCGACGACTCCCGCGACGACTCCTACGACGACCCCCGCGACGGCGGGCCGGACGGCGCGCCCGACCACGCCGCCGCCCGGGCCCGGCTGCTGGCCGCGCCCGGTCCCGGCGGCCGGGCCCGCCGCGCCGCGCTGTCCGCGCTCACCGACGACTGGCTGGCCGGTCTGCTGGCCGCCGCCGGCGCCCCCGCCGGGGCGCCCGCCGACGCCCCGGCCGCAGCGCCCGGCGGCGTCGCCCTGGTCGCGGTCGGCGGCTACGGGCGCGGCGAGCTCTCCCCGCGCAGCGACCTCGACCTCCTGCTGCTGCACGAGGGCCCGCTCGACCCCGCCCTCCCCGAACGCCTCTGGTACCCGGTCTGGGACGCCGGAGCCTCGCTCGACCACTCGGTCCGCACCCTGGCCGAGGCCCGGTCGGTCGCCGCCGCCGACCTCAAGGCGCAGCTCGGACTGCTGGACGCCCGGCACGTGGCCGGCGACCCCGCGCTCACCGCCGCACTGCGCTCCGCCGTGCTCGCCGACTGGCGGGCGAGCGCCCCGAAGCGCCTGCCCGAGCTGCGCGAACTCGGCCGGGAGCGGGCCGAGCGGCACGGCGAGCTGTCCTTCCTGCTGGAGCCCGACCTCAAGGAGGCCCGCGGCGGGCTGCGGGACGTGGTCGCGCTCAACGCCGTCGCCGCGACCTGGCTCGCCGACGCCCCCCGGGACGGCCTGGACGCCGCCGCGCTCCGGCTCGCCGACGTCCGGGACGCCCTGCACCTGGTCACCGGCCGGGCCACCGAGCGGCTCAGCCTCCAGGACCAGGACCAGGTCGCCGAGCGGCTCGGCGTCCTGGACGCCGACACCCTGCTGCGCCAGGTCTACGAGGCCGCCCGGACCGTCGCCTACGCGGGCGACGTCACCTGGCGGGCGGTCGACCGGGTGCTGGCCGCCCGGTCGACCCGGGGGCGGCGCTCCCACCGGCTCGCCTTCCCGTTCGCCGGCCCCTTCGGCGGGTCCGGGCGCGGTGCGGGCGCGGTGGCCCGGGGCGCGGTCGACCGCCGACCGCTCGCCGAGGGCGTCGTCGAGCAGGACGGCGAGGCGGTGCTCGCCCAGGGCGCCCGGCCGGCCGCCGATCCGGTGCTGCCGCTGCGCGCCGCGGCCGCCGCCGCCCAGAACGGCCTGACCGTCTCCTACGCCACGGTGCGCCGACTGGCCGCCGAGTGCCGCCCGCTGCCGGTGCCCTGGCCGGACGAGGCCCGCGAGCAGCTGGTCACCCTGCTCGGCGCGGGCGAGGCCTGCCTGCCGGTGTGGGAGGCGCTGGAGGCCGAGGGGCTGATCACCCGGCTGCTGCCGGACTGGGAGCGGGTCCGCTGCCGGCCGCAGCGCAACGCGGTGCACCGCTGGACCGTGGACCGGCACCTGGTGGAGACGGCGGTGCGGGCGGCCGCGATGACCCGCCGGGTGGCCCGGCCCGACCTGCTGCTGGTCGCCGCGCTGCTGCACGACATCGGCAAGGGCTGGCCCGGCGACCACAGCGAGGCGGGCGAGGTGATCGTCCGCGACGTGGCCGCCCGGATGGGCTTCGACCCCGAGTCGGTGGAGACGCTCGCGGTGCTGGTCCGCCACCACCTGACCCTGGTGGACACCGCGACCCGCCGTGACCCGGACGACCCGGCCACCGTCGAGGCGGTCACCAAGGTGGTCGGCACCCTGTCGCGGCTGGAGCTGCTGCACGCGCTGACCGAGGCCGACGCGCTGGCCACCGGCCCGGCCGCGTGGAGCCGCTGGCGGGCCTCGCTGGTGGAGGGCCTGGCCGCACGGGTCGCCGCCCGGCTGTCCGGGGCGTACCCCGCCGCGGCCCTCGACCGCGGCTACGGCCACCCGGCGGAGGCCGAGCCGACCGCCGAGCAGGAGCGGCTCGCGGTGGAGGCGGCGCGGACCGGCGGGCCCGCCCTGTCGCTGGTCGCCCAGGCCGAGGCGGACGAGTCCGGCACCGAGCCGATGGGCGTACGGCTCCTGCTGGCCGTCCCGGACCGGCCCGGCCTGCTCGGCACCGTCGCCGGGGTGCTCGCGCTGCACCGCCTGACCGTCCGCTCGGCCGGGCTGCGCGAGCTGGACCCGATCGGGGCCGGGGCGGTGCTGCTGCTGTCCTGGACGGTGGCGGCCGAGTTCGGCGAGCTGCCGGAGGCGGCCCGGCTCCGGGCCGACCTGCGCCGGGCGCTGGAGGGGTCGCTGGACGTCTCGCGGCGGCTCGCCGAGCGGGACGCGGCGGCCCCGCGCCGGCGCGGCATCCCGACCCCGCCGCCGCTGGTCGCGGTGGCGCCGCCGGTGGCCTCGGCGACCGCGACGGTGCTGGAGGTGCGCGCGCACGACGCCCCGGGGCTGCTGCACCGGATCGGGCGGGCGCTGGACGGCGCCGGGGTGCGGGTCAGGACCGCGTACGTCTCCACGCTGGGCGCGGACGCCGTCGACTCCTTCTACCTGACCGACGAGGCGGGCCGTCCGCTCGCCGCGCAGCGGGCCGGCGAGGTGGCGGCGGCGGTCCGGGCGGCGCTGGGCTGACGTCCGGGCGGGGCCGGTCCGGCGCAGGTCCGGCGCAGGTCCGGGGCCCGGGCGGGGGCCGGGCGGGGCTCGGGAGGGGGCTCGCGCCGGGCTCGGCGAACCCGGGTGGAGACCGCTCCCGGGGCGGCCGGATACCCTTGGGGGCGACGACCGTACTGATACCGATGCCGCAGAGGACCCGCGACGACGTGTTCGACACCCTTTCCGATCGCCTCGCAGCGACGTTCAAGAACCTCCGGGGCAAGGGCCGCCTCAGCGAGGCGGACATCGACGCCACCACCCGCGAGATCCGCATCGCGCTGCTGGAGGCGGACGTCGCGCTGCCGGTCGTCCGGGCCTTCATCAAGCAGATCAAGGAGCGCGCGCTCGGCTCCGAGGTCTCCGGTGCGCTGAACCCCGCCCAGCAGATCATCAAGATCGTCAACGAGGAGCTCATCGCCATCCTCGGTGGCGAGACCCGCCGGGTGCGGTTCGCCAAGAACGGCCCGACGGTGATCATGCTGGCCGGCCTCCAGGGTGCCGGTAAGACCACCCTCGCCGGGAAGCTCGGCCACTGGCTGAAGCAGCAGAAGCACACCCCGCTGCTGGTCGCCTGCGACCTCCAGCGCCCCAACGCGGTCAACCAGCTGCAGGTCGTCGCCGAGCGCGCCGGTGTCGCGTTCTACGGCCCGCAGCCGGGCAACGGCGTCGGCGACCCGGTCCAGGTGGCGCGGGACTCCATCGAGTACGCCAAGCAGAAGCAGTTCGACGTCGTCGTCGTCGACACCGCCGGCCGTCTCGGCATCGACGCCGAGCTGATGCAGCAGGCCGCCGACATCCGGGCCGCGGTCGACCCGGACGAGGTCCTGTTCGTCGTCGACGCGATGATCGGCCAGGACGCGGTCACCACCGCGCAGGCCTTCCTCGACGGCGTCGACTTCACCGGCGTGGTGCTCTCCAAGCTCGACGGCGACGCCCGCGGCGGTGCCGCGCTCTCGGTCGCGCACGTCACCGGCCGGCAGATCATGTTCGCCTCCAACGGCGAGAAGGTCGACGACTTCGACGCCTTCCACCCGGACCGGATGGCCTCGCGCATCCTGGGCATGGGTGACGTCCTCTCGCTGATCGAGAAGGCCGAGCAGACCTTCTCGCAGGCGGAGGCCGAGAAGATCGCCTCCAAGCTGCAGGGCGGCGGCAAGGACTTCACGCTCGACGACTTCCTGGCCCAGCTGGAGCAGGTCCGGAAGATGGGCTCGATCTCCAAGCTGCTCGGCATGCTGCCCGGCATGGGCCAGATCCGCGAGCAGATCAACAACATCGACGACAAGGACGTCGACCGCGTCGGCGCCATCATCAAGTCGATGACTCCGGCCGAGCGGACCGACCCGAAGCTCATCAACGGCTCGCGCCGCGCCCGCATCGCCAAGGGTTCGGGCGTGCAGGTGGGCGAGGTCAACAACCTGGTCGAGCGGTTCTTCGAGGCCCGCAAGATGATGTCCGCGATGGCCTCCGGCAAGGGCATCCCCGGCATGCCGGGCATCCCGGGGATGGGCGGCGGCGCGAAGAAGTCCGCCAAGAAGGCCCCGGCCGCCAAGGGCAAGCGCAAGAGCGGCAACCCGCTGAAGCGCGCGCAGGAGGAGGCCGCGGCCGCCGAGCGGCGCGCGCTCGGCCCCGGCGCCGGCCAGGCGCCCGCCCAGGGCGGTGCGTTCGGCCTCGGCGCGGGCAAGGGCCCGTCCGACTTCGAGCTGCCCAAGGAGTTCAAGGACCTGCTGTAGGCCCTCGAAGTCCGTTCCGACGGCCCGCCGCCCGGTGCTCCCGGGCGGCGGGCCGTTCGCATGCCCGATGATGGTCGGATGCGAGTGACGATCAGGGCCCCGCGGGCCGGGGACGAGGTGGCGTACGCCGAGGCGGTCCGGCGGTCCGCCGAGCACATCGGACGGTGGAACCCGGTCGAGCCGGACGGGCTCCCGGACCTGCTGGAGCGGCAGGGGCCGGGCCTGCGGACCTACCTGGTGGTCGACCGGGAGACCGGCGGGCTGGTCGGCAAGGTCAACGTCGCCAACATCGTGATGGGCCGGTTCTGCAACGGCTCGCTCGGCTACGACTCCTACCTGCCGTTCGCCGGCACCGGACGGATGTCCGAGGGCATGCGCCTGGTGCTGGACCGCTGCTTCGCCCCGCAGACGGAGGGGGGTCTCGGCCTGCACCGGCTGGAGATCAACGTCCAGCCGGACAACGGGCGCTCCGTCGGGCTGGCCAAGCGGCTGGGCTTCCGGCACGAGGGGTTCACCCCGCGGATGCTGTTCCTGCAGGGGGCGTGGCGGGACCACGAGCGGTTCGCGCTGACGGCGGAGGAGTGGCCCGGGCTGGGAGCGGAGTAGCCGCCGGGCCGGGCGGCCGTCCCGGCGGGGTGCCGCGGCGGCCCGGGCGGGGGTGCGGCCGGGGCGGGGGTGCGGTGCGGCGTTGCGGTTGGAGGACCCGAGCAGATGTCCGTATTGTCCGATGAGTGACCGATCCCGTGCCGCCGCGCCAGACCCCCGACCAGCCGTGGCGCTCCGAGGGCGCCCCGCCCCCGTCGCCCCCGCGCCGCAAGATGCCCGGCGGCTGGTTCGGACTCGTCCTCACCGCCCTCGTGGTGTTCCTGATCAGCGACCTGCTGCTGTCCTTCTTCGGCCCGGGCGGCGCCACCACCATCTCCTACACCGAGTTCAACAGCCAGCTGAACAAGGGCAACATCACCAAGATCTACTCCAAGGGCGACTCGATCGAGGGCACCCTCAAGAACGCCGAGCCCAAGCCGGACGGCGACAAGGGGACGTACACCGAGTTCGACACCCAGCGCCCGGTCTTCGCCGGCGACGACCTCTGGGCCACCCTCCAGCAGCAGGGCGTCGAGGTCACCGCCGAACCGGTCGTCCAGCAGCGCAGCTTCCTCGCCAACCTGCTGATCTCGCTCGCCCCGATGCTGCTGCTGATCCTGGTCTGGGTCCTGATCGCCCGCCGGATGGCCGGCGGCATGGGCGCCGGACCGCTCGGCCGCAAGACCCCGCCCAAGCCCGTCACCGCCGAGGCCGGCAAGCGCACCACCTTCGCCGACGTGGCCGGCATCGACGAGGTCGAGGCCGAACTCACCGAAGTGGTCGACTTCCTCAAGAACCCGCAGCAGTACCGCCGGCTCGGTGCCAAGATGCCGCGCGGCGTCCTGCTCAGCGGCCCGCCCGGGACCGGCAAGACCCTGCTGGCCCGGGCCGTCGCCGGGGAGGCCGACGTGCCGTTCTTCTCCGCCTCCGCCTCCGAGTTCATCGAGATGATCGTCGGCGTCGGCGCCAGCCGGGTCCGCGAGCTGTTCGCCGAGGCCCGCAAGGTCGCCCCGGCGATCGTCTTCATCGACGAGATCGACACCATCGGCCGGCAGCGCGGCGGTGGCGGCGGCATGGGCGGCCACGACGAGCGCGAGCAGACGCTCAACCAGATCCTCACCGAGATGGACGGCTTCACCGGCTCCGAGGGCGTCATCGTGATCGCCGCGACCAACCGGGCCGACGTGCTCGACCCGGCCCTGCTGCGCCCCGGCCGGTTCGACCGGCGGATCACCGTCAGCCCGCCGGACCGGGACGGCCGCGCGGCCATCCTGCGCATCCACACCCGGTCCGTCCCGCTGGCCGGCGACACCGACCTCGACCAGCTCGCCAGGGTCACCCCCGGCATGACCGGCGCCGAGCTGGCCAACCTGGTCAACGAGGCGGCCCTGCTGGCCGTCAAGCGCCGGCAGGACGAGGTGAACGAGCGGGACCTCTCGGAAGCACTGGAGAAGGTCCAGCTGGGCGCGGTCCGGCCGCTGGTGATGCCGCGCGAGGAGCGGGAGCGGACGGCGTACCACGAGAGCGGCCACGCACTGCTCGGCATGCTCCGGCCGGGCGCCGACCCGGTCCGCAAGATCACCATCGTGCCGCGCGGCCGGGCCCTCGGCGTCACCCTCTCCACCCCCGACGCCGACCGGTACTCCTACACCGAGCCCTACCTGCGCGGCCGGATCATCGGCGCGCTCGGCGGGATGGCCGCCGAGCAGGTCGTCTACGGCGTCATCACCACCGGTGCGGAGAGCGACCTGGAACAGGTCACCAACATCGCCCGGGGCATGGCGGGCCGCTGGGGCATGAGCGAGCGGGTCGGCCGGCTCACCGCCGTCCCGTCCGACCCGCAGGGCGCGTACGGGCTCTCCGCCGCTCCGACCACGCTGGACGCGGTGGACGAGGAGGCCCGCCGGATCGTCGCCGAGTGCTACGACGAGGCGGTGCGCCAGCTGACCGAGCAGCGCGCCCGGCTGGACGCGCTCGCCGCCGCGCTGCTGGAGGCGGAGACGCTGGACGAGGAGGAGGCGTACCGGGCGGCGGGGGTGCCGCGGAAGTCGCTGGACTGACCGGGCGGGCTGGACAAGCCGGACCCGCCGGACCCCGCCGGACCCCGCCGGACCGAGGGGCCTGGGCTGTCGGGGAGTGGGGGACCGGGCCCGGCGGTGGGCCGAACGGGTGAAACGGGCTGGACGGGCCCCGGGATGCGCGGTTGCCGTCGTGGTTCCGGTCTGCGGGGCCCGGGCCGGGGTCGGGGTCGGGGTCGGGCCGGGAGGGCGATGGACGGGGCGTGCGCCGCCCGGCGCGCGCCCCGTTCCGCCGCTCCTGCAGCGGTCGGCTACAACGGTCGGTGAGGCCGCTCGGCGACCAGGTAGCGGAAGACGTTCTCCATCCGCACCGTGCCCTCCGGCCGGAGGTACGGATGCAGCGCCTCCTCCAGCTCCTTCGCCACCAGCGGCAGCCCGGAGAACTCCGCCGCCGCGTCGTACAGGCCGGTCGAGAGCAGCCCGCGCACCGCGCTGTCCAGGTCCGGGTAGGCGAACGGGCAGCCCACCCGGCCGCCGCCGGCCGGACGCAGGCCGGCCCCGGCGAGCAGGTCCTCCAGCGCGCCGGGCGGACTCAGCTCGAACGGATCGCGCGCCGTGCTGCGCCGGGTCATCCGGCGCGCCACGTCCAGGACGGCGGCGCTCTCGCAGCGCTCCCGCGGCCCCCAGGCGGCCAGCACCACGTGCCCGCCGGGGAGCGTCAGACGGGCCGCCTCGGCCACCGTCCGGCGCGGATCGGCGGATCCCGGGAGCCCTTCGAAAACCGTGACCAGCGAATGGGCCGAGCGGGCGACGGCCGCCGCCGGCCGCGGCGCCGGGCCCACCCGCAGCCGGCGGCCCCGGGCCAGCTCGCGCAGCTCGCTCTCCGGCTCCAGGCCGGCGACCTGCGCGCCCCGCCCGGCGGCGAGCAGCAGGGCCAGCCCCGAGCGGCAGCCCAGGCCCAGCACGCTGGTCGCGGGACCGACCTCCAGCCGGTCGTGGACGGCCTCGTAGAGCGGCACCAGCATCCGCTCCTGGATCTCCGCCCAGTCGCGCGCCCGGGCGGCCTGCCCGGCCACCGGGCGCGGGTCGTGCGGTCGTGCGCCCGTGGGTCGTACGGTCGTGCCGGTCACCCGCGCTGAAGCCATCGCGGCCTCCTATCCGGTCCTTGGGTGTGCTGCTCCGGCCCCCCAAAGTCCCGCCCCACTCCAGCGAACAGCGGCTCGGGCGCGGCGTCCAGAGGGGTGCGGGGTGGTGCGCGCGTGTCGGGGTGGTGCGCCCCCCGGTGAGACGACCCGCAATCGATTCGAAGTCGAAGCCCGGATCCCCGTACCATTCGCCCCATGGCTAAGGCACCCGTTCTCACCCCTCAGGCGGAAGACTTCCCGCGCTGGTACCAGGACCTCATCAACAAGGCCGAGCTGGCCGACAACGGTCCGGTGCGCGGCACCATGGTCATCCGACCGTACGGCTACGGCCTGTGGGAGCGGATGCAGCAGGAGATGGACGCCCGGATCAAGAAGGCCGGCGCCCAGAACGCCTACTTCCCGATGTTCATCCCGCAGTCCTACCTGACCAAGGAGGCGGAGCACGTCGAGGGCTTCGCCCCCGAGCTCGCGGTGGTGACCCACGGCGGCGGCAAGCAGCTGGAGGAGCCGGTCGTCGTCCGGCCGACCTCCGAGACGATCATCAACGAGTACTTCTCGAAGTGGGTGCAGAGCCACCGCGACCTGCCCCTGCTGATCAACCAGTGGGCCAACGTGGTCCGCTGGGAGCTCCGCCCGCGCGTCTTCCTGCGCACCACCGAGTTCCTCTGGCAGGAGGGCCACACCGCCCACGCCACGTACGAGGACGCCCGTGACTACGCCTCGATGATCCACACCCAGGTCTACGGCGACTTCATGACCAACGTGCTCGGCATCGACGTCGTGCTCGGCCGCAAGACCGCCAAGGAGCGCTTCGCCGGCGCCATCAACACCCTCACCCTTGAGGGCATGATGGGCGACGGCAAGGCGCTGCAGATGGGCACCAGCCACGAGCTGGGCCAGAACTTCGCCAAGGCGTTCAACACCACCTACCAGCTGCAGGGCGCCGAGCGCGAGTACGTCTGGCAGACCTCCTGGGGCGTCTCGACCCGCATGGTCGGCGGCCTGATCATGTCGCACGGTGACGACAACGGGCTGCGCGTCCCGCCGAGGCTGGCCGCCGTCCAGGCCGTCGTCCTCGCCATCAAGGGCGACGACGCGGTGATCGCCAAGGTCCGCGAGATCGGTGCCAGGCTGGAGGCCGCCGGCATCCGCGTGGTCGTCGACGACCGCACCGACACCCCGTTCGGCCGCCGCGCGGTGGACTGGGAGCTCAAGGGCGTGCCGCTGCGCATCGAGGTCGGCCCGCGCGACCTGGAGAACGGCACCGCGATGCTGGCCCGCCGCATCCCCGGCGGCAAGGCGCCGGTCGCGATCGACGGCCTGGAGCAGCTGCTCCCGGGCATCCTCGACGAGGACCAGGCGCAGCTGCTGCGCGAGTCGCGCGAGCGCCGCGAGGCCCGCACGGTCGACGTGAAGGACCTGGACGAGGCCGTCGAGGCCGCCGCCACCGGCTGGGGCCGGATCTCCTGGGCCGAGCTGGGCCCGGAGGGCGAGGCCAAGCTGGCCGAGCAGGGCGTCTCGGTGCGCTGCATCGTCGCCGCCGACGGCTCGGTGCCGCAGACGGACGACCAGGACGGCAACATCGCGATCGTCGCGCGCGCCTACTGACGGACCGGTACGTCCCGCGGGCGATGTGTCCCTGGCGGCGCCCCGCGCGGGAAGTGCCCCGCGGGATGTCTGAACGGGATGTGTCGAACGGGATGTCGTAATGCGACATCCACGGACGCGGACTGACGGCTGTTGACCGGTGCGACGGGTAATTCGCGCGGCCGGTGACCGGGGTTGTTCCGCGGACGTCTCACATCTCGGCATAGCTACTGGTCGGTCAACTGCCGGTATTAACGGAATAGCGGTACGGTGTACGGCCCGTGGCCCTGTCAACTCGACAGGACCCCGGGCCGTACGTCCTGGGGGCGACAGCCCGTCCCCGGACGGAATTGACGAGGCTCGCCGAGCTCGGCGGCCCCAAACCAGCAGGGGGTTGGTCTTGCGTCAGATCCGAAACGCGCATTTCGCGCGGGCGCGCACATTCCTGAGAGTTTCCTGGGAATTCCCGGGGAACGGGAACATGCGGAACATCGGCTCCTACTCCATCGTTGGTCTAGCGTGAGCACGACACAGCCCCTCGTTCTCGCGGCCGAACTGGCCGCCGCCTGGAGTGACATCCAGGCCTACCATCAGGACCTCCCCGACCTCGCCTCTCCCGAGGCGCTGATCGGCGAGTCCTCCTCGGCCTGTGGTACCCGGCTCGGATTCGAGCGGCTCCTCCACGAGGCTGCCCATGGTCTGGCCGCGGCCCGGGACATCCGGGACACCTCGCGGGCCGGCCGCTACCACAACCGGCGCTTCCTCCTCCTGGCCTCCGAGCTGGGCCTGGCGCACCCGGTCGAACCGCACGCCAGCAGCGGCTTCTCCCAGGTGACCATGCTCAAGGAGACCCAGGAGCGGTACGCCGAGACCATCGAACGCCTGGACCGCGCGCTCGGTGCGCACCAGGAGGCGGTGGCCGGCGAGGGGGCCTCGCGCGCCTTCCGCGGCCCGGCCGCCCGGCACGGCTCCTCCGGGGGCGGCGTCCGGGTGAAGGCGGTCTGCGGCTGCGGGCGCAACGTGCGGGTCGTCCCGTCGGTGCTCGCGCAGGCGTCCATCGTCTGCGGGGCCTGCCAGCAGCCGTTCAAGATCGCGTAGCCCGGGGAGCTGGAACAGCTCGGGGAACCCGGGGGACCGGCCGGTGGCTGTGCGGGCAGTGCGTCCGGCCGACGCGATCGACGGTGTTCGACAGTGATTCGCCAGTGATGTGGATGTGGTTGGGCTGACCGGGAGCGGGGGCTCCCGGTCGACCTGTTTCCCGGCCCCTTCGCGGGCCTCCTCGCAGGCCTCTTCGCAGGCCTCTTCGCCGACCCCTCGCCGACTTCCCCACGGGCCCCTTCGCGGGCCCCTCGGCCGGGTCCTTCCGGCGACCCGTTCGCGGGTCCCCGCCGGGCACCGCACGGCTTTCCCGGGGTGCCGCGGGGCGGCCGCCGGGTCCGGCCCGTGCGAGCCGGTCTGCGCCGGTATGGCACAATGGACAGCTGAGTACTCGGCAGCCGAGCAGGACCCCTCTCTCCTACGGCTGGCGTGTCCCTTGAACGGCCCACCCCGCAACCCCACGCGACGGCAGGGCTGCTCACCCACGTCAACACCAGGAGAATCCACTCCCGTGGCAGTCAAGATCAAGCTCAAGCGTCTCGGCAAGATTCGCTCCCCGCACTACCGCATCGTCGTCGCGGACGCCCGCACCAAGCGTGACGGCCGTGCGATCGAGGAGATCGGCATCTACCAGCCGACCTACAACCCCTCGAAGATCGAGGTCGACACCGACCGCGCCCAGTACTGGCTGTCCGTCGGCGCCCAGCCGACCGAGCCGGTCCTCGCCATCCTCAAGCTGACCGGCGACTGGCAGAAGTTCAAGGGCCTGCCGGCTCCGGCGCCGCTGCTGGTCGCCGAGCCGAAGGTCGAGGACTTCTCGCACCTGTTCGCCAAGGCCGTCGCCGGCTTCGAGGACGCCACCACCGGTGTCGCCATCACCCCGAAGGCCAAGAAGTCGGACAAGGCCGAGGCTGAGGCCGACGCCGCCGCCGAGGCCTGAGCGTGATCGAGGACGCCCTCGACCACTTGGTGAAGGGCATCGTCGAGCACCCCGACGAGGTGCAGGTGCGCTCGCGCAACCTGCGTCGGGGCAACACCATCGAGGTGCGAGTGCACCCCGATGACCTCGGCAAGGTGATCGGCCGGGGCGGCCGCACGGCGCGCGCACTGCGCACCGTGGTCGGCGCCCTCGGCGGTCGCAACGTCCGGGTCGACCTCGTCGACGTGGACAGCATTCGCTGACGCAGCTGTTCGCTCAGCCGTCGGGCCTGGGGCCGGCCGGGACGCATGTCGTCCCGGTCGGCCCTTCGCCGTTTTCTCTCGCTGCCCACCGCGGCAGTCTTCCCAAGCACTCACCCAGGAGAACGATCACCGTGCAGCTCGTCGTCGGCAGGATCGGCCGCGCCCACGGCATCAGGGGGGACGTCAGCGTCGAGGTCCGCACCGACGAGCCGGAACTCCGGCTCGGGCCCGGTGCCGTCCTGTCCACCGACCCGGCGTCGGCCGGACCGCTGACCGTCGAGTCCGGCAAGGTGCACAGCGGCCGGCTGCTGCTCCGGTTCGCCGGCGTCAAGGACCGCAACGCCGCCGAGGCGCTGCGCGGCACCGTCCTCATCGCCGAGGTCGACCCGGAGGAGCGTCCGGACGACCCGGAGGAGTACTACGACCACCAGCTGATCGGCCTGGACGTGGTGCTGCTCGACGGCACCCCGGTCGGTGAGCTCACCGAGGTCGTCCACCTGCCCTACCAGGACCTGCTCACGGTCAGGAAGGCCGACGGGACGGAGGTCCTGGTGCCCTTCGTCAGCCGGATCGTGCCGGTCATCGACCTGGAGAACCAGCGTGCCGTGATCGACCCGCCCGGCGGGCTGATCGACCCGGACGGGGCGGACGTCGCCGGAGGGGACTCCGAGGAGCCCGGCGACGGCGCGGAGGGATCCGCCGAAGGCCGGGAGGAGTCGGAGTGACCGCCGAGGAGACCACCGCTCCGGCCCCTGCCCCGGCCCCCGTCTCGGCCCGTGCTCCGGCTGGCACGGAGAGCGCCGTGGAGAGCGGTGCGGGCACTGCGGCCGGGGCTCCGGCGGTGCAGAGCGGGATGCGGATCGACGTCGTCTCGATCTTCCCCGAGTACCTGGAGCCGCTGAACATCTCGCTGGTCGGCAAGGCGCGCGCCCGCGGCCAGCTCGACGTGCACGTCCACGACCTCCGCGACTGGACGCACGACGTGCACCGCACCGTCGACGACAGCCCGTACGGCGGCGGCCCGGGCATGGTGATGAAGCCCGAACCGTGGGGCGAGGCCCTCGACGCGGTGATCGGCCGGGGCCCGGCGGGCGAGGTGCCCACCCTGGTGGTGCCCACGCCCAGCGGCCGGCCCTTCACCCAGGAGCTGGCGCAGGAGCTCGCCGGCCGGCCCTGGCTCGCGTTCACCCCCGCCCGTTACGAGGGCATCGACCGCCGGGTGATCGACGAGGCGGCCACCCGGATGCCGGTCGTCGAGGCGTCGATCGGTGACTACGTGCTCGCCGGCGGCGAGGTCGCGGTCCTGGTCATGGTCGAGGCGATCGCCCGCCTGCTGCCGGGAGTGCTCGGCAACGCCGAATCCCACCGGGACGACTCCTTCGCGCCCGGCGCGATGGCCGACCTGCTGGAGGGCCCGATCTACACCAAGCCCGCCGAGTGGCGCGGTCGCACGGTGCCGGACGTGCTGCTGAGCGGCAACCACGGCCGGATCGCCCGCTGGCGGCGTGAGCAGGCCTTCGCCCGCACCCTGGCGAACCGGCCGGACCTGGTGGAGCGCTGGCAGCGCGGCGCCTTCGACAAGAAGGACCGGGAGGCGCTCAGCGTTCTCGGCCTGGCCTGGGACGAGGGGCTCGGCCGATTTCGGTCTGTGGCCGGTGATGTGGAAGAATAGGCCGCTGCTGTCTGTCGCTGGGCTCCTCCCGTAGGAGTCACGTGGTTCGGCGCCCCCGCCACGGGGGGACCGCCGGTCGCCGACGCGGCCCGCAGCAGACCCCATTGTGACGAACTTCCGTGGGCGGCCCGTGGCGCCTGCGATGGAGAGCAACATGAGCAACAAGCTCGCTGCTGTCGACGCGGCTTCGCTGCGTAGCGACATTCCGGCCTTCCGCGCCGGTGACACCCTGAAGGTTCACGTCCGGGTCATCGAGGGCAACCGCTCCCGTGTCCAGGTCTTCCAGGGCGTCGTCATCCGTCGTCACGGCGCCGGCGTCGGTGAGACCTTCACCGTTCGCAAGGTCAGCTTCAACGTCGGTGTCGAGCGCACCTTCCCGGTGCACACCCCGGTCGTCGAGAAGATCGAGGTCGTGACCCGCGGTGCGGTTCGCCGCGCCAAGCTGTACTACCTGCGTGACCTCCGCGGCAAGGCCGCGAAGATCAAGGAGAAGCGCGACCGCTGATCCACCGGCCCCCGGCACTGCCGGGGGATCGGAACGCTCTGGGGGGCCGGCCTGCCGCACGGTAAGCTCAGCCCCCGATGAGCACGCACGAACCACCCGCGGACCGCGACGGCTGTCCCGCACCCACCGGTGCGGACTCGCCGACGCGGTCCGCGGTCGTTTCCGCAGGTGATCCCGGCACCGCTGCCGCGGACGGCGCCGCCGTCGAGGCCCCGGCGGCCGGACCGGCGGGAGCGGTCGGGCCGGCGCGAGCGGTCGGGCCGGTGGAGGGTGCGAAGCAGGCCGCGGAGGGTGCCGAGGACGCCGACGGCGGTGACGGCACCGAGGGCGGCGAGGGCGGCGACACCAAGGACGCCGAGGACCCCGAGGAGCCGTCCCGATCGCGATCCCGGGACCTCCTGCTGCTCGCCGGGACCTGCCTGTTCGTGCTGCTGGTGGTGAACGCCTTCGTGGCGCGGCCCTTCTCCGTACCGTCCGGGTCGATGGAGAACAGCCTGCGGCCCGGCGACCGCCTGATCGTGAACCAGCTGTCCTACGCCTTCGGCGGCCACCCCCGACGGGGCGACGTGGTGGTGTTCGACGGCACTGGCTCCTTCCTGCGCAAGCCGTTCGAGCGGGGCGGAATCTGGAGCGGGTTGCGCTCCTTCGGCCGGGACGTCGGGCTGGTGCCGGCCGGCGACTCGGTCTACGTGAAGCGGGTCATCGGTGTCGGCGGCGACCGCGTCACCAGCGCCGGTCCGGGGCACCCGATCACCGTGAACGGTGTGCCGGTCGACGAGTCCGCCTACCTGTCGCCGGGGGACGAGCCGTCCGGCGTGGCCTTCGACATCGTGGTCCCGGCTGGAAAACTCTGGGTGATGGGCGACCACCGGAGCGCGTCCCGGGACTCGCGCGACCACCTCGGCGATCCCGGTGGCGGATTCGTGCCGGAG
This sequence comes from Kitasatospora sp. NBC_00458, assembly GCF_036013975.1. Taxonomy (NCBI): domain Bacteria; kingdom Bacillati; phylum Actinomycetota; class Actinomycetes; order Kitasatosporales; family Streptomycetaceae; genus Kitasatospora; species Kitasatospora sp. NBC_00458. The sequence continues at coordinate 5,926,262 of NZ_CP107904.1, forward strand.
GACAAGGTGATCGGGCGGGCCGCTTGGGTGGTCTACCCGATCGGGCACTGGAGCAGCCTGGACCGGCCGGCGGCGTTCGCCGCGACAGGGGGGACGGGTGGCCATGGGGACCAGAGGTAGGGGCAGGCTCGCCGACCGCCCGGACCCCGGCGCCTCCGGATCGACCGGATCGACCGGAGTGGGCGCGATACCGGGGACGGTTCCGTCCGGGCAGGCCCGGTCCGACTCGGCGGGGATCGAGTCGGCGGGGACCAAACCGACGGGGACCGAGTCGACGGGTTCCGGTGTGGTGGCTCCCGGGCCGACCGCGTCCGGGCCGACCGCGTCCGGTGGGGCGGCCCCGGTGGTGCGGGGCCGGGCCGAGCGCCGTCGCACCGCCCGGCGGGCGGCCCGCCGCCGCAGACGCTCCCACCTGCGGGAGATCCCGCTGATCGTCGTGGTGGCGCTGGTGGTGGCACTGGTGATGAAGACCTTCCTGGTGCAGGTCTTCGTGATCCCGTCCGGTTCGATGGAGCAGACCATCCAGATCGGGGACCGGGTGCTGGTGGACAAGCTCACCCCCTGGTTCGGTGCCGAGCCGGAGCGCGGCGAGGTGGTGGTGTTCAAGGATCCGGGCGGCTGGCTGGAGAACGGCCACCACGGGTCGTCGAAGGACGGACCGGTCCTGCACGGGGCCAAACAGGTGCTCACCTTCGTCGGGCTGCTGCCGTCGGACAACGAGCAGGACCTGATCAAGCGGGTGATCGGTGTCGGCGGCGACACGGTGGAGTGCTGCGACGACCAGGGCCGGGTCAGCCTCAACGGCAAGGCGCTGGACGAGCCCTACCTGGCGCCGGGCAACCCGCCCTCCCGGCAGCCGTTCAAGGTGCAGGTGCCGCAGGGCCGGCTCTGGGTCATGGGCGACCACCGCGACGTGTCGGCGGACTCCCGTTTTCACATGGGGAATCCGGGCCAGGGCACGATCCCGGTGAGCGGTGTGGTGGGGCGGGCCTTCATGATCGCTTGGCCGGTGGGCCGGGTTCATCAACTCGACGTGCCGGTTTCACTCTCCTCGGTGGCGTCGGCCCCGGAGGCGCGCGGAACTGCGCCGAACTCCGTGGGTGTTGGGCCGGGTCCGGAGGAACCTCCGCTCGTTATGGGTGTGTTGGGCATCCTTCCGCTTGTCGGCCGCAGGGTGGGGCGAGCCCGGTCCTAGACCGGTGCGGGTCGACGGTCGGCCGGTCGCGCGTGTGGGACCGCGAGCCGGATGCCCGGGAGTGATAGAGAAGTGCTGGGTGCGGCCGGTCCGTGTCGACTGGTCGCGCCCGAAGGCTGTGCTGGTGTCAGGTGTGCCCGGACCGGGTGGCCCTGGCGTTCACGGTCGGTGGTGGAGCGTGGTGCCCGCTGTGCGGCACTGTGAGCGCGGGCGCACGGGCGTCCGCACAGCAGGGAGGAGACGTTGTGGGGGATTTGGTGATCGGCGCCCGCTCAGGCGCCGGAGAGCCCGAGGGCTCCGGCAGCAGGGCGGCCCGGTCCGCGGAGCCGGCGGCGCCGTCGGCCTCGGCCGATGACGCGACGGCCCAGTCCGCCGACGAGCACGGCAACGGCGCGGACGACGCTTCGGAGGACATCGGGTCCGGCACCGCGCCGGCCGACGAGACGGAGGAGCGACCGGACCGGAAGGAGCGCAAGCAGCGCTCGTTCTGGAAGGAGCTGCCGATCCTGATCGGCATCGCCCTGGTCCTGGCGCTGGTGATCAAGACCTTCTTCGTCCAGGCGTTCTCCATTCCGTCGGAGTCGATGCAGAACACGCTCCAGGTCGGTGACCGCGTCCTGGTGGACAAGCTCACTCCGTGGTTCGGCGCCGAGCCGGAGCGCGGCGAGGTGGTCGTGTTCCACGACCCGGGCGGCTGGCTGGCCGACGAGCCCACCAACGAGAGCAGCAACTCCTTCGTCCGCGGTGTCCAGGACGTGCTCAGCTTCGTCGGTCTGATGCCCTCGGACAACGAGAAGGACCTGATCAAGCGGGTCATCGCGATCGGCGGCGACACCGTCGAGTGCGAGGGCGAAGGCCCGGTGAAGGTCAACGGGATCGCACTCGACGAGCCGTACGTCTACCCGGGCAACACCCCCTGCGGCACCAAGCCGTTCGGCCCGGTGAAGGTGCCGGACGACAGCATCTGGGTGATGGGCGACCACCGCGCGGACTCGCTCGACTCGCGGTTCCACATGGACCAGCCGGGCGGCGGCAGCGTCCCCGTGGACGAGGTGATCGGGCGTGCCTTCGTGGTGGCCTGGCCGATCGACCACTGGTCCACACTGCCGGTGCCGGCGACCTTCGACCAGAAGGGCCTCTCCGCGGCGGCCCCGGTCGTGCCGGCCGCTGCCGGTGCCGTGGGCGCCGTGGCGCTGCTCCCGCTGGTGCGCCGGATGAGGAACCGGGCGGACCGCGACGAGCGGTCCTGACACCGAACCGCTTCCTCCCGGGTCTTGCGCGGGCCGTGGTACCGACGAGTAATCTGCTCGGACGTGCCACGGCCCGCCGGGTTCTCCGCCCGTGGCCCCGGCGCACCGTGAGCGTTTCCGGTTCGGTCAGGGTTGGACGGTGTCGATGAGCAGTGTCGTGGAACGGGCGCCCGACCGTCCGCCGGCCGCCCCGCAGACCCGGCGCAAGCCCGCAGCCGTGCTGCAGGGCGTCCTGCTCGGCATCGGCCTGGTCCTGCTGATCGGCGGCTTCGCGGTGATCGCCGTGAACTACCGGCCGTACGACATCCCGACCGCCTCGATGGCCCCCACGCTCCAGGTCGGGGACACCGTCCTGGCCAGGAAGGCCGGCGGCGCGGACGTCGGCCGGGGTGACGTGGTGATCTTCCGCGACCAGGCCTGGGGCGACCAGCTGATGGTCAAGCGCGTGGTCGCGGTCGGCGGCGACACGGTCGCCGTCGGCGGCGGCGACCAGCGGCTGACCGTCAACGGCAAGCCGGTGGACGAGTCGTACCTCGCCTCGCAGGGCCCGCAGGGCGGCTCCTTCAACGTGACGGTCCCGGAGGGCCGCCTCTTCCTGCTCGGCGACAACCGGCTGGGCTCGCTGGACTCCCGCGTCCACCTGGAGGTCGACGGCGGGACCGTCCCGGCCACCGACGTGGAAGCCCGGGTGGAGGGCACCGTGCTTCCGCTCGGCCGGGCGGGCCTGTTCGGCGGTACCCGTGCGTTCGACGCGGTCGGCGGTGCGGGCCCGGCCGGCCCGGGGCCGCTGGAGCCGGCCTTCTACGCGACCGTCGTGGGCACGGCGACGATCGTCGTGACCTCGGCGGTGGGCGGGGTCACGGGCCTGGTCCGCAGGCGCGGCCGACCGTCCTGACCCCCTTCCGCACCGCCCCCCGCCGGGCCGCTCTGCCGAACCTCGCCCCGGACGGCCGCGCCGGGTGGCAGGATCGGGAGAACGACCGGGCCGGACGAAGGGAGTGTGGGGACCCGCCATGACGGCACAGCGGCGCAGGGCCTCGCGGATCCTGCTGCTGGACGGCCGGGACCGCCTGCTGCTCTTCCACGGGACGGACCCCGCGACACCGGACGTCACCTGGTGGTTCACACCCGGCGGCGGCTTGGAGCCCGGCGAGGGTCCGCGCGAGGCGGCCGAGCGGGAGCTGCGGGAGGAGACCGGCCTGCGGAGCGTGGAGCTGGGACCGGTGGTGGCGTACGGCACGGCGTCGTTCTCCTATCGGGGGCGGCGTTACGAGCAGGAGCAGTGGTTCCACCTGGCCCGGACCGTGGACACGGTGCTCGACCACTCGGGCATGGGCACGGACGAGCACGCCCAGTTGCTCGCGGCGCGCTGGTGGACGGTCGGGGAACTGAGAGCCACCACCGAGACGGTCCATCCGGCCGGACTGGTGGACTTTCTGGAGCGTCTGTTGACCGAGGGGCCACCGGTCGTTCCGGTAAGGCTCTGAGGGTGGGTGCGGTGGTCCACAATGGGTGGACGTGACAAGTTGAGGGGACGCCTGGATGAGTGCCGAAGATCTCGAAAAGTACGAGACCGAGATGGAGCTCAAGCTCTACCGGGAGTACCGGGACGTCGTCGGCCTGTTCAAGTACGTGATCGAGACCGAACGACGGTTCTACCTCACCAACGACTACGAGCTGCAGGTGCACTCGGTCCAGGGCGAGGTGTTCTTCGAGGTGTCGATGGCGGATGCGTGGGTCTGGGACATGTACCGGCCGGCCCGGTTCGTCCGCAAGGTCCGGGTGCTGACCTTCAAGGACGTGAACATCGAGGAGCTCGCGAAGAGCGATCTGGAGCTGCCCTCGGACGAACCCGGCTTCGGGAACTGACGGTGGACCGCTCCGCCCCCGGATGTCCAGGGGAATTTCGGGTATCCCGGGATTACCACCCCTGCGGGTGACAAGAGTTATCCACAGGCCCGGGTTGTCCACAGGAAAGGACAACCCCCTGGTCCGCCCCCGGACCGCACGGCAACCTCCGCGGCGGAGGTGGTCACCGTGCAGGACACCAAGCGCGCCACGCGCAAGCAGACAGCGAAGGCCCCGCAGGACGGGAGGCCGCGCCGGAGGGCGGCGCGGTCCGCGGCGGGCGGGCAGTCCCCGCCGACCGCCCCCGAGGCCGCCGCCCGGGGGCGGATCGGCAACAGCGGCCTCGGCCGCTACGGGGAGCAGGTCGCCGCCCGCCGGCTGGCGGAGGACGGGCTGCACATCCTGGACCGCAACTGGCGGTGCGTCGAGGGCGAGCTGGACATCGTCGCCCTCGACGGCGACACGGTGGCGGTCTGCGAGGTGAAGACCCGCTCCGAGCGGGGGTTCCAGCAGCCCACCCAGGCGATCGACCGGACCAAGGCGGCCCGGCTGAGACGGCTGGCGGAGCGCTGGATGGCCGAGCGCTGGCCGGACCACTTCGCCCGGCTGGCCGGGCCCGGCTACCTGCCCGGACCGGCCGATCCGCCCTGGGTGCCCGCCCCGCCCGGTGGCGTCCGGATCGACCTGGTCGCCGTCATCAACCGGATCCGCGGCGCCGCCTCGGTGGACCACCTGCGGGGGGTGGTCTGAGATGGCCTTCGCCCGGACGTGTTCCGTCGCGCTGGTCGGCGTCGACGGCGTGATCGTCGAGGTCCAGGCCGATCTGGAGCCCGGGGTGGCGGCGTTCACCCTGGTCGGCCTGCCCGACAAGGCGCTCTCCGAGGCCCGCGACCGCGTGCGTGCGGCGGTCGTCAACAGCGGCGAGTCCTGGCCGCAGCGGAAGCTGACCGTCGGGCTGAGCCCGGCGTCGGTGCCCAAGAGCGGCAGCGGTTTCGACCTCGCGGTGGCCTGCGCCGTACTGGCCGCCGCCGAACGGCTGGACCCGACCACGATCGCGGACCTCCTGGTCATCGGCGAACTCGGGCTCGACGGGCGGGTGCGCCCGGTGCGCGGGGTGCTCCCGTCCGTGCTGGCCGCCGCCGACGCCGGCTACCAGCGGGTCGTGGTGGCCGAGCAGACCGCAGCGGAAGCCTCGCTCGTCCCCGGGGTGGAGGTCATCGGCGTGCGGAGCCTGCGCCAGCTGGTGGCCGTACTCACCGGAGCCCCCGAGCCCGAGGAGCCGCCGGACCGGGTCGGCGGGCGCCCCGATCCCCTGATGGCGGGCCTGATGCTCCCCGGGGCCGGGGTGCGCGGGCTGCCCGACGACGCCGCCTCCCGGCTGGACCTCGCCGACGTGGCCGGGCAGTACGAGGCCCGCAGGGCCCTGGAGATCGCCGCCGCCGGCGGTCACCACCTCTACCTGAAGGGACCGCCGGGCGCGGGCAAGACCATGCTGGCCGAGCGGCTGCCGTCGCTCCTGCCGCCGCTCACCCAGAAGGAGGCGCTGGAGGTCACCGCGGTCCACTCCGTGGCCGGGCTGCTCCCGGCCGGCCGGCCGCTGATCGACCGCGCGCCCTACTGCGCCCCGCACCACTCCACGACCATGCCGGCGATCGTGGGCGGGGGCAGCGGCCTGCCGAGACCGGGTGCGGTCTCGCTGGCCCACCGGGGCGTCCTCTTCCTGGACGAGGCGCCGGAGTTCCCCGTCCGGGTCCTGGACGCGCTGCGCCAACCGCTCGAATCGGGCGAGGTGGTGATCGCCCGTTCGGCCGGATCGCTCCGGCTGCCGTCCCGTTTCCTGCTCTGCCTGGCCGCGAACCCCTGCCCCTGCGGGCGCCACTCACGGCGGGGGGAGGGGTGCGAGTGCACCCCGGCCATGGTCAGCCGGTACCAGGGCAGGCTCTCCGGCCCGCTGCTCGACCGGGTCGACCTGCAGGTCCAGGTCGCCCCGGTGACCAGGGCCGAGCTGATGGAGCGGGACAGCACCGCGGAGACCACGGAGATCGTCGCGGCGCGCGTCCGGGAGGCGCGCGAGCGGGCCGCCGCCCGGCTGGCGGACACCCCGTGGCGGACCAATGCCGAGGTCCCCGGGTACGAACTCCGGACCCGCTGGCAGCTGGCGGCGGGCGCGCTGAACGACGCCGCACGCCAGCTGGAGCGGGGACTGCTGACCGCCCGCGGCCTGGACCGGGTGCTCCGGGTCGCCTGGACAGTCGCCGACCTCGCCGGCCGGGACCGCCCGGACCAGCGCGACATCCGGACCGCGCTCGTGCTCCGCACCGGCGTCGAACAGGGACTGCCGATGGCCGAGCGCTTCGCCGGCTGGTCCGACCCCGGCCCCACCGGGGGCGACGGACCGGCGCCGAAGCGGCAGGCCCGCCCACGGGCGGCCCGCAACGCACCCGAGCGGCACGTGGAGGAGGAGACCGCCCCGTGAACCACCCCCTGAGCCACACCGCGGACCACCACCCGGCCGGCCCGCCCCCGCCCACCTGCCCGCCCACTTACCCGCCCCGGGTCCCGCCCCCGTGCCCGCCCGGCACCGCGGAGACCGACACGGATCCCGGGCCGGGACCCGACTCCGAGCGCCTCGCCCGGGTGGCGCTGTGCCGCCTCAGCGAACCCGGCGACGCCCTGGTCGGCCGGTGGCTGGCCCGCCTCGGCGCCGTCGAAGCCCTGCGGGCGATCAGGGACGGCACCCCGCCCGACCTTCCGGGGCCGGACACCGGCCGCCTGGCGGGCTACCGGGCACGGCTGGTCGACATCGATCCCGTCGCCGACCTGGAGCGGGTGCGAGGGGCGGGTGGACGCTTCATCATTCCGGGCGACACGGAGTGGCCGAGCCAACTGGACGATCTCGGCGACAGCCGGCCGATCGGGTTGTGGGTGGCCGGCACGGGGTCGCTGCGCCTGCTCGCCCTGCGCTCGGTCGCGGTCGTGGGCGCCCGGGCCTGCACGGCGTACGGCGCCCACGTCGCCGGCGAGCTCTCCGCACAACTCGCCGAACGCGGCTGGGTGGTGGTCTCCGGCGGGGCGTACGGGATCGACGCCGCGGCCCACCGGGGTGCGCTCGCGGTCGGCGGGATGACCATCGGGGTCCTCGCCTGCGGGGTGGACGTGGCCTACCCGAGGGGCAACACCGACCTGATCCGCAGGATCGCCGCCCAGGGGCTCCTGCTGAGCGAACTCGCACCGGGGGAGCACCCCACCCGGTTCCGGTTCGTCCTGCGCAACCGGGTGATCGCGGCGCTGACCAGGGGCACGGTGGTGGTCGAGGCGGCGATGCGCAGCGGGGCGCTCAGCACGGCCAGACGCGCCCGTGACCTCAACCGGCACACCATGGGCGTCGCCGGGCCGGTGACCTCGGAACTCTCGGCCGGCGTGCACGCCCTGATCCGGAGCGGCGGCGCCACCCTGGTCACCGACGCCGCCGAGGTCGTCGAGCTGATCGGGGCGATCGGCGACGACCTGGCGCCGCAGCGCAGCGGCCCCGTACTGCCGCGGGACCTGCTGGAACCCGCGGCGGCGCTGGTCCTGGAGGCGGTGCCGGCCACCGCCGAGGGGGCGCCGGTCGAGCGGTTGGCCCGGCGGTCCGGGTTCCCGCCGGACGAGGTGCTCCACCGGCTCTACGAGCTGGGCTCGCTCGGCTACGTCGAGCGGCACGGCGCGCACTGGCGCCTGGTCAGGAGGAGGTGACGGGCTGACGGGAAGGCGGGCGCGGCGATCCGGTCCGTCCACCGCCGGTACCCGGCTCCGGCGACACGAGTGCCACCGGATCGGGGGACGCCCGAGTGGCGGTAGCACTCCGCAGTGAGTCGGTCACGCTACGCTCGCCATGCCTTCCCTATCAGCACACGACTCGGCAGAACGGCGCAGACCAACGCATGCCCACACACATTCCCGGACACAGAGTGACCGGTGGCGCCCGGTCCTCGGGAGGGCCGCGGACCGAGCGGCGCCCCGTGACCGAGTTCCCGCCCAAGGCCACAGGCGGGATGGGGTCCCTGGCGCGGCAAGGCGGCCGACCGGCGCACACCGGGGCGCACGACGACCGGCCGGACGCGCCCGGCCCCTCCGACGACGCGTCCGCCCCGGTGCAGACCCCCGCGCCGGCCGAGGCGCCGGCCCCCCGCCGGGAGGCCGGCGGCCAGGACCGCACGGCGCTCGAAGGGCTCTGGCGCTCCTACAAGGAGACGGGCGACCAGCGGCTGCGGGAGCAGCTGATCCTGCACTACTCACCACTCGTCAAGTACGTGGCGGGCCGGGTGGGGGTCGGACTGCCCTCCAACGTGGAACAGGCCGACTTCGTCTCGTCCGGGGTCTTCGGGCTGATCGACGCGATCGAGAAGTTCGACATCGACCGCGCCATCAAGTTCGAGACCTACGCGATCAGCCGGATCCGCGGCGCGATCATCGACGAGCTCCGGGCACTGGACTGGATCCCCCGTTCGGTGCGGCAGAAGGCGAAGGCGGTCGAGCGGACGTACGCCACGCTGGAGGCCCGGCTGCGCCGGACCCCGCACGAACCCGAGGTCGCGGCCGAGATGGGCATCGCCATCGAGGACCTGCACGCCATCTTCAGCCAGCTCTCGCTCGCCAACGTGGTCGCGCTCGACGAACTGCTCCACCCCGTCGGCGAGGGCGGCGACCGGTTGAGCCTGATGGACACCCTGGAGGACCACGGGGCCGACAACCCGGTGGAGGTGGCGGAGGACCGCGAACTGCGCAGGCTGCTGGCGCAGGCGGTGAACACGCTGCCCGAACGGGAGAAGACGGTGGTGACGCTCTACTACTACGAGGGGCTGACCCTCGCGGAGATCGGTCAGGTCCTCGGCGTGACCGAGAGCCGGATCAGCCAGATCCACACCAAGTCGGTGCTCCAGCTGCGGGCCAAGCTGTCGGACGTCCGGTAGGCACAGCCGGGCGTGGCGCACGCCGGGCTCGCGCCCCTCCGCCTCCTGGCGCGTCCCTCCGCGTCCGCTGCGACGCGCGGCACCGTACCGGCGGGCCGTAGGGCTCCGTACAGTGGGAGGGTGCCGAAGATCCGAGCGGCCAGTGTGGCCGAGCATCGTCAGTTGCAGCGAGCAGCTCTCCTTGATGCTGCCCGCAGTCTCCTCACCGAGGGAGGCATGGAAGCGCTGAGCTTCCCCGCGCTCGCGGCGCGCACGGGGCTCGCGCGTTCCTCGGTCTACGAGTACTTCCGTTCCCGCGCGGCGGTGGTGGAAGCGCTCTGCGAGGTCGACTTCCCGCTCTGGGCCGCCGAGATCGAGGCGGGGATGGAGAGCTGCGACACCGCGGCCGAACGGATCGAGTCGTACGTCCGGGGGCAGCTGGTGCTGGCCGCGGACCCGCGCCACCGGGCGGTCGCCGCGATCTCCGCACTGGAACTCGACGACGCGGCCCGTGAACGCATCCGGGCGGCCCACGGGAAGCTGGTCGGACTGGTGGTCCAGGCGCTGGAGGACTTCGGGCACGAGCGGCCGAGGCTGGCTGCCGCGCTGCTCCAGGGGATCGTCGAGGCGGCCGTCCGGCAGTCCGAACAGCGTGCCGCGGGTGGGCGGGCGGAGAGTCCCGAGGTGATCGCGGACGCCGCTGTCGCCCTCGCCCTGCACGGGCTGGGCCCGAGCTGACCCCTTCCGCTCCGGGTAGCAGGGGCCCGGGGGCACTGTCGCGGGGCGGGTCTGCGCCGCTCTCCTCCGGGCCGCCCGCGCCGTCCCTTCCAGCGCCCTCCGAGCCGCCGCCGAGTGGCAGCAGCCGGGCGGTCCCGGCCCCGAGCAGCGCGGGCGGGTCGAGGTACCGTCCGCCGCGCAGCAGTCCCCAGTGCAGGCAGGACCCGCCGGGGCAGTGGCCGCTGCCGCCGCCGAGCCGTCCGATCACCCGGCCCGCCGCCACCGGAGTGCCCACCGGGACGGTGCCGACGACCGGCAGGTAGGTGGTCCGCAACGGGGCCGCCGGAGGGACCGCGGACGCCGGATGGGTGACGGTGACCACCGGCCGGCCCGCCACCGGCCCGGCGAACGTGACCACCCCCGGCGCGGCCGCCCGGACCTCGGAGCCGGGAGCGGCGGCCAGGTCGACGCCCCGGTGGCCGGCGGCCCACGGCTGGGACGGCGCGTCGAACCGGCCGACGACCTCGGCCGGCCTGCCGTCCGGACCGAGCACCGGCCATGACCGCTCCCTCCCGCCGGGTCCGTGCCCGTGCTCGTTCCCGCCTCCGGGTCCGTGCCCGCCCCCGGCGGCGGACCCCTCGGTCGCGTGCCCCACCGAACCGGGGAGCACGGTCGGCAGCAGGGCGGCCGACGTCAGCAACGCGATCAGCAGCATCCGCAGCCCCGCTCCGCGTCCGTGCCCGCGTCCGCGTCCGTGCCCGGATCCCTGTCCGGACGGCCGCAGCGCCGCCGGCGGACCCGCACCCGGGCCGACACCCGGGGCGCCGGGGCGTACCGGACCGGGGCCCGGGAGCCTCCGGCCCGTGACGTCGGAGCCCGCGCCGGCTGGAACACCCGTCAGAGCAGTCATGGGGGTGAGGCTCCCCGAACAGCTCCGGCCCTGCCGACCCCGTCCCGATCGCTGTGGACAACCTGCCCCTGTGGACAGCGGCCGTCCCTCCGACGGGTGTACGCCTGTACGCCGCAGACCGCCCGAGGGCCCGCCGGTCCGGTCCGCTCCCGCCCGTAGCCCCTGTCGCACCCAGCCCGCACCACAGTCCGCGCCACGGCCGGAACCGCCGCTCGCACCAGCGCCCGCACCAGTGCCCGCATCGCGGCCCCGACCACCGTCCGCACCCGTGTCCGGGGCCGCCCGCCTCCTGTGGAGTCGCTCCGCGCTCGGCGCTTCCCGTACACTTCACACGCGACCCGGTCCGCCGGGTCGACTTCGCACGCCCCGCCACCGGTGGAAAGAAACGGCTCAGCCGCCACCCTCCGCCAGGTGCGAGTGCCGCTCGGTCCGCCGAGCCCGACGGTCCCCGGACCGCTCGGGTGGAAGCGGCTCGGCACGTTCGGGGCGTCAGGCGTGGCCGTCACCTGGCTGCCACGGACAAAACCGAGCCTGACCCGGCCTTCGCAGACGCCGAGCGGGGAGCGCCACCGCGCCTACCGCGACGCAGCTGCACCAGAGCCGGGCGCAACACCTGAGGAGCACGGCTATGGCCGTCGTCACGATGCGGGAGCTGCTGGAGAGCGGCGTCCACTTCGGTCACCAGACCCGCCGCTGGAACCCGAAGATGAAGCGCTTCATCATCACCGAGCGCAACGGCATCTACATCATCGACCTCCTGCAGTCGCTGAACTACATCGACCGCGCCTTCGAGTTCATCAAGGAGACCGTTGCCCACGGCGGCAGCGTCCTCTTCGTCGGCACGAAGAAGCAGGCCCAGGAGGCCATCGCCGAGCAGGCCACCCGCGTGGGCATGCCCTACGTGAACCAGCGCTGGCTCGGCGGCATGCTGACCAACTTCTCGACCGTCTACAAGCGCCTGCAGCGTCTCAAGGAGCTGGGCGAGCTGGACTTCGCGGACGTGGCCGGTTCCGGCCTCACCAAGAAGGAGCTCCTGGTCCTCCAGCGCGAGCACGACAAGCTGGAGAAGACCCTCGGCGGTATCCGCGACATGCAGCGCGTTCCCAGCGCTGTCTGGATCGTGGACACCAAGAAGGAGCACATCGCGGTCGGCGAGGCCCGGAAGCTCAACATCCCGGTCGTCGCCATCCTCGACACCAACTGTGACCCCGACGAGGTCGACTACAAGATCCCGGGCAACGACGACGCGATCCGCTCCGTCACCCTGCTGACCCGCGTGATCGCCGACGCCGTCGCCGAGGGCCTGAAGTCCCGCGCGGGTGTCGCCAAGGGCGACACGAAGGCCGAGCCGGGCGCCGACCAGCCGCTGGCCGACTGGGAGAAGGACCTCCTGGAGGGCGAGAAGAAGGCTGAGGAGGCTCCGGCCGCCGACGCCGAGGCCACCGAGGCTCCGGCCGTCGAGGCCCCCGCCACCGAGGCTGCCGCCGCCGAGGCTCCGGCCGCCGAGGCCCCCGCCGCCGAGGTCACCGAGGCTCCGGCCGAGCAGGCCTGACGTACCAAGGGTGAGGGGCACCCGCCGGTACGACACCGGTCGGTGCCCCTCTCTCCCGTGCCCGGGCCGAACCAGCGGCCCCGGCGCAACCCCACGCAGACACGCGAGACGCGAGAAGAGATTCACACCATGGCGAACTTCACCGCCGCGGACGTCAAGAAGCTCCGTGAGCTCACCGGCGCCGGCATGATGGACTGCAAGAAGGCCCTGGACGAGGCCGAGGGCAACGTCGAGAAGGCCGTCGAGCTCCTGCGCATCAAGGGCCAGAAGGGCGTTGCCAAGCGCGAGGGCCGTGACGCCTCCAACGGCGCCGTCGCCGCGCTGATCGCCGAGGACAAGAAGTCCGGCGTCCTGGTCGAGCTGAACTGCGAGACCGACTTCGTCGCCAAGGGTGACAACTTCGTGAAGGTCGCCGACGCGATCGCCGCTCACGTCGCCGCGTCCGCCCCGGCCGACCTGGAGACCGCTCTCGCCTCCGAGATCGAGGCCGGCAAGACCGTCCAGCAGTTCGTGGACGAGGCCAACGCGACCCTGGGCGAGAAGATCGTCTTCCGCCGCTTCGCGCAGTTCGCCGGCGACGGCTTCGTCGCGGTCTACCTGCACAAGACCAGCCCCGACCTCCCGCCGGCCGTCGGCGTCCTGGTCGAGCTGGACAAGGAGAACGCCGAGGTCGCCAAGGACGTCGCGCAGCACATCGCCGCGTTCGCGCCGAAGTACCTGTCCCGCGAGGACATCCCGGCCGCCGACCTTGAGAACGAGCGCCGCGTCGCCGAGGCCACCGCTCGCGAGGAGGGCAAGCCGGAGGCCGCCCTGCCGAAGATCGTCGAGGGTCGCGTCACCGGCTTCGTGAAGGAGCACTCCGTCCTGGAGCAGGCCTTCGCGAAGGACAACAAGAAGACCGTCGCCAAGGTCCTTGAGGAGAACGGCGTCGCCCTCAAGCGCTTCGCCCGCTTCCGCGTCGGCGCCTGAGCCACGTTCCACCGGGCTCCCGGTCTTATTAGGCTGGGAACCGCCCCCGCCCGCTGAGCAGGGCGGGAGGGACGCGCCGAACGGGCTCACCCAGCGCCAGATCCATGGGCGGGTCACGTCGGCAGCATGAACGACGAGGAGGCCATTGCCGTGCAGGACACCGAACCGGTTCCCGCGGCAGTGGCCTCCTCGCGTGTACGCGCAGGCCGGGGATCCGCACATCCACGCCTGTGAACCAGTAGGTGTAGAAGGAGAAGTCCATGCAGGAGACGCAGGAGACCGCGCAGGACACCCAGGCGGGTTCGCGTCGCCGGGTGATGCTGAAGCTTTCCGGTGAGGCCTTCGCCGGTGGCGGCGGACTCGGCGTCGACCCCGACGTCGTGCACGCGATCGCCCGCGAGATCGCCACGGTCGTCCGTGCCGGCACCGAGGTCGCGGTGGTCATCGGCGGCGGTAACTTCTTCCGCGGCGCGGAGCTGCAGGTCCGCGGAATGGACCGGGCCCGCTCGGACTACATGGGGATGCTCGGCACGGTCATGAACTGCCTCGCGCTCCAGGACTTCCTGGTCAAGGAGGGCATCGAGACCCGGGTCCAGACCGCCATCACCATGGGCCAGGTCGCCGAGCCGTACCTGCCGCTGCGGGCCGTGCGGCACCTGGAGAAGGGCCGAGTGGTGATCTTCGGCGCCGGTATGGGCATGCCGTACTTCTCCACCGACACCACGGCCGTCCAGCGCGCGCTGGAGATCCACGCGGACGTGCTGCTGATGGGCAAGAACGGCGTGGACGGCGTCTACGACTCCGACCCCCGGACCAACCCGGACGCGGTCAAGTTCGACGCGCTCGAATACTCCGAGGTCATCGCCCGCGACCTCAAGGTCGCCGACCTCACCGCGATCACACTGTGCAAGGACAACAACCTGCCGATGCTGGTCTTCGAGCTGCTGGCGGAGGGCAATATCGCGCGTGCGGTGAAGAGTGAGAAGATCGGCACACTCATCAGCCAGGATTCTGTCCGGGCCTGAGCCGCAACCAGCCGTACGGGTCGGCGTCACCCGGGCGTGGTCGGAGTGATCACCGCGACCGGCCGTGGCGCCGATACCGGTCGGGACAACCGCAGATGAACCGGACAGGGAGTACACAGTGATCGAAGAGACCCTCCTCGAAGCCGAGGAGAAGATGGAGAAGGCCGTCGCCGTCAGCAAGGACGACTTCGCCGCCATCCGTACGGGCCGCGCCCACCCGGCGATGTTCGCCAAGATCGTGGCCGAGTACTACGGCACCGTGACGCCGATCAACCAGCTGGCCTCCTTCTCCGTGCCGGAGCCGCGGATGGCGGTCGTCTCGCCGTTCGACAAGACCGCGCTGAAGGCCATCGAGCAGGCGATCCGCGACTCCGACCTGGGCGTCAACCCGTCCAACGACGGTTCCATCATCCGGGTGGTGCTGCCCGAGCTCACCGAGGAGCGCCGCCGGGAGTTCATCAAGGTCGCCCGTGGCAAGGGCGAGGATGCCAAGGTCTCGATCCGCGCCGTGCGCCGCAAGGCCAAGGACGCCATCGACAAGCTGGTCAAGGACGGCGAGGTCGGCGAGGACGAGGGCCGCCGTGCGGAGAAGGAGCTCGACGACACCACGGCCAAGTACGTGGCCGCCGTCGACGAGCTGCTGAAGCACAAGGAAGCCGAGCTGCTCGAAGTCTGATGAACGACGCCCCTGACGCCCCTGGCTATTGGGGCCCATCCGACCAGCAGTACCAGCCGTACCAGCCTGCGCAGGCACCGAACGCGCCTGCGCAGGCCCCCGGCACGGCGGCGCCCGCGCCCGGCGCGCCGGCGCCCGGGTCCCACCGGGCGGCCCCGGGGCAGCACGCGGCCCCGGCGCAGCCGCACGGGCGGCACGGCGCCCCGCAGCAGAACGGTGCTCGACCGCAGTACGGAGCTCCGCAGCAGTACGGCGCCCCGCCTCAGTTCGGGGCCCCGGAGCAGCAGGGCGTCCGGGGAGCGCACGACGGTCCCGGACACCACGGCACGGGTGACCCCGGCCGCCGAACGGGTCACTCCCAGCAGTCTCCGGTGTACTGGGGGGCCGACGCGGAGGAGACTCAGGTCATGCGTCCCGTATCGGCCGAGGAGGGTCCCCGGCCGGGGACCCGACCGGGGCCCGACCCGGCGGAGGGGCCGGCCCGGGAGGCCGGCCGGCTGAGCGGCCCGCTGTTCCGGGACGAGCAGCCCGGACCGGCGGGACCGGCGTCGTCGGAGACGGTCGTGCTGCGCGCGATCACCGACGACACCGCCCCCGCTCCCGGAGGTCGGCCGCACCCGCACGCCGCGGCGTACCCGGTCCCGCCGGGTCCCCCCGCGGCAGCGCCGGGTCACCCCGCGGCGGGGCAGCCCCACCCCGTGCCGTCGTCCCACCCAGGGCAGGAGACACCCGTGGCCCAGCCCGACCCGCAGCCGCAGCCGCAACAGCGCAAGCAGCGCGGTGGTCGCAACCTCCAGGCCGCGATAGGCGTGGGCGTCGGCCTCGGCGCGGTGATCGTCGCCTCGTTGTTCGTCGTCAAGGCGCTGTTCCTGGTCGTGGTGATCGCGGCGGTGTCGGTCGGTGTCTGGGAGCTGACCAGCCGGCTGGCCGAGCGCAAGGAGATCAAGGCGCCGCTGGTCCCGCTGGTCGCGGGTGGCATCGCGATGGTCGCCACCGGCTACTGGTCGGGCATCCAGTGGGCGGCCGCGTCGCTCGCGCTGACCGGTCTGGCGGTGATGGTCTGGCGGATGGCCGAGCCGCCGGAGAACTACCTGCGGGACATAACGGCGGGCATCTTCACGGCCTTCTACGTGCCGTTCCTGGCGACCTTCGTGGCGATGATGCTGGCGGCCGACGACGGCCCGCAGCGGATCGTGCTCTTCCTGATCGTCACCGTCTGCAGCGACACCGGCGCCTACGCGGTGGGCTACAAGTTCGGCAGGACCAAGCTGGCGCCGACGATCAGCCCGGGCAAGACCCGCGAGGGCCTGGCGGGCGGCATCGGCCTGTCGATGCTGGCGGGCGCGCTGCTGATGGAGTTCGTGATCGACGACGGCAGCTGGTGGCAGGGCCTGGTCCTGGGCGGCTGCGCGGCGGTCACGGCGACCCTGGGCGACCTGGGCGAGTCGATGATCAAGCGCGACCTGGGGATCAAGGACATGGGCACGCTGCTGCCCGGTCACGGCGGCATCATGGACCGGCTGGACTCGCTGCTGCCGACCGCCCCGGTGGTCTGGCTGCTGCTGGCGGCCTTCGTCGGAAGCTGACCCCGGAGCGGGGAGCAGGGCCGCGGGCGGGGCCCCGGACGCCAGGCGTCCGGGGCCTCCGCCGTCTGCGGCACTGGATGAACCATGCCTAAGCCCGGAGAACATGCTCCGGGGAGATGATGAAAAGCCCCCTACCTGCGGGTTCTCTGTCGGAAGGGGGCTTTCGCGTTGGTGCCGGGCCGTCTCTGGGCCGTCAGTCGGTCGGGTCGCCCGGGAGGAAGAGCCGATTGACGCCCTTCCGGGCACGGTCCTGGCTGTCCGGTACGAGGTCGGCCTACACCCCGGCGGGCGAAGCACCGCAGGCGCCCGGTGCCGGGCTCACGGACACCAGGAGTCGCCGCTATGGCTCGCCCGGGCCTCCACCGTGTAGCCGGCAGACGTCCAGGACACGGCGAGATGGGAGGTGGTGCCGTCGACCTGCTTGGTGAAGCAGAGGCCGAGCCGTTCGCCGGTCGGGTCTTGGCGCCAGGCGGGCTCGTCTGGCTCGGGCGGCGCCGGCAGCCAGTCGTTGCGGGCGGTGGCAGCCCGGTAGTGAGCGACCACGTCAGCCCGCGGGGCGGGCGCGGTGTATCCCTGGGCGAAGTATGCGAAGCGGTCGTCATCGTCGCAACCGGTGTACGACTCGCCGTCGGCCTGTGACCCTTGCGGGGTGCCGAGCGTCCGGACTTGGGAGGCCATCGGGTCCTGCAACGCCGCATCCGCGAAGGTGCAGCCGTAGATCCCGCCGTTGAGGGCCCACCAGCCACCGATAACGGTGAGTGTGCCGAAGACCAGTCCGCCCGCAACGACGGACGCTCCCACCCGAAGATCCTTCACGGCGGGAGCGTACAGCGCCCTACTAGCGGGTTCTCCGCTGGTAGGGCGCTGTCGCGTTGATGGGGCCGTCATTAGGTGGGCTCGCCGGGTAGGAACAGCCGGTCGACGGCCTTCCGGGCGCGGTCCTGGCTGTTCGGCATGAGGTCGGCGTAGACCCTGAGTGTCAGGGCCGGTTCGGCGTGACCGAGGTGGTCGCTGACGGCCCGGATGCTCTCCCCAGCGTCGAGCAGTACTGAGGCGTAGAAGTGCCTCAGGGCGTGCATGCCGTGCTGACGGGCGGAGGCGTAGGGCTCGCCCCGGCACGGCGTCGGGATGAGGTCGGCCGCTGAGATCGCGGGCTTCCACTCATGGAGGTTGAAGTTGCTCCGCCAGACCGGCCCGTCAGCGGTGTTGCTGAACAACAGCCGGAAGGTGACCGGCGGTCCGTCCGGGGTCTTCTACGGGAGCGTGACCGGCACGGGCTTTCAGGCGTCCATGTGGGCTCGGACAGCAGCAGCCACGGAGCTGGGGAGCGGTACATCGCGTTCCTTGTTGCACTTCGGCGGAGCGAACACGGCCTTGCCCCGGATCTGCTTCACCTGACGGAGCACGTGGGCGGCCGACCCGCGCCGGGAGGCCGCGCTCGATCACTCAGAGGTCACTCACAGGCACAATCAGGGGGACGGGATGCCAAGCGAGCCGCCGCAGTCAGTCGAGCCGTTCATCGCCGAACTGAAGCGCTGGCGGGACGTTCGCGGGCTCTCGCAGTCGGCCCTGGCCAAGGCGGTGGGCTACACGCCCTCGTACGTCTCGAAGGTCGAGAGCGGCCAGCAGCGGCCCTCCCGGGCATTCGCCGAGCAAGCCGATCGGGTACTGCATGCCGGAGGCGCGCTCCGCCGGGCTTTCGGTGAGATCGAAGCCCGAATGGGGCCTGGAGTTGAGCCGATCCCCGTCTCCGAATACCGGGGTACGGGGCAGGGGTGGAGTTACGGCAGCGCCTGAGGCCGGGGTGGTGGACGGGTCGTGAGAGTGCCGCTCGGGCCGCGGCGCCACGCGCTGGGTCTCGCCCGCAGGTTTCAGCGGGCAAGACCGGCCGGGTTGCCGAGCTTATGAGCGGCGCCGCTTTCGCTGGTCCTGCGGCAGTGAACCGAGGAAGGTCGCAAGGGCAGCAGCGGTCGTGATAGCCATCCCCACGTCCGGGAAGACCAAGGTGATCACGAAGGCGGCCAGCGCCGCCGCGGCCAGGGCCGTGCGACGTGCTGCCGGGAACTGGTGGCTTTGATCTGATCTCGGGCGTACGTTCAAAGGGCACCTCTGGGCTACCCACCGCGCCGTAGGTGTCCCCGGCTGACCGGGCCGTCTGCGGGCCGTGCAACGGCGGCCAGCGATGACAAACGACGGCCGTGGCCGAAGCCACTGACACAGACAGGGCACGGGCGGGTTCGCCTGATCTGCGACACTGGATGAACCATGCCTAAGCCCGGAGAACTCACCTTTGTCGCGCCGCGCGGCGCAAAGCCCCCGCGACACCTCGCCGACCTGAGCCCCGCCGAACGCAAGGAGGCCGTCGCCGAGCTGGGCGAGCAGCCGTTCCGCGCGAAGCAGCTCTCCAACCACTACTTCGGCCGGATGTCGAACGACCCGGAGAGCTGGACGGACATCCCCGCCGCGAGCCGGGAGAAGCTCACCGAGAGCCTGCTGCCCGAGCTGATGTCGGTGGTCCGGCACGTCTCCTGCGACGACGACAACACCCGCAAGACGCTCTGGAAGCTCTTCGACGGCACGCTCGTCGAGTCGGTGCTGATGCGGTACCCGGACCGGGTCACCATGTGCATCAGCTCGCAGGCCGGCTGCGGGATGAACTGCCCGTTCTGTGCGACCGGCCAGGCCGGTCTGACCCGGAACCTCTCCACCGCCGAGATCGTCGAGCAGATCGCCGCCGGGATGCGCGCGCTCAAGACCGGCGAGATCCCGGGCGGCGAGGCCAGGCTCTCCAACGTGGTCTTCATGGGCATGGGCGAGCCGCTGGCCAACTACAACCGGGTGCTGGCCTCGATCCGCCGCCTCACCGACCCGGCGCCGGACGGCTTCGGCCTCTCCCAGCGCGGCATCACGGTCTCCACCGTCGGACTGGTCCCGGCGATGAACCGGCTGGCGGACGAGGGCCTCAGCTGCCGTCTGGCGCTCTCGCTGCACGCTCCGGACGACGAGCTGCGCGACGAGCTGGTGCCGGTCAACACCCGGTGGAAGGTCGCCGAGGTGCTGGACGCCGCGTGGAACTACGCGGAGAAGTCCGGCCGCCGGATCTCCATCGAGTACGCGCTGATCAAGGACATCAACGACCAGGCGTGGCGGGCGGACCTGCTCGGCCGGCTGATCAAGAACCACCGGGTGCACGTCAACCTGATCCCGCTGAACCCGACCCCGGGCTCCAAGTGGACGGCCTCCCGGCCCGAGGACGAGCGCGAGTTCGTCCGCCGGCTGCAGTCGCACGGCGTGCCGACCACGGTCCGGGACACCCGCGGCCAGGAGATCGACGGCGCCTGCGGTCAGCTCGCCGCGGCGGGCTGAGCCGGCGCGACCCGACCGGAGCGGCCGCCGTCGGGAACGGTCGGAGCGGTCCGGCCGGCGGGGTCAGCGCAGCCCGGCCGCGGCCAGCGCCGCGGTGGCCCCGCCGGTGACCAGCAGGACCGTGCCGACCATCAGGGTCCGCAGCGCGACCGCGCCGAACAGTATCCGCGGCGCGACTCCGAGCCGCAGCAGCGCCTCGGTGACCCCCCGGCGGGAGGTGCGAAGTTCGGCCAGCCGGGCGGCCACGGCGGCGGCCGCGCAGCCGAGCACCAGCGCGGCCTCGACCGCGGGCAGGACGTCGGCGCTGCCGGGCGCGCCGATCCAGTAGCGGACGGTGGTGAGCACCACCGCGAGCGCCAGGGTGAGTACGGCGAGCGGCGGCCCGAGCCGGCGGGCCTGCGCGGTCAGGCCGCGTCCGGCGAGCAGGCGCAGCGGGGTGGGCCGGCCGACGGCGAGCAGTCGTCCCGCCCAGCCGAGCAGCGGTCCGGTGAGCAGCGCGAGTCCCAGCGCGCTCGCGATCCAGCCGCCGAGGGCGGCGGTGCTGGTGGTGCCGAGTCCGGCCGGCAGGTGGATCGGGCGGCCGTCGGCGGCGGCGCCGGGCCGGAGGGCGATCAGTTCGAGTGCCAGGCCGATCACGGCCAGACCGATCGGCAGGGCGAGCCGCCACCGGCCGAAGCCGGTCGGCTCGGGCCCGGGACGGCCGGGCAGGTTCTCGGCGTGCGGGACGGCGCCGGCCGCGGAGATCCCGGCGGTGAGCGGGACGAGGGCGAGCAGGGTGACCGGTGCGGCGGCCGGGAGCGGCACGCCCATGCCGAGTTCGTCGGCGAGTGCCGGGCCCGCGATGTCGTTGCGCAGGACCAGGAACAGCAGCAGGGTCAGGACGGCGCCGGCGCCGCAGGCCAGCGCGACCTCGCCGGCGATCAGGGCCCGGATCCGGGTGGACCCGGCGCCGGCGGCGGTGAGACCGGTGATCCGTTCGGGCCGCCGGGCCGGGACGGCGCGGGCGGCGACGGCGGCGAACCAGCCGACCGCGGCCAGCGGCGGCAGGCACCAGAGCAGTCGGACGAGGGCGTCGCCGCTGCCGAGCGGGTCGCTCATGGCGCGGCCGAGGGCGCGCAGCAGGAAGGCGGCGACGACCGCGCCGGCCAGGGCGGTCAGCAGCCAGCGGCCGAGGTCGAGGGCCCGGTAGCCCCGGGCCAGACGGAGATAGAACACGTCGACTCTTTCAGCGGCAGGCGGCAGGCGGCAGGCGGCGGGCGGCAGGCGGCGTCAGCGGCCGGTGGCCGGGACGGCGGAGGGCCCGGCGACCCCGGCGGCTCCCGGGAGGCCGCGCGGCACGGGCGCGGCCGGGGCGGCCAGCCGTCCGTCGACGAGCGCGACCGAGCGGTCCGCGTACCGGACGAGCTCGGGGTCGTGGGTGGCCAGGACGAGGGTGAGCTGGTGCGAGCGGGCCGCGCTGGTCAGTATCCGCAGGACCTGGTCGGCGGTCTCGCGGTGCAGCGGCGCGGTCGGGTCGTCGGCGAAGACGACCGGCGGCAGCGGGGCGAGCGCGCGGGCGACGGCGACCCGCTGGCGCTGGCTCTGGACGAGGCGGTCCGGCCGGACCTTGGCGAGCTCGCCGATGTCGAGGCGCTCCAGCCACTCGTCGGCGGCGGTGTGGGCGGCCTTTCCGCCGGCTCCGGCGAGCAGCAGCGGCAGGGCGACGTTCTCGCGGGCGGTGAGTTCGGGCACCAGGTGCGGTTCGGAGCCGACGAAGCCGAAGCGGTCGCGGCGGAGCCGCTCGCGGCCGGCCCGGCCGAGGGTGTGCACGGGGGAGCTGTTGAACCAGACCTCGCCCTCGTCGACCGGGAGGAGCGCGGAGAGGCAGCTGAGCAGCGTGCTCTTGCCGGAGCCGCGCGGGCCGGTGACGGCGAGCACCTCGCCCTCCCGGACCCCGAGCGAGATGCCGCGCAGGGCGGGGGTGCCGTGATGGGACTTGACGATCCCCCGGGCCCACAGCACGTCGTTGTCAGGAGGGGCCGCTGACATGAGGTTCCATCCTGGTGGCCGCAGGGATATGACAGTCGTCAGATTAGAACGATCGGGCCTGGGCGCGGGTGCGGCACACTGGCCCATCAGGGGCAAATCACCCGCAATCAGGCGTGTTTGGTCGAGGAACCGGTCGGGAATCCGCCGGCCGGGTGGCCGGTGGGTTTCCTGAGGGGCCGCCCCGGTGCGTGCCGGGCGCGACGGGCACGGCCGCCGGCGGCCGGGAAACGCCGCAGGGCGGCCCCGCGGGAAGCGGGACCGCCCTGCGGCGGAGGGTGGGGAAGGAAGCTCGGACCGTCAGATCTTCGCCCACGCGTCGGTGAGGCTGGTCCGCAGGATCTGCTCGATCTCGTCGAAGGTCGACTGGTCGGAGATCAGCGGCGGGGCCAGCTGGACGACCGGGTCGCCACGGTCGTCGGCGCGGCAGTACAGGCCGTTGTCGAAGAGCGCCTTCGACAGGAAGCCGTAGAGCACGCGCTCGACCTCGTCGTCGTTGAACGACTCCTTGGTGACCTTGTCCTTCACGAGCTCGATGCCGTAGAAGTACCCGTTGCCGCGGACGTCGCCGACGATCGGCAGGTCGCGCAGCTTGTTCAGGGTGCCCAGGAACTTCGACTCGTTGTCGAGGACGTGCTGGTTCAGGCCCTCGCGCTCGAAGATGTCGAGGTTGGCCAGCGCCACCGCGGAGGAGACCGGGTGGCCACCGAAGGTGTAGCCGTGCAGGAAGGTGTTGTCACCCTTGTAGAACGGCTCGGCGATGCGGTCCGAGATGATCGTGGCGCCGATCGGGGAGTAGCCCGAGGTCATGCCCTTGGCGCAGGTGATCATGTCGGGCTGGTAGCCGAACTTGTCGGCGCCGAACATGGTGCCGAGGCGGCCGAAGGCGCAGATGACCTCGTCCGAGACCAGCAGCACGTCGTGGCGGTCGCAGATCTCGCGCAGGCGCTGGAAGTACCCGGGCGGCGGCGGGAAGCAGCCACCGGCGTTCTGCACCGGCTCGACGAAGACGGCGGCGACGGTCTCGGCGCCCTCGTTGAGGATCGCGACCTCGATCTCGTCGGCGCACCAGCGGCCGTACGCCTCGGGGTCGACCGTGCCGTCGGGGCCGGCCAGGAAGGCCGGGGCGCGGTAGATGTTGGTGTTCGGGGCCTTGTGGGTGCCCGGCACCAGCGGCTCGAACGGGGCCTTCAGGCCCGGCAGGCCGGTGATGGACAGCGCGCCCTGCGGGGTGCCGTGGTAGGCGACGGCCCGCGAGATGACCTTGTACTTGGTCGGCTTGCCGGTCAGCTTGAAGTACTGCTTGGCGAGCTTCCAGGCGGTCTCGACGGCCTCGCCGCCACCGGTGGAGAAGAAGACCTTGTTCAGGTCGCCCGGGGCGTAGTTGGCCAGGCGCTCGGCCAGCTCGACGGCCTTCGGGTGGGCGTAGCTCCACACCGGGAAGAAGGCGAGCTCCTTGGCCTGCTTGGCGGCGGCCTCGGCGAGCTCCTCACGGCCGTGGCCGGCCTGGACGACGAACAGGCCGGCGAGGCCGTCGAGGTACTTGCGTCCCTTGTCGTCCCAGACGTAGGTGCCCTCGCCCTTGACGATCGTCGGCACGGGGGAGTTCTCGTACGACGACATGCGGGTGAAGTGCATCCACAGGTGGTCGTAGGCGGTCTTGGAAAGGTCCTTCTGCGCCGGGTCGGCTGTCATCGGGTGCCCCAGGTGTAGGTCTGTTTCCGGAGCTTCAGGTAAACGAAGCTCTCGGTGCTCCGCACGCCGGGAAGCGAGCGGATGCGCTTGTTGATCATTTCGAGCAGGTGCTCGTCGTCCTCGCAGACCAGTTCGGCCAGGAGATCGAACGAGCCTGCGGTGCAGACGACGTAGTCGACCTCGTCGAGGGCGGCCAACGCGTCGGCGACGGGCTCGATGTCGCCCTCGACCCGGATCCCGACCATCGCCTGGCGGGTGAAGCCGACGGTGAGCGGGTCCGTGACGGCGACGATCTGCATCACGCCCTGGTCGAGCAGCTTCTGGACGCGCTGACGCACGGCCGCCTCGGACAGGCCCACGGCCTTGCCGATGGCGGCGTACGGGCGACGCCCGTCCTCCTGGAGCTGCTCGATGATCGCCTTGGAGGCGGCGTCGAGGGGAACGCTGGCGTTCCGGTCGCGGTTGGCCACGCCGCCACTGTGCCTGATCAAGGCCGCGTTCGCAAGCGTGGGAGCTGCTGATTTCGTCGTGATCTTGGAAAACGGATGCGGATTTCATCGTGTCAGTGCAGATGGTCTGTCGATACCGGCAGCCGAACGGCTAACCTGGCCCGGTACCCGCGCGGCTCCGCAGCGCCGCGCGGATTCCCCCACCAGTGGACCGTGCCGGCCCCGGCCCGGCCACTCGGCGCCCTTCGTCGGCCGCACCGGCCGACGTACCATGGCGCCGGATTCTGCAACGCCGCAGGCCGAGACCGAGGAGAGACCGTGAGCGACCTTCGCACGCTGCGCAACTACATCAACGGTGAGTTCGT
The DNA here is from genome assembly GCF_036013975.1 of Kitasatospora sp. NBC_00458. Taxonomy (NCBI): domain Bacteria; kingdom Bacillati; phylum Actinomycetota; class Actinomycetes; order Kitasatosporales; family Streptomycetaceae; genus Kitasatospora; species Kitasatospora sp. NBC_00458. Next base: position 5,950,821 of record NZ_CP107904.1, read on the forward strand.
CGATGCGGCGGACGGCCGTACGCTCGACATCGTCGACCCCACCACCGGCGAGGTCTACGCGACGTCCCCGCTGTCCGGCACCTCCGACGTGGACGCCGCCATGGCCAGCGCCGAGGCCGCGTTCCCGGCCTGGCGCGACGCCACCCCGAGCACCCGGCAGAAGCTGCTGCTGAAGATCGCCGACGCGGTCGAGGCGCGCGCCGACGAGATCGTCGACGTCGAGTGTCGCAACACCGGTAAGCCGCGGTCGCTGACCCTCTCCGAGGAGATCGGCCCGATGGTCGACCAGATCCGGTTCTTCGCCGGTGCCGCCCGCCTCCTGGAGGGCAAGGCCGCCGGTGAGTACATGGACGGCATGACCTCGATCGTCCGCCGCGAGCCGGTCGGCGTCTGCGCCCAGGTGGCGCCGTGGAACTACCCGATGATGATGGCCGTCTGGAAGTTCGCCCCGGCCATCGCCGCGGGCAACACCGTGGTGCTGAAGCCCTCCGACACCACCCCGGCCTCCACCGTGCTGCTGGCCGAGATCATCGGCGGCGTGCTCAAGGACCTGGAGCTGCCGGCCGGCGTCTTCAACGTGATCTGCGGCGACCGCGAGACCGGCCGGGCCATGGTCGAGCACCCCACCCCGGCGATGGCCTCGATCACCGGCTCGGTGCGCGCCGGCATCTCGGTCGCCGAGTCCGCCGCCAAGGACGTCAAGCGCGTCCACCTGGAGCTGGGCGGCAAGGCCCCGGTCGTGGTCTTCGAGGACGCCGACATCGCCGAGGCGGTCGAGGGCATCTCGGTGGCCGGCTTCTTCAACGCCGGCCAGGACTGCACCGCCGCCACCCGCGTGCTGGTGCACGAGTCGATCCACGACTCCTTCGTCGAGGCGCTGGCCAAGGCCGCCGCCGAGACCAAGACCGGTGGCGTGGACGACGAGGACGTGCTCTACGGCCCGCTGAACAACGCCAACCAGCTGAAGCAGGTCACCGGCTTCATCGAGCGCCTGCCGGAGCACGCCAAGGTCGAGGCCGGCGGCCACCGGGTCGGCGACAAGGGCTACTTCTACGCCCCGACCGTCGTCTCCGGGCTGAACCAGGACGACGAGATCATCCAGAACGAGGTCTTCGGCCCGGTCATCACCGTGCAGAAGTTCTCCGACGAGGACCAGGCCGTCGGCTACGCCAACGGCGTGGAGTACGCGCTCGCCTCCTCGGTGTGGACCAAGGACCACGCCCGCGCGATGCGGATGTCCCGCCGCCTGGACTTCGGCTGCGTCTGGATCAACACCCACATCCCGCTGGTCGCCGAGATGCCGCACGGCGGCTTCAAGAAGTCCGGCTACGGCAAGGACCTCTCCTCCTACGGCTTCGAGGACTACACCCGGGTGAAGCACGTCATGACCGCGATCTGAGCGGGTCGTGACCGTCGGACGGCGCGTCGGCGTGATCTGACGAGCGCACGGTCGTGTGATCCGACCATGGGCCCGGGTCCTCGTGACCCGGGCCCTGTGCCTTTGCACCCTGTCGGCCGTTGGCGTGACCGGCTGACAGGATGAACCTGCACTTCGGGGGCGTGACTCCCTAGCCTTGCCGCATGAGCATCCCCACCGCTGACTCAGCCGCCGGCCAGGCCGTCAAGGCCGCCGACCGCGCGCACGTCTTCCACTCGTGGTCCGCCCAGGCGCTGATCGACCCCCTCGCGGTGGCGGGCGCCGAGGGCTCGTACTTCTGGGACTACGACGGCAACCGCTACCTCGACTTCTCCTCCCAGCTGGTGAACACCAACATCGGTCACCAGCACCCGAAGGTGGTCGCGGCGATCCAGGAGCAGGCGGCGAAGCTCTGCACCATCGCCCCCGGCTTCGCGGTCGAGTCGCGCAGCGAGGCCGCCCGGCTGATCGCCGAGCGGACCCCGGGCGACCTCGACAAGGTCTTCTTCACCAACGGCGGCGCCGAGGCCAACGAGAACGCCATCCGGCTGGCCCGGCTGCACACCGGCCGCCAGAAGGTGCTCGCCACCTACCGCTCGTACCACGGCGCCACCGCCAACGCGATCGCCCTCACCGGCGACCCGCGCCGCTGGGCCAACGAGACGGGCGTCTCCGGCATCGTGCACTTCTGGGGCCCGTACGCCTACCGCTCCAACTTCCACGCCGAGAACGAGGCGCAGGAGTGCGAGCGCGCGCTGGCGCACCTGGAGCAGGTCATCGCCTTCGAGGGCCCGGGCACCGTCGCGGCGGTCATCCTGGAGACGGTGGTCGGCACCGCCGGCATCCTCGTCCCGCCGCCCGGCTACCTGGCCGGCGTCCGGGAGATCTGCGACCGCTACGGCATCGTCTTCATCCTGGACGAGGTGATGGCCGGCTTCGGCCGCACCGGCGCCTGGTTCGCCGCCGACCACTGGGGCGTCACCCCCGACCTGCTCACCTTCGCCAAGGGCGTCAACTCGGGCTACGTCCCGCTCGGCGGCGTGGCGATCAGCGCGGAGATCGCCGCGACCTTCGCCGAGCGGCCGTTCCCCGGCGGGCTCACCTACTCCGGCCACCCGCTGGCCTGCGCCTCGGCGGTCGCCACCCTCAACGCGATGGCGGAGGAGGGCATCGTCGAGAACGCCCGGCACATCGGCGAGACCGTGCTCGGCCCCGGGCTGCGCGAGCTGGCCGAGCGGCACCCCTCGATCGGCGAGGTGCGCGGGCTCGGCGTCTTCTGGGCGCTCGACCTGGTCAAGGACCGGGCCACCCGCGAGCCGCTGGTGCCGTACAACGCGGCCGGCGCCGCCAACGCGCCGATGGCCGAGCTGGCCGCCGCCTGCAAGCGGCGCGGGCTCTGGCCGTTCGTCAACATGAACCGGTTCCACGTGGTCCCGCCGTGCACGGTGACCGAGGAGGAGGCCAAGGCGGGTCTCGCGGTGCTCGACGAGGTGCTCACGCTGACCGACGCGCACACCGTCTGACCCCCCGGCAGGCCGGTCGCCGCACCGACCCGTTCGGCGGTGCGGCGCCGCACCGCCGAACGGCAGCACCAGTACCGACCGGGCGGCCCCGGGTGCCCGCGCGCCCGGGGCCGCCCCACGCCCCGGAGGCCCCCATGTCCCGCACCACCCTGACCCGCCGCAGCGTGCTCGGCACCGCCGGGCTGCTCGGCGCCGGCACCCTCGCGGGCTGCGGAATCCCTTCCGCGTACGTCGCCGAGGACCGCCGTTCCGCCCCCGACCGCTCCGGGGACGAGCCGCGGCTGGCCTTCTCCAACTGGACCCAGTACATCGACGCCGACGACGACGGCCGGCGTCCGACCCTGGACGCCTTCACCGAGCGGACCGGGATCGCCGTCACCTACACCGAGGACATCAACGACAACGACGAGTTCTTCGGCAAGATGGGCCCGGTCCTCACCCAGGGCACCGACCCCGGCCGGGACCTCATGGTGGTCAGCGACTGGATGGCGGGCCGGTACGTCTCGCTCGGCTGGGTGCAGGCCCTGGACCGGGGCAACCTGCCCCACGTCACCGCCAACCTGGACCCGCAGCTGGCCGACCCGGCCTTCGACCCCGGGCGCCGGCGGAGCGTGCCGTGGCAGTCCGGGATCACCGGCATCGCCTACAACCGCAAGGAGCTCGGCCGCGAGCTGCGCTCCACCGCCGACCTCTGGGCGCCCGACCTCAAGGGCCGGGTCACCCTGTTCGCCGGGCTGGACGAGGCGCTCGGGCTGCTGATGCTCGCTCAGGGCGCCGACCTCGCCGCGTTCACGGCGGACGACGCGCACCGGGCCATGGACCAGGTGCAGAAGATGGTCGACACCCGGCACGTCCGCCGCTTCACCGGCAACGACTACACGAGCGACCTGGCCTCCGGGGCCGCACTGGCCTGCCAGGCGTACTCGGGGGACGCCGTCCAGCTGATGGCGGAGAACCCGGACCTCGACTTCGTCGTGCCGGAGGAGGGCGGCGAACTCTGGGCGGAGAGCCTGCTGGTCCCGAACCGGGCCGGGCACAAGCGCAACGCCGAGCTGCTGATCGACCACTACTACCAGCCGGAGGTGGCCGCCGAGCTCGCCGTCGCGGTGCAGTACATCTGCCCCGTGCCGGCCGCCCGCGAGGTGCTCGCCGCCAGCGGGGAGAGGGAGAAGGCGGAGCTGGCCGAGCACCCGCTGGTCTTCCCGACCGGGGAGATGCGGGCGCGGCTGCACACCATGCGCGACGTCACCTCGGCCGAGCGGCCCGTCCTCCACAAGGTCTGGGGCCGGATCACCGGGGTCTGACGTTCCCCGCTCCCCGACCTGCTCCCCGACCCCCGCTCCCCGACCCCTGCTCCCCGGCCCAGACCACCGGCCCCGACCACCGGCCCCGACCATCGGGGTGCTGCGCCCGGGCTCAGCGCCGGACGGCGTCCAGGGCGAGCAGCGCGACGTGCAGCGACAGGCAGGACTCCACCTGGTCGAGGTCGACGCCCAGGATCCGCTCGACCTTGTGCAGCCGGTCGTAGAAGGACGGCCGGGACAGGTGCGCCGCGTCGGCCGCGGCCGACTTGTTCCGGCCCTGCTCCAGGTAGATCCGCAGCATCCGGACCAGCTGCGCGTCGTGCTCGGCGTCGTGGGCGAGCAGCGGGCCCAGCTCGCGCTCCACGTACGTCTGCAGCCGGGCGTCGTCGCGCAGCAGGTGCAGCAGGCCGCGCAGCCGGACGTCGGGCAGCCGGTA